>CAZIJN010000012.1:0-88845 GCA_964539635.1 uncultured Desulfobacterales bacterium | reverse complement strand
AATCTCATTATAACTACGAACAGATAAAAAGACAACCACTCCCATTTCAGAATCACTGATTGCCACAGATTAAAAAAATCAGTGCAATCCGTGCAATCAGTTTAATCCGTGATTCTTAATTCACAAACCGTCTAAACTCCATACTTTTACTGCCAAAGTTAATCAAAAGACCAACCTCAATCTTATATGCCTTTAAATAGTTCAACACCTGAGCCTCATGCACACTCTCAAGTTGAGATATTGCTTTAAGTTCTACCAGCACCTTATCTTCAACAACAAAATCAGCCCTTCTTGTGCCAACAGGTTTAGGACAATCTTTATAAAATATCTCTTTTTCAATCTCACGGACAAATTCCAGTCCCGCCCTTTTCATCTCATAAGCTAAAGCTCTCTGATAAATAACCTCCTGAAACCCATTTCCCAAAAATTTATGAACCTCAAACGATGCACCAATAATCTTTTCTGTAATATCTTTGTATTTTAAGTCTCTTATCACTAATCCTCCTGCTCCCCCATTTCAGAATCACTGATTGCCACAGATTAAAAGATTGCACAGATTAAAAAAATCAGTGCAATCCGTGCAATCATATTAATCCGTGATTCAGACAAAAAAAACGCCCCAGTTTCCCCTTATCTATCTGTTGCAATTCTTTTAAGAGGCTTTGCACTCATTTTTCTTAAAGAACGAGTAACTGGATCAACGCCTATTCCTGTATTCTCAAGTGCAACTACTCCCAAAATAGGCTCACAGTCGTTTTCGCCAAATATCACCTGACTAACCGTCTCTGCCCCCATAAATGAGACACGTGCAAATCCATAAGGATATTCTACGACTGAACCATCTGCTAATTCATAAACATCTTTACCCTCAATTTCTACGCCAGCCGCTAATAGCGCCTCTGTCGGAACAAGACAATCAATAGCACCCGTATCAACTAAAAATTGAGATTCAAATGTCTTTCCATCATTGCGTAAATTATTTACTGAAACAGTAACGTGAGTTGAACCCATAATAGCCTCCATTATTGATTAGTTTATTGGATAATCTCATTATAACTACGAACAGATAAAAAGACAACCACCACCCCATTTCAGAATCAGGATACCCAAGATAAAAAACAAGATACCGCAGGATAACTTAAATCCTGAAATATCCCCCCTATCCTGACTATCCTGATTCAGACAATTTCAATAAAAAAAACCCCGCCCTCTTTATAAAAGAGCGGGGTTATAACTAACTTTTGTTAAAGTTTAAAAATTCAAAAGATTATCCCATAGTAGCAACAACCAATGTATCACCAACAGCGCCAAGAGTTGCTACACCAATTAAGCTAACTGTCTTTTGAGTGCCTGCTTCGTCCCAGTATGTCAATACATCTGTAGCATTATCAAAGTACCAATCACCGTCCGCAGCAACAGCAGCAGCATTAGCTGACATAATAGCGTCCATATTAGCATTAGTATCGGCAGCAAGATTAAGAATATCCGCTACACCAACACCATTAAACACAGAACCACCAGCATAATTAGCAGCAAAATCTACCTGCGCTAAGTCTGCATCTGCCAATTTAACCCAATTAGCAGCTACCGCAGCTTGGTCAGTGTTAATAAAAATTGGAAGAGCATCTGTAGCGTCAATGTAATCAACCTTAGCGTCATCAAACAGAGCTGCAATATTTGGATTGATATTAGCACTGGCATCAGATATGGTTACAAAATCATCAGTAGATAGTCTATCAGAAGTTACATTATTATACCTTGCAAAGTCTAATGTTAAAGCATTATCTGTAGCATCATAAGCATCTACATTGGTGTAAGCTGCAAAATCGGCAACAGTGATTGCAGCAATGTTAGCACCTGTATCTGTAATAGTTACAGAGTCTCCTGGATTGTAGCCATTATTAGTAGCAGCTACAAACTGCGCAACAGTTGGAGTATAGATAAAAATACCTTCTCCTGGTGTGTAATCACCAGCGCTAGTAACGTCAAGCAGAGTAGCCGTACCAGATACAGTAGCTGTACCCGTTGCTGCAGCCGTTCCAGTATATGTTAAAGTATCACCTGAAATACTATCAAAAGCAACTTTATTTAAATTTACAGCACCATCAACAACAGCTAAACCGTGATTAACAGCAGCGACACCATCATCAACAAACTGAATACCAGTAACATTTGCCATCTGGGCGGCTGTTAAACGGATACTTGAGTGGGCAACGATTGTGAAACCAGCAAGATCAGCAGCAGGAATTGCTGTAAAATCTACACCACCAAATACCTCAAGAATATCAGCACCACCATTGGAGATAAGGCGTCCAGCGTAAGTAGTCAGAACATCATCACCAGTACCTGCTATACCATCAGCACCAGTATAATCAACGCCAGTAGCTTCACCTACCAACATAGCATTTGTTATTGCATTAGCACCGTTAAAGCCAGGTCCAACTTCTGCATAAGCAGCAGCCTGAGCAGCAGTGTAGTTACCAAGCATTACAACATGATCCTGTCCTGCTGATAATGAAAGGGTATTGGTGGTGGTTCTGTCAAGATAAACATCAATACCAAACTTGTTAGTAACAGCAGATGCATCAAGATTGAGATTCATAACAGCAGCAGCAACGTTAGCGTTGTTGTTAGTAGCTACAACAAGTCTTTCTGTCTGTGCTGCTGAAGCTCCATGGCTTGCATCAACCATCTGATCTACAACAGTGTCATTGAGCACAAGTCTGAGTGTCTGTGCTGTAGAAACATCATTAGTAGCCTCAATTTTGCCAAAGTTTTTCACCTGAGCAAGGTCATTTATTGAAACATCAGCGGTGTTGAACACTTCAAGCACGTTGTTGTTACCATCTGTACCGCCTGCAATAGCAGCACCCCACGCTGCATTAGCAGCAGCGGTTGTTCCAAACTGTGCAGCAGTATAAAGTTGAACAACATTAATATCTCCACCGTTCAGAGCATTAGCACCATTAGCACTATTATCTTCAACCTGGAGGCGATTTGAAGCAACACCAATAAAACCATTACTATTTGCACCAACAAAGACTACATTAGATGTCTGAGCAAGAGGACGCAAATTCAAAATCAAATCAGATTCAACGTTATTTGAAAGATCTCCATCATTGCTTATAATCTTAAGGTTGTTACCAGCATCAGCCTGTCTTACAAAATCATTATCAATCTCAATATAGTAACCGAGTAATGTAGAATCAGAATCAGAGCCAATAATAGCTAAATTGCCACCGTTACCAACTCCCTGGTTACCAGCAAGACGAAGGACATCTATACCGCTGGTGTTATCCCACTCAGATTTCTGAACAGAAATATTACCACCAACGCCTGCAGTACCATCAGCTTTTGCAGCAGCAGTGTGTCCATCAATAACCAAAGTATCAAGACCAGTTCCGCCTTTAACTGTATCACCTGATGTATAACCAGAGTTCTTCACACCCTGACCATCAAAGATAAATGTGTCGTTGCCAGAACCACCAGTTATATTCTGTGAAGATACGCCATTTGAACGAGTAATATCACCAAAACGTGCAATCACATCACTTGTTTCAGCAGCAGCATTAAACACCTGAGCAGTAACGCGGACATCACCAGCAGCACCGGCATTAAGAGTGTTATAACGGGTATTAGCTGTTAAACCAGCAGTTGTATTGACGGCAGTATCAATATTAGCAGCAGCGATCGCACCAGCAGTACCAACACTTGAAAAATCATTTGCCATACCATCAACATCAAGCATATAGCCACCACGCTGATCAAAAGCATTAGCCTGCTGTCCGATACCATCGCCATCGGCATCACCATCAACCGAACCATCTGCTCCGGCTAATCCTGTTATATTATTAAACAAATCAACATTATTAACACCAAAAGCCGCACGAGCACCGGTATCAAAGTTGATAAACGTACCAGCAAGACCAGCGGCTTCAGTAGTTCCTACATCTATTGTTCCTACATAGTTATTAACATTAGCTAATGCAACAGAGTTAGACTCAGTATCAGCATCTTTAATAACCAATGTCTCAATTACTTGACCAAGTAGAGCGTTTAGAGGAAGATTATTTAATGTAAAATTAAAACGCGGATCAAGGTTCACGCCCTCATTAATACTTACAGTCATAATATCTGTAGCAGTATTGGTTTTAAGAGTGGCATTAAGTGTAGTGTCAGCAATACCGTTGTTAGCTGTTGTGCTGTGGGCAATACCAAGAGCACCAGCCTGAGCTGCTGTAAGATCATAGAGGTTTACAAGCTGATTTTGAGCATCATCACCAGCAACATTATTAAAACCAGCAGTGGTTCCATAAGTTATATTACGTACTGCTATATTGGTAGCACCAGCAATTTGATCAAAGTCGAGATTTATAATATCTAATGCATCGCCATTAATCTGAACGCTGACGTTTTCAATAGATGACATAACGCCAACATTTCCATTTTCATAAACAACAACAGTATCTGTACCCTCGCCGCCAGCAAGAACATCACCAGCCTCAAGACGATCTTGAAGATAGAAAGTATCATCGTTAACTGTACCGGTAATGGTTACATCCTGAACCTGACCTGAAGTATCAGCTTTACCTGTTGTAAGAATCTCAGAGCCATCAAGTACATTACCAAATGCAGCCGCTGCATTACCTACTGCAAGAGTCAAAGCTCCTTCAAGCTGAGAAGCATCAACTGCATCAAGGCGTCCCTGAGGACCAACGATACCACCGCCAAACACCTGAGCTTCAGCATTATTACTTCCAATAGCGCTCATTACGCCATTAGCTCTTCCTAAGGTAAGGTTGCTGTCCCCTGTTACAATAATCTTGCCATCTACGCCTGTATCCATAGGAGTAGTAAGCGTACCGATAGCGTTAGCTGAACCAGAGCTGTCAATTGTAAGGTTCTCATATCCTTCAATACCTACACCAGCTGCGGCTACACCGGTGGTATCACGACCGATATTAAGAGCACCCACTTGTACATTATCTAAATTTAGAAAACCTGTATTCGCCCCTCTTAGAACACCAGCACCGTATGAGAACTCAACCGCACCTAATTGATTTGCATTTGTATCAGCAAGAGACATATTCTCAAGAACCTGCTGGATATTCTCAATAAATGCATTATTACTTCCAGCACTTACGCGGGTAATGTTTACAGAATTTAGAGAGTCTGCATCCTGCATATCCAATGAAGTAACAGCAGTAGCACCAGAACCTGTAAATGCAACATTGACGATATCAATATTGTTAAGCTCTGGGGTAATAATCACATCACCATTATCACCAGCATTACCAAGCGTAGCATTTAATGTAGGCAGCTCGCCTGTACCTGTTAGAATATCCTCATCTTGCAGAGCATTAATGCGGTCATCACCGCCTGGTGTGTAAACAAGTCCGGCATTGAAAATATTTGCACTTAGAACATCAGTGTTCTCTGTAAGCTCAACGGTTGTAGGTGCAGGTGGAGTTACATTTACAAGTTCATCACCAGTTACAGGAACGGCAGGATATTCGTCCTGAAATTCCGGGTAGTCAACAAACAATTCAAGTCCGATAAGGTCGTTTTCAATTCCAAGTGCACGAAGCTCTGCAACTGTGGTATCAATACCTAAACCATCAATAAGATTCTGCAGATACTCTGAATCATCAAAATCATTAGATGGGTTTACACCAAGAGCTGCACCTTTTGCAAGATAATGAGCATAAGCATCGCCATTGTAAGTCTCACCAGCAAGCTCTGCATCATAAGCTTCAAGAGCCTGAGCTTCGGTAACCAGCTTAATCTGAGTCTGCACTTTTGCCCATGCGAGTCTGTACTCAGCAACGTCAAAATAACCGTTTGGAGCAATACCAAATGGAACGCCAAGATCAACATAAGCTGCTTCAGCCGCTGCTTTAAAATTCTCAGCTTCTGGATACCATTCTACGATTGCTGCCTGTAAATCATCAGCGTCTTTACCTGCTGCCCATGCTGGATAATTTTCCTGTGCATACTCAAAAAGTGCTTGTACAAAATAGTTACTATCAAATCCTTTAATTGCCATCTTAATTCTCTCCTGATAAATGTTTTAAAGTTTTAAAAATTGTTTTTATTCCCAATAAAATCTTACTCTGTCTGTTTCTTTTAATCTATCCCCTCCTTTTTTAATATTTTTACAAAAAAATAGATTCTAAAAAACATACTGTGTCGTTTATGTCAACAAAAAAAAGTTTAGCCATACTTAATGGCAAAATAATAAAGCAAATCTTGTGCCACAGCATTAAAAACATATTTCCTGCTGATATTGTTGCTGTTCATGGTTGTTATAAATGAGGCTATGTCTCCCAAAGTGGTTATTTTGCACCAGTTTTGTTAAATTTGATGTAGCTAAATGAGCAGCAGAGATATTTATATCATAAAGGAACACATTGGTGAGTCTCTTACATTCGGATTGATCTTTTATCAGCTTATATCTATTATGATGCTCATAGCTCATCAAAAAATAATGTTTTGTGTAGGGGTGCAGCGTGCTGCAATCAATCCCCAATCAACCAATAAACTTTAAATCTTGACCCCTGCAATGGCATTGTTTATCTTGCTGCTGTGACTATATAATATTGATCAGACGAGGAGAGATAGCAAATGAAAACTTTGGAACGTTACGTCAGAAATTTTAATACATTAAGCAGAGAAGAGCAGTCTGTTCTTAAAAACTCCAGAGTCTGCATTGCTGGTTTAGGAGGTCTTGGAGGGTGTGTAACTGAAATGCTTGCCCGAATTGGTGTTGGTTATCTATATCTTGTTGACGGCGATCTATTTACAATAAGCAACCTTAACAGGCAGACCCTGTGCACTGAATCAAACATCAGAACCTACAAGGCAGATGCAGCAACGCAGAGAGTCAAACAGATCAACTCAACCGTCCATGTTAGAAGTTTTAAACGATTTTTAACTAAAGAAAACTGCCAAGAGATATTTGATGAGGTTGATGTTGTGGTTGACTGCCTTGACTCGATTGACGATAGATTTATGATTCAAGAGGCTGCTCATAAATGTTCGCTTCCTTTGGTATCAGGTGCAATTGCAGGCACATCAGGGCAGGTTACAACTATTTTCCCTCAAGATAAGGGCTTTGAGCTTATTTACGGCAAAAATTACGAAAAAAATCTCAAGGGAATTGAGACCAGAGTCGGCAATCTATCATTTTGTGCAATGTTTGTTGCATCAGTTCAATCATCAGAAGTTGTTAAACTGCTTATAAATCGGGAACAGCTCTTGAGAAACAAAATTTTTATTGCTGATTTAATATCAAACAGTTACGAAGTTATGGAGCTAAAATAGTTATGTATGAAAAGGCGGCTCAGTTAATCAAAAAAGCAAACAGAACAGTTGCGTTTACAGGTGCAGGGATATCGGTTGAAAGCGGTATTCCTCCGTTTCGAGGAGAAAACGGACTATGGAATAAATATGATCCTGCAACCTTTGAGATAAGCTATTTTTTACGCAACACAAAATCGTCATGGGAGGTTATGCGGGATATCTTTTACGATCTCTTTGGTCAAGTTCAGCCAAACTATGCCCATATTGCACTTGCAGAGCTTGAGAAACAAAATCTGCTGCACGCTGTAATCACACAAAATGTTGATAATCTCCATACAGACGCTGGAAGTAAAAATGTCTATGAGTTCCACGGCTCTTTAAAAAAACTCCGCTGTATGAGCTGCAATAGTTTAGTTGAAGTCTCAAAGGTTGATCTTAATACTCTTCCTCCTCAATGCACCAAATGCAGCGGAATATTAAAGCCTGATGCTGTATTTTTCGGCGAATCAATTCCCAAAGATGCCTATACAAAATCGTTCCATGAGGCAGACAGAGCAGACCTGTTTATCTTGATAGGAACAACCGGAGAGGTTGCACCTGCAAACATGATTCCAAGGATTGCAAACGCAAGAGGTGCAAAAATTATAGAGATAAATGTTGAAGAGTCATCATACACTGGTTCTGTAACAGACATTTTCCTTCAAGGCAGAGCAACTGAAGTTATGGAAAATTTGATGCGTCAGATTAATGGCAGCGGTAGGTAAGTTTTGGAATTATACTCTGAACAGTCATAAATTTAGTCGTTATTAAATCTTTCAGCCGTTGGGCTAAAGCCCTCGGCTAACTCCTTAAAAGAAGCCCGCTTAAGTGGGCTTGGGTAAAAACTTAGCCCAGAGCTTCAGCTCAGGGCGATAAAAGATTAATTAATTAACAAAGTTAAAGGAGCTAAAACACAATGGTCCAAGATTGTCTTTTCTGCAAAATAATAAATGGTCAGATTCCATCTGAATTTCTTTATGAAGATGAAAACTGTGTTGTAATCAAGGATATAAAACCTCATGCACCGGTTCATCTGCTGATTCTTCCTAAAAGGCACATAAGAAGCGTCAATGATCTTGAAAAAGAAGATGTTGAGCTTATGGGCAATCTCTTTCTTGTTGCCAAACGTATGGCAAAAGAGCAGGGAATAAACGAATCTGGATATAAGGTTGGATTCAATGTAGAAAAGGGAGGCGGACAGGTTATATTTCATCTGCATCTGCACCTTTTCGGCGGTTGGGACAGCAACAAGTGATTTAATATAAAAACAGATTTAACCCCCTCTTCTGCTATCTATCAGAGAGGGGTGGAGAGCGGTGGAAAATTATGACCATAGTAACACAACAGCCTCAACCCGGCAGCTCAATGGTGATGTTCTGCGGAGATACCATAACCTTTACATTGACCATTTCCGAGCCTCTGCAAGGTGAAGCGTGGATAAGAACTGACCTTGGAAATGTATCTGTCTCAAGAAGAGAGATTATTGACAGAGTTGACAAAGACGAGATAAGGCTTAATGAGGCGTGGCATGACATAAAGATGTGCAGAAGTGATACTATATTTTCTATAACCCTTCCTCTGATTGAACCCGGTCATTTTCATGCTAAATGTTTTTTTCTTGAAAATGGGAAATCTCTTCCAATCTGGCCCCACGGGGAAAACTGCACCATAAATGTCGATTCTGCTGGATCATGCTCTTCAAATATTATCTATAACGCATTTGTACGGCAGTTTGGACAGACAAAATGGGCTGATACTAAACATACAGATGATAATGGAAGTGATAAAGAGAGTGAAGATAACACTAATATTATCAAGATGCTTGACTCACAAGGTTATACAGTAATCCCTCCTTCCGGCAAATTTAGAGATTTGGTTAAAGATGTTGATTTTATATTTACAGAGCTTGGCTGCCGCGTTCTGCATCTGCTTCCTGTCCACCCTACCCCGACAACCTACGGACGCATGGGACGATATGGAAGTCCTTATGCAGCTTTAAATTTCACAGAAGTTGATCCAGCTCTTGCCCAGTTTGACCCATCTGCAACACCTCTTGAGCAGTTTATGGAGCTTGCGGACTCTGTCCATTCCCACTGCGGATACCTGATTCTTGATATTGCTATAAACCATACAGGCTGGGCATCTTCAATCCATGAACGACACCCTGAATGGTTGGCACGCCAAGAAGATGGAACAATTGAGGTGCCCGGAGCGTGGGGAGTTAGATGGGAAGATTTAACGCGACTTGACTACTCTAAAAAAGAGCTGTGGCAGTATATGGCTGATATGTTCCTGCTGTGGTGCAGAAGAAGGGTTGATGGTTTTAGGTGCGATGCTGGATATATGATTCCGGTTGAGGCTTGGGAGTATATTATTGCACGGGTGCGTCAAGAGTATCCTGATACAATATTTTTTCTTGAAGGGCTTGGCGGTGGAATTGATGCAACTCGCAATCTTTTAGATACTGCAAACATGAACTGGGCATATTCAGAGCTTTTTCAAAACTATGACAGGTATCAGATTGAACATTATCTTCCTCATTCAATTAATTTTTCTAAGCAGTACGGATTGATGGTCAACTTTGCAGAGACTCACGATAATCCAAGACTTGCTGCGGTCTCCCGCACATACGCAAAAATGAGAAGCTCAATATGTGCACTATTTTCTGTGTGCGGAAGTTTTGGATTTGCAGCAGGGGTTGAATGGTTTGCAACGAAAAGAATCAATGTGCATGAATCGCCATCTTTAAATTGGGGAGCTGAGGAGAACCAGATAGAGCATATCAGCAGATTAAACTATATTTTACGCGAGCATCCAACATTTACCCACCATACAGAGCTAAGGCTTATCCACGTTGAACCGCCCGGGCTTATCCACAACTGCATCGCTCTTTTAAGATATAATAAAGCTGCGGACAGCAGGCTTCTGATTCTTGCAAATTTGGATTGTCAAAATCCTCAGACAATTTTCTGGACTCTTAAAGGCTGGTGTATTGATTCATCTTACAGCAGCTCAGGCTCTGATGCAGCAAAATTTGATCTAAATACTGCCAAATTTTACAATCTAATTGATAAACAGCAGATTGAGATTAATATCAATCAAGATAATTGCAGCGTTAAGTTAAAACCCGGAGAAGTCGTTGCCCTTTCAACAGAAGAGAATTACAAAAACAAGATAGAGCTGAACCATATTTACGCATATATAAAACCTAAGTGCAAAATGCCGCTGACTGTTCTAACACAAAAGCTCAAAGCCAAAGCATTAAAGATAGCCGCAACATTTGCAGGATACACAGATATAAAATGGCTCGGTGCAACCACAGCAGAGATAGCAGACAAGCTCTTTATAAATCCGATTGAGTTCTGCCGCTCATGCAATTTTGAGACACATGAGAGCAGAGTTGTTCTTTGGAAATGGGGCAGAGACAGCAGGCGGACAGTAATGGTTCCCCCGGGATTTTGTCTTATGCTGACAGCACCAACATATTTTAGAGCTGACATAAGAGAGGTTAAAACTGGCTCAAACAGCGTCAATTTAAGCAAAATAGGTTCTGACAGAGATATCACAATTGCTTATGAAGAGGCGCTTCCAATGCAGAATGGAGAATATTTTGCCCTTTTTATGCCGTTAGTAAAATCGGTTGTTGAAAATCAGGGTTTTGCATCAGAATACACATTAAATGTAAGGATTTTTAAGGACAATAAATCAGAGGAGTCAAAATCTTCGGTTCTCTATCTTAACAATATTCAAAGTTGTACGAGCAATAACTTGTGCAGCACCTCTCTTCGATTTTCTACGGCATTTACAAGACAGGAGATTATGCGGGATACTTCTCTAAAACTTTTGGGATTTAATCGAAAAGGTGCAATGATGCGGGCTGCTGCATGGTGGGGAAGGTTAGACAGCAAATATGATGCCCTGCTTGCTGCCAACTTTAACACCCAATGTCCTGAAAACAGATGGATTCTTCTTACAAGATACAGAATATGGGCAATCTATCAGGGTTACTCAAGAGAGCTGACTCTTGATAGTTTAGAGAGATTTACGTTTTCGTATGACAGCAGCCGTTTGGATCAGACAGGTAACCAATTAGAAGCATCAGGCGATAAAAAAGATAACATAACCCGCAGCAGTTCAGGCAGATGGCTCTTTAATGTTCCAACAAGCGAGGGAAACCATTTTCAGATTGAGATAACTCTTGAGATGGAGCCTTACGTAAACTCTACAGTTATGAGAATCAGCAGAAAAGCTGCATCAGAGTCTGAAAAAAATCTTCTTGCAAACGATAAAAAGATTGAGATTATAATCAGACCAGATGTTGAATCACGCTCTTTCCACGATACAGTCAAGGCGTGGACAGGACAAGAACATCAATGGCGATCAGCAATAAGAAGCAGTGATGATGGATTTATATTTGATCCTGACAACTATTCAGCACTGGTTGATCTCCCTTTTAATATCCGCTCTCTTCATGTTCAAATATCAAAGGGAAAGTTTACTTTTGAACCAGAGTGGAAATATATGTTCTATCACCCTTTAGAGGCTGAACGGGGGCTTGACTCACACTCTGATCTTTTTAGTCCCGGCTATTTTTCAACCAAAATTGGAGGAGATGAGACAGTTGTTGTAAAAGCATCAACTCCATTATCTGTTGAATTATCTTCTGAATTATCTGCTAAAAACAGCCCGAACCTTACTGGAGAAGACGATTCTGAAGTAAAAGTTAAAGATAGTTCAGAAGAGGCAGACAATACTCCAATCTTTGTTAAAGGGTTAAGTTTTGATGATGCAATTAAAAAGAGTCTTGATGCCTTTATAGTTGAAAGGTCAGGATATAAAAGCGTAATTGCAGGATATCCATGGTTTTTAGACTGGGGAAGAGATAGCCTTATCTTCTGCCGAGCTTTGATTGAGGCTGGACGATTTTCTGATGCAAAGGATATTTTAAGGCTCTTTGGCAGCTTTGAGTATGATGGAACTCTGCCGAATATGATCTGCGGAGATGATGCTGCAAATAGAGAGACATCTGATGCACCTTTATGGTTCTTTGCAGCGTGCCAAGAGCTTGCAGAACATCAGGGTTACCAGTTTTTAGATGAACAGATAACAAACGATTCTTCACAAAAAAGCCGGACATTTCGTGAGGTGCTGATCTCAATGGCACATTCGTTTATCAAAGGGACTCATACAGGAATGGGAGTTGACCCTCAAACAAATCTATTTTACAGCCCCTCCCACTTTACATGGATGGATACAAACTTTCCAGCAGGTTCGCCAAGACAGGGATATCCTGTAGAGATTCAGGCTTTGTGGTATTATGCACTTATCTTTCTTGATAAGATAGACATTAATAGAGAGGTAGCAGATATAGATACTACTCAATCTGGCATTTCAAATTCAAACCATAAAATAAACTGGAAACAAATTGCCCTTGATGTTCAAAAAAATGTGGTTAAGCTATTTTATAGGGAGCAAGATGGCTTTTTCTCAGATTGTATTCATTGCAGCAGCAGAACAACCGCTCTTAACGGTGAAGCTGATGATGCTCTAAGACCTAACCAGCTCTTTTTAATCACTTTAGGGCTTTTGGATTATCAAACAACTGATGATAAAAATCTATCTGAACAGCAGATGTCTATAAATGAACAAATGCGCATCAAAACAGTTGAGTCGTGCATGGAGCTTCTTGTACCCGGAGCAATAAGAAGCCTTGCAGACAGAGATATCTCTTATCCTCTCTACATTTACAGCAGCCGCACAGGAGTATCAGATAATGATTACTATAGTCATCAATCAAGAACTCTGTTAAGTAATCCACACCACCCATATTCAGGCAGATATGAGGGAGATGAAGACACAAAAAGAAAACCAGCCTATCATAACGGAACGGCTTGGACATGGCAGTTTCCTGTTTTTTGCGAAGCATGGGCAGAAGTTTTTGGACAGCAAGATATCTCATCTAAACAAGCTGGTTCAGCTAAAGAGGCAGGCAATGACTCGATATTTCCGTCTATTGAGACTGCACGTTCATGGCTTACAAGTTCTATTGGTCTGCTCAGAAGAGGGTGTGCAGGATATATTCCTGAAATTTTAGATGGAGATTCGCCGCACACGCCGAGAGGCTGTGATGCTCAGGCATGGGGTTCAAGCGAGCTTGCACGGGTGTGGTTAAAACTTCAAAAAAGGGAAATAAAGGAATAAATTGTCGCATCTCTAACAAATACAAAAAGGTGGAGACTGTTAAAAATAGGAGGATTTTATGCCAAATACAAAATCAAAACCAAGGGTTCTGATTGTAACGCCAGAGGTAACGTATCTTCCTGAAGGCATGGGTAATATGTCAAATTTCTGTGCAAAAGCAGGAGGGCTTGCAGATGTTTCAGCTGCACTTATCAGCTCTCTGTTTGACCTTGGAGGCGATGTTCATGTTGCTCTGCCTGATTATCGCTCGCTTTTTGACGGCTATCTTCCAAAGCTGTTCAACAAGGAGCTGAAAAGGATAAAAGATCGCATTGAGGCTGAGAGAATCCACCTTGCAGAAGATAGAGTGTTCTATTATCTAACCCATGTATATTCAAGCTATTTTGAGACAAATCTTAAAGTGTCATTAGCGTTTCAAAGAGAGGTTCTCAACCACATCATTCCCCATGTCAATCCTGATATTATCCACTGCAACGACTGGATGACAGGATTGATTCCAGCTATGGCGAGGCAACTGGGCATTCCGTGTCTTTTCACCATTCACAATATCCACACTGTAACTGCAACTATGGCTGAAATTGAGGATAGAGGCATTGATGCTGCTGCATTCTGGAACCATCTATACTTTAGAAAGCCTCCTCACAACTATGAAGAGAGCAGAAGCCATAATTCTGTTGATTTTCTCACATCAGGAGTATTTGCAGCACATTATGTAAATACTGTCAGCCCCACATTTTTAAAGGAGATAATTGAGAATAGACACCCGTTTGTTGAACCCTGCCTGCGTCAGGAGCTTGCAAATAAATGGTATGCCGGCTGTGCTGATGGTGTGCTCAATGCCCCTGATCCGGAATTTAATCCGGCTATTGATGAGATGATACGATACAATTATGGACCAAGAAACCACAGACAAAAAAAACTTGAGAACAAGCGTTATATCCAAGACATTCTAAATCTTGAACCCAATGACAACGCCCCTATCTTTTTTTGGCCCTCGCGTCTTGATCCTGTTCAGAAAGGGTGCCAGCTTTTAGCACAGATTTTATTTGATATGGTATCTGCCTATTGGGATAAAGGTTTGCAGGTGGTTATTGTTGCAAGCGGTGATTATGAGAAGCACTTTAAAGATATCTGCAATTTCCACAATATAAAGCATAGGGTTTCAGTCAGTGATTTTAATGAGGTGCTCTCTCATCAGGCATTTGCTGCGGCAGATTTTCTGTTTATGCCGTCAAGTTTTGAGCCTTGCGGACTTCCCCAGATGACAGGCTGCATTTACGGTACGCTTCCGATTGTCTTTGATACAGGAGGCTTGCACGATACAGTAACCCATCTTGACGTATCCCAAAACAGAGGAAACGGTTTTGTGTTTACGGTTCACGATTCAATGGGATTGAGATGGGCGGTGGATCAGGCAATGCATTTTTACCAGCTTGCTCCTGAAATAAAAGAGGAGCAGCTTAAACGGATTATGACAGAAGGAGTATTGCAGTTCAACCACACTGCATGTGCTGAAAAGTATATAGCTCTATATGAGAAGATGATACAGAGACCTTTTATTATCTGATTAAGAATAGGTGTGTAATGATGAATATTGCGGCAAACTCACAAATATATTCCCCTCACCAGTATCTCTTTCTGGAACGAAAATCCGAGTACAAAAACGAATATATAAATGGTCGGATATTTGCAATGGCAGGGGCAAGCAGGCAGCATAATCAAATAACATTTAATATTGCTGTCGGTATAGGTGTTCAATTAAGAGGACGATCATGCGTTGCATATTCAAGCGATATGCGTGTAAAAGTCAGCCAGACAGGTCTATATTCATATCCCGATATTGTGGCGACATGCAGCAATCCAAAGTTTGAAGACGATTTTGTGGATACACTGTTGAATCCAGATGTAATAGTTGAAGTCCTCTCAGACTCCACAGAAGCATTCGACAGGGGTGGGAAATTTGCACATTATCGAAGGCTTGACTCATTAAAGGAGTATATACTTGTGGCTCAAGATTGTATGTGTGTTGAACACTATTCCCGTCAGGGCGAACAGTGGATTCTTACCGAGATCAGAGTTCCTTTTGAAATAACAGAAGCAGTTCCATCAAGAGAATCAAATGAAATATACGCACAAGCATCAGAGAAAATAATCCATCTTACATCAATTGACTGTCATTTGTCCTTAAATGAAATTTACGACAAGGTCATATTAAAAAACAACAGTGGCAAAAAGAGCAACACAATAAAGAGAGAAATCAGATGACAGACCCATTCTTGATTCCATACCTTCCAATAATTGCACAGCGTAACCAGTACATCGGCAGACAAGAGAGACTTATCACAGACAATGGTAGAATGTCACTCTATGATGTTGCTGATTATCATCACATTTTCGGGCTTCACAAAATATCTGATGGCTGGATATTTAGAGAGTGGGCACCAAATGCAGCGGCTATCTATATTATAGGCATGATGACAGATTGGAAGATTGACGAACGGTTCAGCCTTTTAAAAAGAGAAGATGGAGTATGGGAGCGGACTTTTGATAAAAAGAGCTTTGATCACGGTGATCTGTACAGGCTGAAAATCTTTTGGAATGGAGCAGATGGAGACAGAATCCCAACCTGTGCTGCAAGAGTTGTTCAAGACCCGCAAACTCTTATATTTAATGCTCAAGTTTGGAATCCTAAAACAGAATATAAATGGAGAGCAAAAAGCAGATTAAACAAGAGCGGACATTTATGCGACGATCAAACAAAAGAGCCTCTTTTAATCTATGAGGCTCATGTAGGCATGGCTCAAGAAGAGGGTAAAGTTGGAAGTTTTAGAGAGTTTGAGGAAAAAATTCTGCCGCGTATCAAAGATTCTGGCTATAACGCAATACAGCTTATGGCAATTCAAGAGCACCCATATTATGGTTCATTTGGTTATCATGTTTCCAATTTTTTTGCCCCATCATCTCGTTTTGGCACACCTGACGATTTTAAATCACTTGTTGATGCCGCCCATTTAATGGGAATAAAAGTTATTATGGATATTGTCCACTCTCACGCTGTAAGTAATGAGGTTGAAGGTCTGAGCAGATTTGACGGCTCTTTGACTCAATTTTTTTATGATGGAGAGCGTGGATTCCACAGGCTCTGGGACTCAAGATGTTTTGATTACAGCAAGCAGATGGTTGTTAAATTTCTCTTGTCAAACTGCCGCTACTGGATAGAAGAGTATCAAGTTGATGGATTTAGGTTTGATGGTATTACAAGTATGCTCTACAAAGATCACGGTATAGGACGTGCTTTTATATCTTATGCTGACTATTTTGGTGAATGTATAGAAGATAGTGCTGATGGTTCAGATAACTCATTAGAAGATAGCAGCAGTATGATTAGTAAAAACTGTGCGGTTGATCTTGATGCTCTTTCATATCTCTATCTTGCCAACCGTTTAATCCACTTAATATCGCCTGATGCCGTAACAATTGCAGAAGATGTAAGCGGATATCCTGGACTTGCGGCTGGTCAATCTTTTGTCGATTCTGAAAAAGGGGTATATAGCGTAGGATTTGACTATCGTTTTGCAATGGGAATACCTGATTTATGGATAAAAATCCTAAAAGAGTGCAAAGATGAAGATTGGCAGTTAGGTCAGTTGTGGTATGAACTTAATGCAAGGAGAGATGACGAAAACACCATAAGTTACGCAGAGTGTCATGATCAGGCTCTGGTTGGAGATAAAACTTTGATGATGCACCTTATGGGAGAGCAAATCTACTCTGCCATGAGCATAAACTATGAGACTATTAAAACATTCAGAGCAGTTGCTCTACATAAAATGATCCGCTTCATAACTTTTGCCACTGCTGGAGCTGGATATCTCAACTTTATGGGCAATGAGTTCGGACATCCTGAATGGATAGATTTTCCCGGAGCTCATAACAACTGGTCATACCATTTTGCCAGACGGCAATGGTCTTTAAGAGACAACAAAGATTTGTATTTTTATATGCTCGCACAATTTGATAGAGATATGTTAAGCCTTTCAAAACAGTACAACTTTATAGGAACAACAAAAGGAGAGCTGCTTCATATCCACGAGACAAACAAGGTGATCTCATTTCAAAGAAAGTTCAGTTATGATAAAGATAGCGGATACGGCAATCTGATATTTATCTTTAATTTCAATCCAGACGTATCTTTTAACGACTATTTGATAGATGCTCCTGCTGGAAAATATCAGGAGATTATGAACAGTGATGAGCTGAAATATGGAGGAAAGGGGCGGCTTATCGGCGGGCAGGAACATTTTACCCACCATACATACGATGCTGCATCAGGCAGTAGAAACCGTTTAAGTCTCTATATTCCAACAAGAACAGCATCAGTTTTAGTGAAAGTTGATCGGTAATTAGATTAAACTGTAGAAAGAAGATGATATGCGGCTTATGTATCAAATAGAGACACATAAAGCTGCGTCTCTATTTGATCTAAATTGAAAATATATGAGCCATTTTGGCAATCTATAAATAAAGCATTATTTAGGTACAATGTCTGATTCTAACTTTCTTGCAATATCCAAAGCATTATTAAGAGCGTCGTTAATGGTAAAAAGCTGAATTTTAAGAGTTTTCAATGATGCCGGCGTTGTTGTAATTTTCTCATTGCTTGACAGCAATTTAGCAAGCTCCTGAGACTTTTCTGTAAATTGAATCAGTTTTTTGCTGAATCCACTTACTTCATTTGCCCATTTTGCCCTATCTTCATTAGAAAATTCAATTTTTGTGTTGCCAGTGCCTTTGATCAGTTCATCAAGTTTATAGTCTTCTGGATTTGCTATAATCTCATACATAATGCTCACTCCTTTTTTTATAAGATTTTTAAATTTGGTCAGCATATTCTAACCATTTTGAATAAATTCTTTTTTCCATTTATAATTGAATATAGTTGAATTTTATTGGAACTGAATTAACAAGTCAAGGTTGAATATGTGGTATGAAAATTCTCATTTTGAAATCTTTATATCAAGTAGTACAAGTCTGTTTCAATAGTGATTTCGGAATTTTACTTGACTTGTATGGTAATAAATATTAGATTCAGGGATTTTTTTAGTATATGGTAATGTTGTAGATAATCTTTGAGGATTAATTTAGTTATATGTTTGACAACCTTAGCGACAAACTTAATTCAGTTTTTAA
Organism: uncultured Desulfobacterales bacterium; assembly: GCA_964539635.1. GTDB lineage: Bacteria > Desulfobacterota > Desulfobacteria > Desulfobacterales > Desulfobacteraceae > Desulfamplus. Next base: position 70,113 of record CAZIJN010000012.1, on the reverse strand, counting down.
AAAACTCAAAGGACACGGAGTCCTTACAGAGAAAAATATAGAAGAGGGACTCAAGCAGGTGAGACTTGCACTTCTTGAGGCTGATGTCAATTACAAGGTTGCAAAAAATGTTATATCCGATATAAAAGAGCGGGCACTGGGGCAAGATGTAATGGACAGCTTGACACCCGGGCAGCAGATTATCAAAATTGTCTATGATGAATTTACCCGAATGATGGGTGACTCGCATCAAGGTCTTAATTTTGATAAGGGAAACATCGGCTCTGTTATGCTTGTTGGTCTGCAAGGGTCAGGCAAGACAACTACTGCTGGTAAACTTGCACTTTTTTTGAGAAAAAGCGGCAGAAAACCTTATCTTGTGCCAGTTGATGTGTATCGTCCAGCAGCTATTGATCAGTTGCAAAAACTTGGTGCACAGTTAGATGTACCTGTATTCTCATCAACAACTGATATGAAGCCTGTTGATATCTGTAGTGAGGCTCTTAAATCATCAATACTAAATGGGTGTGATACACTGATTTTTGATACTGCCGGCAGACTTCACGTTGATGAAGAGCTGATGGCAGAGCTTGAGGCTATAAAAAAACAGGTTAAGCCATCAGAAATTCTTTTAGTAGCAGATGCCATGACAGGGCAGGATGCCGTCAATATTGCCGAAGCGTTTGATCGCTGTTTGGATATTAATGGAGTTATCCTCACAAAAATGGATGGAGATGCCAGAGGCGGTGCGGCTCTCTCTATCAAGGCTGTCACAGGCAAACCACTTAAATTTATTGGTGTTGGTGAAAAGACAACTGCATTAGAACCATTTCATCCTGACAGAATGGCATCAAGAATCTTAGGTATGGGAGACACTCTCTCCTTTATTGAAAAGGCTCAAGAAGCAGTTGATATAAAAAAAGCTGAAGAGCTTGAAAAGAAACTTAAGAAAAACCAATTTAACCTTGAAGATTTTATGGGGCAGATAGCCTCTGTAAGAAAAATGGGTTCTCTTAAAGAGTTGATTGGAATGCTGCCTGGTGTTAATCGGAAGCAGCTCAACGATATGAATATTGATGACAGAGAGTTTGTAAGGATTGAAGCTATCATTCGTTCAATGACTTTAGAAGAGAGACGGGATCATAATATTATCAAGGGTAGTAGGAAAAAAAGAATTGCAATGGGAAGCGGAACTACTGTTCAAGATGTAAATAAACTTCTCAAAAGTTATACTCAGACTATGAAAGTTGTGAAAAAATTTAATAAAGGCGGGCTTCGTTCTTTAAAGAACATGCTGCCGTTTTAAGGAGAAAAAATAAGATGTCCGTAAAGATAAGATTGGCAAGAGGTGGAGCTAAAAAGAAACCATTTTATAGAATTGTGGCAGCAAATATTGAATCACCAAGAGATGGTAGATTTCTTGAAACACTTGGAACCTACAACCCAATGGTTGATCCAGCAGCAATTACTTTAAAAGATGAGAGAATCAAATATTGGCTTGGTGTGGGTGCAAAGCCTACAACAACCGTAAAGAGCATTCTTAAAAAAGAGGGTTTATTTTCTAATCCAGCTTGATTATTTACAAGTAATAAGTAAGCATAGTTTACAATTTGTGTGTGCCCATATTCTCAACACCCCAATATTAAGGAGATGGATCTATGAAAGAGCTGATTGAATACATTGCAAAGGCACTGGTTGACAATCCTGATGAGGTAGAGGTTTCTGAAGTTGAGGGAAGTAAAACTTCGGTACTGGAGCTTAAGGTGGCAAAAGAGGATCTGGGAAAGGTAATCGGAAAGCAGGGCAGATCTGCACGAGCTATGAGAACAATTCTCAGTGCAGCATCTGCAAAACTGAAAAAACGTACCGTTCTGGAGATCGTAGAGTAACAAGCTTAAAAGTACAGACAAATAAAGTAAACAGTAAGATACCCTGAGATACTAAGGATAGAGTAATATAAGCCGCAAAATGATAACAATAGGAGAAATTACTGGAGTTCATGGGATCAAGGGGTACGTTAAAATACGCTCATTTGCAGATTCTCCCAATATATTTACACCGGGCATAAGGTTGTTTGTGGATAGTCCTAAAAAAACGGACAATATCACTAATGATAATCTAAAATATAGCAATAAGAGCGTCAATAATCAAAAAAGTGGGGTTTCGTATAAAATAGCAACTGCCACGCCTCATAAAAAAGGGATTATTCTTCTTTTTGAAGGTGTAAATCGTGATATTGCAGAAACTCTTGTTGGAAAAAATATATCTATATCTAAAGATGATCTTCCAGAGCTTGAAGATGATGCCTATTACTGGGAAGACCTTATAGGTATTGAAGTTATAGACATAAACTTAGGCTCTATTGGTGCGATTGATCACATCATACCCACTGGAAGCAACGATGTTTTTGTTGTTAAACCAAGCAATATAAATAAAAAGAGTGAACGGTCAGAGATACTTATTCCAGCTTTGTCATGGGTGATTCTATCGGTTGATCTTAACAGCCGTAGAATGACAGTTGATTTGCCCGAAGGTTTAAAAGATTGAGTGGAGACAATTAATTTTACTATTTTAACCCTTTTTCCTGAGTTGTTTGAGCCGTTTTTTAGCCACGGCATGGTGGGACGTGCTATAAAAAACAACATTATTTCTGCTAATGCCGTAAATATCAGGGATTTTGCTTTTAACAGACACAACAGCGTTGATGATAGACCTTATGGCGGAGGTTGCGGAATGGTTATGCAGCCAGAACCACTTGCATCTGCCATTAGGAAGATAAAAAAATCTTTTCCAGAGTCAAAAGTTGTTATTATGTCTCCGCAAGGGACCCCTTTTGATCAACAAAAAGCGTGTAAATTAGCCTCTGCAATGCAGGGGCTTATTTTTGTCTGCGGAAGATATGAAGGTATTGATGAACGCCTTGTAACTCAGTTTGTTGATGAGGAGATATCCATTGGCGATTATGTGATGACCGGCGGAGAGCTTGCTGCAATGGTCATTATGGATTCAGTCATAAGGCTTATTCCCGGAGTTCTTGGCGGGGAAGAGTCTGCACAGATGGATTCATTCAGAAATGGAAGATTAGAACATGCCCATTATACAAGACCTTATGCGTTTGAAGGATTAAGTGTGCCTGATGTTCTACTTTCTGGTAATCATAAAAAGATTGAGGAATGGAGAAGAGAATCATCACTTAAACGGACATTTTTAAAGCGTCCAGACCTGTTTGAAAAAGATGGCTGTTCTAACGAAGAAAAACTGGTTTTACAGCAGTGGCATGATGAGCTTAAACAGTGGTGCCAGCAACTTGAGACACTAATACGCGGACACTTATAATAATATGTATCAACGAATATGATTCTCCCCAAAAGAGTTTAGATGGTAAAATGGGTAACAAGAATAATCGATAAAAGGCAGATGTAGATTTGACTAACAAAGAGATTAATAATTTATATGTTGCCCTTGTCCACCACCCTGTATCCAATAAAAAGGGGGCAACAATTGCATCGGCTCTTACCACTATTGATATGCACGATATTGCAAGAGCATCAATGACCTTTGGTGTTCGTGGATTTTATGTTGTAACTCCTCTTATGGATCAGCAGGTACTTGCACATGAGGTAATTCAACACTGGACAGATGGAATCGGCGGAGAGCTGAACCCTTTCAGAAAAAGAGCATTGGAGTTAATACGAGTAGTATCAACATTTGAAGATGCCCTGATGGAGATAAAGTCAGAGCGTGGGGAATCTATTGTAACTGTTGCTACAAGTGCAATTAAACATGATGATCAAAATAGCAGAATCATCAATACAGAACAGTTTGCACGTCAATTGAAAAGCAGCAGCTCACATTTGATTGCATTTGGAACAGCATGGGGAATGTCTGAACAGTTTATCCAGAGTTTTGATTTTATGTTAGAGCCGGTTTATGGAATAACAGGATATAATCATCTCTCTGTACGTTCTGCAGTATCAATCATTTTAGATAGAATATGCAGGTATTATTAAAGACTTTTGTTTGATTTCATCATAATAGAAGCAATAAAGATAACAATTTAATCGTAACAAAATACAAATAAACATAGACTATATGGAGGATAATATAATGAATACTATTGAGCAGTTGGAATTAGAGCAGGTACGTCTTGACCTGCCAGATTTTAGATCAGGAGATACAGTTAAGGTTCATGTTCGGATTAGTGAAGGTGAAAAAGAGCGTATTCAGGCTTTTCAAGGTGTTGTAATTAAAAGAAGCAGGGGTCTTTCAAGCAGCCGCTTTACAGTAAGAAAAATATCTGGCGGTGTTGGAGTTGAGAGAATTTTTCCAATGAATTCGCCTTCAATTGATAAAATTGAAGTTATAACTAAGGGTCGTGTTCGCAGATCAAGAATTTATTATCTTAGAGACCTTCGTGGTAAAGCTGCAAGAATTAAAGAAAAGCTTCACGTATAATTATACAAAATATAATATACATAAGACGGGTCAAAAATATGATATACCCTATGTGGTCATTTGAAGATAAGGCTGCATCAAAAGGATATAAGTATATAGCAGGTGTAGATGAGGCTGGCAGGGGTCCCCTTGCCGGCCCCGTTGTGTCTGCTGCGGTTATACTTCCCCGCAGTTTTTCATGCAATGGACTTACCGACTCCAAGCAGCTCACACCACTAAAAAGGGAAAAGTTCTATTCGATTATTATGGAACATTCGGTTGCAGCAGGAACAGCAATTGCAACCAACGAAGAGATTGATAAAATCAATATTTTACAGGCATCTCTTCTCTCAATGAAACGGGCTGTTACAAACCTATCAATCAATAACTCTCAAATCTTACCCGATTACCTTCTTATTGACGGCACATTTCCAATTAAGAACATTGATATAGCTCAAGAGCCAATTGTTCATGGAGATGCTCGTTCTGTCTCAATAGCAGCAGCATCTATTATTGCAAAAGTTACAAGAGATAGAATCATGCAATCAATTCATCTTCAATACCCCTGCTATGGATTTGACAGACACAAAGGTTACCCTACAAAGTTTCACAAAGAGGCTCTTGCAATTTACGGACCTTCACCAGTTCACAGAAAAACATTTAAAGGCTGTTCTTTGCTCTCATGAGATTTGGACAAAAAGCTGAAGAGGCTGTTGCTATCTTTCTTGAAACTCAAGGATATAAAATACTTGAGAGAAATTATAGAACAAGATGGGCAGAGATTGATATCATTGCCTCACACAAATCTGTTTTCAATCAAGCAAATCTATCTTCTCTGCACAACTCCAACCCAAATAACACCTTAAATCAAAAAAGCTCAAATCAAGAGACTTTAGTTTTTATTGAGGTAAAGGCAAGAAACTCAATAAAATACGGGCTGCCTGCAGAAGCTGTCTCTGTATCCAAGCAGAAAAAGATAATCTATGCAGCTCTTCACTATATCAGAGAGCATAACATTGTTGAGACTAAAATCCGATTTGATGTGATCTCAATCCTATTTCAGAACGGGCAGTATCAAATGAATATTATTCCTAATGCTTTTCAAGGGGTCTAAAGTATCCTATGACAAAACAGCCAATATTAGACAGCCAAAGCATATATATTAACTATGCAGAAAAATCTCATTTTTCTGAGCCATCTTCAGACGGCAGCACTCTTTATGTTGTTGCAACTCCTATTGGAAACCTTGAAGATATAACGTTAAGGGCAATTAAGATTCTCAATCAGGTAGATTTGATTGCTGCTGAAGATACCCGTCATACTGCAAAACTTCTTGCCCACTATCAGATTCAAACCCCGCTTATCTCCTGCCATGAACACAACGAAGAGTCTCGAATAGATACGTTTGTCCAAAAACTGTCTGATGGTTTTAATATTGCATTGGTATCAGACGCTGGAACACCACTTATATCTGACCCCGGATATAGGGTTGTAAAAGGGGTTTGTGATGCAGGTTTTAAGGTGATTCCAATTCCCGGAGCTTGTGCTGCAATTGCAGGATTGAGTGTATCTGGTCTTCCTACTGACTCTTTTATCTTTGCAGGTTTCCCAAATCGCAAAAAGGGAAAACGTATCTCTGAACTTGAAGAACTTCTTAAGACTTTAAAGGGTAAAAGCTCTACTATTATCTTTTACGAGTCTCCGCACAGAATCGTAAAATTGATTGAAGATATTTTAGAAGTTATGGGAGATAGACCGGCAATGGTTGGAAGAGAGATAACCAAACATTATGAAGAGTATTTACGGGGGACGTTATCCGATATACTTGCCGATTTAAAATCAAGAGCTGCCATAAAAGGGGAGTGTACTCTTTTTGTAGGCTCTAATAATCATGACTCTAATAATCATGGAATTGAAAAATCAGACAATCGCAATAAAATCGAGCTAACTAATGGAGAGGCTCTCTCTGATATCTCTAACGCTGATTTTAATTTAAACTGTCACTCAAACCATCTTTATACCCCAAACCATCTTTACAATGAGATTGATCATGAAATTCTAAATGAACTTGAATCTTCTAAAATAAAGACCTCTGCACTTGCTAAACTAATCGCAAAAAAATACAATCTTCCAAAGCAGGATATTTACAGTAGAATTTTACAACTTCAACAAAAAGAATAAAGTTAAAGATAATAAGGAGATTTATGAAGGTAGATGGCAAAGATATGAGACCAATCTGGTTTGATGCAGAATCAAAAACTGTAAAGGTTATTGATCAAAGAGTGCTGCCCCATAAACTTATTGCGGCTGAACTTGTAACTGTAGATGATGTTATTGATGCAATCCAGCAGATGTTTGTGCGTGGTGCTCCTCTTATTGGTGCAACTGGTGCATTTGGAGTCTATAATGCAGTTGCAGCAATGGTTAAAAATGGCACTGCTTTGAATAAAAGCCCTAAAGAGTCTAACTTATCTTATCAAGAGTCATCTGATATTATAACTGCTGATCTTTATCTTAAAAAAGAGTGCAAAAGGTTAAAAGATGCCAGACCAACTGCTGTAAACCTTGCTTGGGGTGTTGATAGGGTTTTAAATGTTGTGCTCAAATGCGAAAAATATGAAGAGAGGCTGGACGCTGCCCTTAAAGAGGCTTGTGCAGTTGTTGAAGAGGAGGCGGAAAATTGCCGTCTTATAGGTGCGTATGGCTTTTCATTAATTGAAGAGATAAGCAGAAAAAAGATTGAACAAAATAGTAATGATGACAAAAAAGCCAATAGGGTAAATATTTTGACCCACTGCAATGCAGGCTGGCTTGCAACTGTTGAGTATGGAACTGCTACAGCTCCAATTTATACAGCTTTTGACAAAGGAATTGATCTGCACGTCTGGGTAGATGAGACACGCCCTCTTAATCAGGGTGCCCGTCTTACAGCATGGGAGCTTGGAAAGCACGGCATACCCCACACTGTGATAACAGACAATGCAGGCGGACATCTTATGCAGCATGGAATGGTTGATATTGTGATTGTAGGGACAGATAGAACAACCAGAAGCGGAGATGTTGCCAATAAGATTGGTACATATCTAAAAGCTCTTGCTGCAAATGATAACCAGATTCCATTTTACGTTGCCCTTCCATCAAGCACATTTGACTGGAATTTGACAGATGGGTTAAAAGATATTCCAATTGAAGAGCGTAATCCTGACGAGATAAGATATGTTCAAGGGCTTGATTCGCATGGTAATATAATATCTGTGCTTGTACCGCCGGAAAACAGCCGTGCTGCTAACCACGCATTTGATGTCACTCCGGCAAGGCTTGTAACAGGATTTATAACCGAGAGAGGCGTTTGCAAGGCTTCAGAGGAGTCGATAATGTCACTTTTCCCTGAACGTGCGGATAAGACAAAATTAAACAATGTTTTGTAAAGAGGCAATTATAATAGGTTAAATTACTGCTGTGCAGCCTCAGAGAGCAGCTCTATATCTAAAATTGTGATCACATTACGATCAATCTCTATTATTTGATCATTGGCAAATTTTGAAAAGACTCTTGATATGGTCTCGGGCGTTGTTCCAAGCAGTCCTGCAAGCTGATTTTTCGATACAGGAAGAGTAACCACAGAATCATGCGGTTTAGCTGCTTTATTAGTTTGATTATCACCACTCTCTTCTTGCTGCTCCTTTACAAGAATCAGCAGATATGATGCAAGACGTGCGGGAACCTCTTTAAGTGCAAGATTTTCTACCATAATTGTGAATTGATGCAGCCTCATTGATAATATTGCAAGCATATTCAAAGCAAGTGAGGGATTTTCTGTAATTAGTGAGATAAAAGACTTTCTGGGAAAAAAAATAAGCTCGCTGCTGCTGACAGCTACTGCAGATGCAGGAAAGTTCTTTCCAGTAAAAACCGGCACCTCTCCAAATGGCTTTCCTGGACCATAGATGTGCAGAATTTGCTCTTTGCCTCCAAACGATGTTTTGGATATTTTGATTGTCCCTTTTTCAACCACATAGAAGCCGTTGCCCTCATCTCCTTCATTAAAAATAATCTCCCCCTTTTTACAGCTTTTTCTCTGGGCAATTGAAGCAATATCTTCAAGATAGTTCGAGTCAAGTCCATCAAACAGAGGGGTTGATTTTATGATATTAAGTATTGAATCCATATATATTCTATGTGTAAATTATATTTTATCGATCTTTTTTATCGATCGTTTGTTGTTATCATAATCTTCTGCAAACCAAAATCTTTGAGTCAAATATCAGCCATCAGATTGTCTGTCAAGTTGATATCTGATATGATATCTAATCGTAATTTAACAAACAATTTTAATTAAAAGTGAATAACAGATATGCTCGAAATAGGAAATTATAATAATCTTGTTGTACAAAGAGAGGTCTCTTTTGGTTTTTATCTTAACCCCAAAGAGGAAGAAGTTCTACTACCCGCAAAGTATGTTCCGCCTGAAGGTCTAAAACCAGGAGATACAATAGATGTGTTTATTTATACAGATTCTGAAGATAGACCAATTGCCACAACTTTAAGACCAACTGCTGTTGTTGGTGATTTTGCATTTCTTGAAGTTAAAGATACCGCACCATTTGGTGCATTTTTAGATTGGGGACTTGAAAAACATCTATTTATTCCTCGAAATGAGATGACTTCACCATTTAAAAAGGGTGAGCATCGTGTTGTAAAGGTCTGTCTCGATAAAGAGAGCAATAGAGTATATGCTACAGCAAAAATTGAAGAGAATTGCAGTAAATATATGGCGGGTATCACTGAGGGCATGGAGGCTGACCTGCTTATTTACGGTATAACTGACCTTGGATATAAAGCTGTTATCAACAACTCACACTATGGCGTGCTATATAAAAACGAAACGTTTCAGCCTCTTGCTGTTGGAGATAGAACAAAAGGCTACGTTCATCGGATAAGAACAGATGGTAAAATTGATCTTAGATTAAAAAAATCTGGTTACAGCTCTGTTGCAGAATCAACTGTAAAAATTCTTGATCGGCTTAAAGAAGATGGTGGATTTACACCCTGTAATGATAAAAGCTCTCCAGAGGTTATCATGCAAAAATTTGGTATGAGCAAAAAAGAGTTTAAACGGTCAATCGGTAATCTTTACAAGGAGAAAAAAATTAAGATTACAGACAAAGGTATTGAGGTTATTGACGATTAGCCGCTCTTTATACTGTCTCTTCAATTATTAATTGTTTAAGCCCCTGAAATTTTCCCATATGGGGTGTAACTTTAAACGAAATGTCAGGGTATTTCTCACGAGCTTTTACAAGAATCTCTGGAATATCGTCTGAAACATGGCTGCCTGCTGAAATAAAGTATGGAAGAACCACAACCTCTTTTAGCTGTTTAGCATCGCCTGATAAGTTTTGATTTTTATCTGATTGACTATTTTGGATAAGCTGATCAACCACCTTATAAAAATCAGGTCCGCAAAACTGCATAAAAGCTGGTTTTACAGCATCAAACTGCCCTTTTTTTTGAGCTAACATTTGAAGCTCTGCTGCCATTGCCTCTATTTCTAAGGCAGACTCTTTTCTTCTGCTGCCATGAGCCAATAAAATCATTACTCTCATATCTTTTTCCTTATTTTTATAGATTTTTTTAGTTGAAATAATTATATATCGTAATTTAGTTACTATTTTTATATCAATCACCAAACACTGTAGCAACGACTCTGTTTCTGCCGTTCTGTTTTGCCATATAGAGATTTTTATCAGCCTGTTCAAACACACAGTCCGCTGATGCAACAGAAGCAATAGCTCTTTCAGGATAAAAGGTTATAATGCCGATACTTACGGATATATATTCAGCCACGCTTGAATATACATGTGGAATTTTAAGCGAAAGAATATTAAGGCGGGAGCGTTCAGCCACCTGTTGGGCAGATTCTGCATCTGTCTCTGGCAGAATAATCACAAACTCCTCGCCGCCATAACGAGCCACCATATCTGCCGGACGCTTAAGTGAGTATGTAAGGCTGTTTGCAATTTTATGAAGAGCACGATCTCCCATAGCATGTCCATAGTGATCATTATACTGCTTGAAAAAATCAACATCAACCATACCAGTTGATAATGGAGTCTTATTACGGGTCGCCCTTGCAAACTCTTTTTGGAAAACCGCATCAAACCTGCGGCGGTTTGGAATCTCTGTTAAAGGATCAAGATATGCAAGTTTATCAAGCAGTTTATGCTGATGAACAAACCTCAAGTGGTTATGTATCCTCATCTTTACAATTGGAGGAGAAAAAGGCTTGGTTATGTAATCAACAGCTCCAAGTTTTAAACCATACTCTTCATCTGCAACTGAGTTAAGAGCAGTAACAAAAATCACCGGCACATCTTTAGTCAGCTCATTCTCCTTAAGCTGCTTAATAACATCATATCCGCCCATGCCAGGCATAACAACATCAAGAAGAATAAGATCAGGCTGCGGATTTTGAAACGAAAATTTCAATGCCTGTTCTCCGTTTCGTGCAAGCACTAAAGAGTAGTCATCTTTTAGAAGATCAACCAAAATCTTGATATTGATCTTCTCATCGTCAACAATCAAAATACGCTCTTTATATTTATTCAGAGTGGTCATAATTTTCTCATACTATTTAAGTCAAATAGAGTTTTATTTGATATTCTATCACACTGTTTTAAATTTGTATCAGTATCTTATACCCGAATGATAATATCTGTATTAACGAGAATCTACAATAAAAAGATCGCATGATTTGAAGTAAAAAATGGAGGATCATGCTGTAAAATCTTACCTATTGCCGGATGTTTTTTAAATTTTTTATCGAGAAAGAGCCTGACATTTTTTCTATCCCAGCCTTTTGGATGTTTAAAATTAAGATATAGTGAAAGATCAGCATCAGAAAATAGGCTTGTTGACAGGGTATCTGCATCTTCGCTAAAGCGGGGAAGATTAAAGATTGCAGTATTTAAGAACGATATCCTGTCACTATGGGTTACAACATACTCAAAAGTTCTATCGGCTGCTTTTTCATCTTCAAAATGGGTGCCAAACAGAAGATAAATATATGTAGCGATACCTGCCTCTTTAAGACAGCTCAAAACCTTAGATGCTAAATTTAAATCTGTCCCCTTTTCCATCTTATCAATAACATCTTGATCTCCAGATTCAAGTCCAAGTTTTAGAAGCCTGCATCCTGAACGGTAAAGTGCTTTACAAAAATTGAGGTCTGATAACTCTGGTGTGAATCGTACAAAACCATACCATTTGAAAGCGTTTTTGCTATTCAAACAGCAGTTCAGGTTGTTTGCAACAATATTATTCAACGCAAGAGATTTTAAAACCCGCGGCGGGATAGCATCATCAAGAAAATGGATATACTCAGGGTGGTATTTATCCACAAGATATTGAAGCTCATCTATAATAATATCTGTTTTTTCTCCCTTGTAGCTATTACCTTCAGCCTTTTCAGGACAGAATCGGCATCTGTTCCAGTAGCAGCCGGTGGTGGTTCTGAACGGAAGAGTACGCCCGGGCGAGATATATTTATCCCATGTGCAAACGTCAAAATCAGGTCTATATCGTACCGTATGCTTGTTAATATTGATATTTTTTAAAGTTTCTGAATTTGTAGTGTAGAGTGGATTTTTAGTGCAAAGATTAACAACAGCCTCCTCTCCCCTACCTTTTACCATCAAGTCGATCAGACCTTTAAATGGCTCGTTCCATGCAGGCATACTCATCCATGATGTTACAAGTCCACCGCCCATAACAATTTTTTTTTCAGGGAACTGTGCACGTATCCACCCTGCAAGTGCAAATGCTGTGAGAGCCTGACTTAGATAGCACAAAGAGATGCCAATGTAGTCTGATGTATTGCTTTGCAAGTTTAAGCTGGACAAAATACCACCATTGTCCACGTAATATGAGGATATCTCATCTGCAAGGCATGTCTTAAAAAAGGGATAAAATGGATTTTCACTGTAATTGCGTGCAGATGCGAGCAAATCTCCACTTTTTAAAGGGGTGAGGCTTGAATCTGCATAATCTGCAAGAGAGATTTTAAAACGGCTGTCGATTAATATAGATATGGCTCTATTGAGTTCCATAACACGCTGGCGGTATTGTGGGATATTTTTATAAACATTTATATCTTTAAGCTCGGAGAGATTGCGATCAATATGGGCTGCGGCTCTTCTGCTCCATCTATCTTTTAATATTTCCGGCTTACACTTTGCTGAACTCTTTATAAGCCAGAGCATACCCTCTATATTTGCATCAATAACTTTACAGTTTATATTATGACTTTTGAGTACGCCTGATAATATTGAGACTCCTGCTGGAGGCTCAGATATTTTAGCAACTGGAGGATAGATAAGTATCATAAGCTATTTTTAAATCAGATTTGTAGGCGATAATCTCATCAGATCAAAATCCCATCTCTTTTTCGATCTTTTGGATTTCACTGATAAGAGCAGCTCTCTCAGCTTCAGAGAGATTTTGATTTGAAAGACGCTGCCTAAGCGAGGCAAGGATCATCTCTTCACGATATTCATTGCAGGTATATTTAAAAGTTTTTTTAATGTTTTCAGAACTGTTCAACCAAACTCTCCTTTTTTATTGCAAAGCTCGAATTAATACTATGCAAATTGAGGCGTTGTAATGTTTTTAAGATACCCCGCCGCTTGCAGCAGGGAGCTTTATTAATTAGGTTATGGATTATTACATTCCATTAAATCTTTATGATCTCTTTTAACTATTGCTTTTGTTCAACAGTTTCAAGCTCTTTATAAATAATATCAGTTGCTGCAAGCAGCATAATAGGCGGGGCAAAATTGACAAGCTCTGCTGCCTTGAGATTAAATTCAATCAAAAATTTCTCTCCAGTATCCATAGGCAGATCAGAAGGATTTGTACCATTAAAAATTTTTACTGAATAGTCTGCTGCCTGTCTGCCAAACTCTTTGATATCCCGTCCAATACCCATAATAATACCCTGTTTTATATACATAGGGTCTCCAGCACTAAATATGCCGTATTTGATAAAAGCATCTTTAAATATATCAAAGTGCTCATAAAAAGATTGGGACGGCTGGACAAAAAAGAGTTTAACCTGTGGAAGCACATAATCAAGAGCCTCTTTGATATATTGTCTTAAAACCTCTTTTGGATAAAGGTTGTTATCTTTATCTCTCATATCAAATCCTTTATAGACAAACTTAAATCCTGCTTCTTTGGAAAATTTTTCAACACCTCTTACACCTCCGATATGACTTGGATCGCCTGTAAGGTAGATCATGCCGAGACTTGACGTATCTTCTAAGTTTTCAAACAACAACTTTACCCCCATAGTCAAATAATCAGGAGTTGCAATTCCTGTATAGTTTGCACCTGAGCTTTTCCAGTCAGTAACCAAACCTGAATTTTCAGGGTCTGTTACTCCTGTGTATATCATAGGTATTGATTTTACTTTTTTTGCAACGCCTACTGCACTTCTTGTTCCAATGGCAAATATAAGGTCAATGTCGTCTCTTGCAGTGTATTGTTCAATTGTTTCATCTAATTTAGGAATATCTTTTTTAGCGTTAAAATGCTCTATTGAAACCTTTTGAGTGTATCCAAGCTGATCAAGACCTTGTTTAAAACCATCAAAAGCATCTGAAAAAAGAATCATATCCTGATGCTGGATAACTGCTATTTTGTACTTTTTACCATCAACGGCTTGGGCACTATCTTTAGCTCGTTCTTGGTTAGCTTGTTCTTGGTTAGATTGTTCTTGGTTAGATTGTTCTTGAGCATACAGCTCTGATAGAGCAAAGTAGGTTTGAAAAACAAATAGAATAAACAATATAAAAAATATGGTAGTTGATTTTTTCATAAAAATTTTACCTCTTAAATTGCATATAAAAATCTCAGAATCTTAACGTGTGCGGAACATTAAATAGATTAGTGTAATCTTCTATGTAGTTATTAATTTTTCAATAATCTCTTGCTGTATGGAATTATAAACATAATTGTAGTTACTAAACATGCAGCTCCTACCACACCTACAGCATCAGTTATTTCAAACCATACGGTAATGCTGCCAAAAATAACAGGACCTAATGCACTGCCGACTCTCTCAACAGCTTGAAAAACCGCCATTGGAGTATGCGTTCCCATCTGTTTGGCAGTTTTGGTCTCAAGCAGCAGATTGACCTGAGAAGGAAATGTGATGCAGTTTGCAATACCAAGAATCAGAAGCAGACCAATAGAAACCAATCCAATATAGATGGTATTATCTAATTTGAGCATTGTAAACAGACACATAGCAACTCCAAGAACAACATTTGATATAAATATACCCCATATACTGTGTTTGGGCTGTTTTACAAATTTATTTAACCATGTTGAAAGCAAAATACTTGAAAGAGTATAAAACATCATAATTCTTCCCACATCTGAAAATGAAAAGAACTGTTTGAGAAATATTGGAAGAGTATAATAAAAAAGCCCTATAAATATAACTCTTGTCACTATGCCTTGAAAAAATATTGATGCAAGCTCTATATCTTTTAACATCAATTTAAATAGCAGAGGGATATTCTTACGCTCAACTGCTTTGCTGTTTTTATCATTTGATTTTACACTTAAACTTTCAGTTGCTGCATCTTCTAAATCATTCTGATCAGAGCCATAATCTTTAAATACCATGTGGGCAAATTTCAACACTATCAGAAGTATTGCTGCTGAAAAAAGAAAGACCGCCTTATATGAAAAATACTCTGTAATAATACCGCCGACAACGATGCTGCAAAGCATGCCTCCTGAAAATGCAGCAGTATATCCAGCAAGATTTAGTGCCCTATTTTCAGGATCAGAGTGCTCGACAATATAGTTGCGGCAGTAAAATACAATCATGGCAAATCCGATTGCACACATCATTCTACCTAAAATCAGATGAATTACATTTACGGCAAATGCTGATAAAACAAACCCTGCCGACGAGATTATAAGCCCCCATGTCAAAGCCTTAAAAGGTTTGAATTTAGAGCAGTAACTTGATCCAAGAGACATTAAAGCAACTGCTACAACAATCATGTAAAGAGTAATAGGAAGACCTACAAGTATCTCTTTTGCGAAAAAAGCATCAAGAAAAGTCGGGGTCTCAAGCAGCTCCTTTGTATAAACAGGTAAAAAACTTGATTGAAGGTTTGCAGAGAGGATAAACGTTGCAACAATTGGTCTTACATGGCTTGGAAAGCGTCTTGCAGGAGAAATTTCATTGTTTTTTATTATCTGTTTTATCTCAGATATGTTCTCATCTATTCTCTTGAGAATCAACTCTTTAGCAGAGTTAGATTTTGTACTTACAAAAAGTGCCAATTTTTGCAGGGCATATAAGAAATGGTTGAGTATATAACGTATAGGTGTAATCTGCCTATCCATCTCATCTAATACAGAGTCAAACTCCTTAGAATTTGTCTTGGTCTTTATGCTGCTCAAAGTTGCTATTCTGATATTCAACCCATGAATCATATTGTATCCGGGAAGGACGATCACAAACGAAGCGATAAATATCAAA
The DNA here is from genome assembly GCA_964539635.1 of uncultured Desulfobacterales bacterium. Classification (GTDB taxonomy): domain Bacteria; phylum Desulfobacterota; class Desulfobacteria; order Desulfobacterales; family Desulfobacteraceae; genus Desulfamplus. The sequence continues at coordinate 54,137 of CAZIJN010000012.1, read as the reverse complement.
AGCTCATAAGTATAAACAAGACATGCAATAATAACAGATACTAAGTCAATCAGAAGAGTTCTTACCCCCTCTTTTACATTTTGGTCAATTACAGAGAGGCGTATCTGGGCAATCTCATTAGAGCCGATGTCAGAGATAGGTAATGTAATAATCTTTTTATAGTTCAATGACGTGCCGGCAGAAAAAAGAACCTTATCTTGTGATACAATCTCAATTGAGGTTATTGATGGGTTGCTTGTCAAAACTTCGTTAAGATACTTTTCAACTCCTCCTATACGCTCAATTGGTATCTGAAGTTCAATTGGAATTGAAAAGTAGTTTTTAATCTCCTTGCCTATATCAACTGCCTGTTCATCATTAAGTTTTTCATATTGAAATTCAAAAGTTGCAAGATTTCTAAATGTGTAAAAAGCCTGTGTAGCAACGATAAAAACAAACACAATCATAACTACTCTTTTTGCTGCTTGTATTGTGTCCATGATTTAACTTCCTAAAATTATATTAACGGGTTTTAAATGAGTCTTAACAATTATGATTAATATTGCAATTGTATTGATATCATGACGATTGGTGATTCTGCTTTTGATAAATATCATCTTTTATCTCAGCCCAAAATTTTTGTATTGAGCTGGTAAACTCCTTATCTGTTTTATCATTGGAAATATTATCCGCTTTCTCCAACGCTAACCACTTTACCCCTTTAAGATTATTGATTAAACCATCTACACGAGCATAATCACGCGTATCCACTCCGGCAGCGTTTAAAACCGATTGATCCTTTTTTCCAATAGCCTCTCTAAGATTATTTATATAAACACTAAATGGTTTTTCCATAAATATATGAAGTATAATATATAACATAACTATAAGAGCAATAAAAATAACAAGAAATTTAACAGCCACATCCTTAATAATAGGGATTATTTTATCACTTATGCCTTTATCAGAGATAAAAACAAACATATTACCCCTAAACTCTTTTAACTGATAAATTGGAAATACCATTACATAATATTTTCCTTTTTTTATCACCACATCAGATTTATCAGTAACTTCCAATTCTGATACTTTTACATCATTTAAAGAGTACAGCTTTTTACCATCAGCATCATTGATATTAATACCAGCCGCATCTTTTGGAATTAACCCTTTAAGCAGGCGGTTATAGTTCAAATTATCAATTTTCTTGCCGTACAGCAGCGACCGCTCAAGTTTACGTATCATAGCAGTGCCGGATAGTTTGTATTTTGTCAGATAACCAGCCTCTATTTTTTTGTATAGAAAACCAATTTCAAGCACGCAGCTTAACGATTGCATACCAAGAACTACTAAAGTTGCTAAAAGAATTATCTTTTTTCCAAGATTCATAACAGTCTCCAAGTAAACTATATTTTTTCGTGTTATCAAAAAAAAAGAAATTAATTGATTTAGTCAAAACATTCAGCTTCAAGCATTAAATATTTGACCATTAACTATTATATAGCTTATAAGTTTAGTCCTATTTAGTAAATTCATTATCTTACGAAAGAGTGCTTTGCTGTTTAATCATATTCAACTATTTTTTCAACTTATATTTTACTTGTATGGACTGTTATGAATACCTGCTTTAAAAAAAAATTCATATTTTACTATATTATCTGTTTTGCAGTCTGCCTTTTTATAACATCTTCAGTTTTTTCAGAAAATTCTGAAAAAAAAACTTCTGCTCCTCTAAAGCAGTCTGACAAACTATCTGCTGAAACTGAAAAAATTCCTGCTCAAAAAAAATATAAAATCATGGCAATTCAGCATCAAGACTATCTTGCCTACACAAATGCCTATAAAGGTTTTATTGAGGTATTAAAAAAATCAGGGCAGTGGGAAAATATAACCATAGAGTCATATAATGCTAAAACCAATCTTTCAGCTCTTGATAAAAAAATCAGGGAGATAAGCAAACGAAAAGATATTGATCTTATATTTGCAATGGGAACACAAGGTGCTAAAAAATCAGCAGATAAAATCAAACACATTCCAATTATATTTACAGTTGTCGGCTCTCCTATAGAGGCTGGAATTATTAAAAATTGGAAGAGTTCAGGAACTAACGTTACAGGCGTTGGAACTCCTTATCAGATAACAAAAAGTATTGCACAAGCCTACAGCATTGCCAAATTCAGCAGCATCGGCATTACCTATCTTTCAGGCTCTCCAAACCATGAAGCCGCGGTAAAAGAGATAAAAGAGTTTGCTAAAAAAAACGGGGTTAAATTTATCTACGATTCAACCCCTTTTAAACAAAAAGATGGAAAACCATTTCCTGATCATGTTGTAAAGCAGCAATTACAAAAATCGTTAGATTATGTTCTGCCGCAAGTTGATGTTTTCTATGTGCAAGCATCTTCAACATACGAGAAAAATTTTACTATTTTCCGAAGAGCGTTTCAAAAATATAAAGTGCCGAGCATTGGAGAACTTATATTTATCAGAAAAGGGATTGTTATGGGCGTTGGTCCAAATGACTATATTTTTGGGCAGCAGGCTGGAGAATATGCAAAAAAAATTTTATTCGATGGGGTAAAGCCTTCAGAGCTATCTATGGATGTAGGGACAAAGTTTTCAATACTTGTAAATATTGAAGCTGCAAAGGCAGTTGATTTTCCAACCTCTCTTATAATACCGGTTTTGAACAGTGCTGATGCTATCTATAAAAAAATAGATGAGTGGTAATGCATGGTTTTTATCATAGAAAACGAATAGAGATTCGTATTAAATTAATAGGAGTTTTAATGAAGCATATTAGAAGAGCGTTAAAAGAGGATAAGCATATTATTGAAGAGCTGAGAATCTCGGAATTCAACAGATCAACAGAATTTAAACTTCTAAAACCGGAAAAGCTCCTCTGGTCAGCAATAGATGATGAGAACATTGTTTTAGTTGTTTTTGATGAAACTAATACGGCAATTTCAACAATGATGGGAATAACTGTATATAATGCAAAAGAGGCTGAAAGTATAATTAACTGCTCTGTGCCTGATATTGTTAAGTTTCCAGCAATGCTCTTTACAAGTGCTGCTACATTAAAACAGTTTAGACGAATGGGGTTAAATCAGCTTTTAAGATACTATTTTTTACTGTATGCCGAAAAAAATAACATTCAAACCTTTATAAGTCCTGTCTATAAGAATGCTCCAAGAGTTAAATTCATGGAAATTATGGGATACGAGTTTGTAACTCCTGAGCGTAACTGGCAGACAAAACTTGATCCGCTATCAGAGCGTCAGCTTGGTCTGCTTGATTCATCAAAGATTTCTCATGCCTTGTCAATAATAACAGAATACAAAAAAAGTACTCTTGAAGAGTATCCATGGCAAGGATCCCCGCTTGTGTAAAGCAAAATACCATTAAAAAATATGATCTGCATTTTTTACGCCTTAAATACAAAACCATTTACACAAGAAAAATGGGATATCTATCTATCCAAGATACCTGATTTATTCCAAAAGAAAATTTTAAAACTTGTAAGATGGGAAGATAGACAGAACAGCCTTGCAGCAAAACTTATGGTTGATTATGGGTTGCAGCGTCTATATAACCCGCCTCAAAAATTAGAATCTGTTAAGCTGTCACCTTTTGGCAAACCGTTTATAGAAAACAGCAGCAATAATATATGTTTTAATATTTCTCATTCAGAGCATTGTAGTGTATGTGCTTTTAATTTACCTGACGGTGAAGATATTAGAAAAGATAAGGAAAGATTGTCCGCAAATTTAGCATCAGACAATTATGAAGATTATGAGATTGGAGTTGATATTGAGCGGATAAAGCCAATTGAAGTTAAAGATTTTTTCAGCGTCTTTACAAGAGAAGAGCAGCAGATAATAACAGATTCGATATCGCCTCTACATTCATTTTACAACATATGGACACGCAAAGAGTCTGTTCTAAAAGCTCAAGGAAGCGGATTGACAAACAGCTTGAATCAATTTTGTGTGGGTAAAAGCTCTACACTCTTAAATGGCAACATGTGGTACACACACCCGATTACAATTTCACCAAACTATATCTGCCATATTGCTGTTAAGCAGATATCTCCTCAAATATCAATCCAATACATATCCCTATAGAGCACAGAAGCAGAATATAGCAGAGAAGCCGAGAATGAGATTATAAAAAAAAGATGCAAAATCAAGCTGTAAGCATCATTATTAGGATTATGATGTTATTATGATGTTTTGGGACGAGGATCAGATGCTAAAACAAGCAGCAATCCAACTAAAGGCGTTAAAATAAGAGAACAGAAAAAATATCCCCAAAAGCCGAATTTTCTGTTTTGACCAATTTTACCTATAATATAACTAAGTATTATTGTCAGTAATATAATAGATATCATAACTGCTTTTTCTCCTGTGGCAACTCGTTTTTTAGACTGTTTTTATCCACATTATCATCTGGTTTTATATCTGAATCGCTATTGCCAGCTCTGCTTACATCTGCCTCTGATGCTGAATCTGCTGTTGTAGAATCGTATAATTGGGCATCAGCACTCTTTTTATCTGATTGAGCATTAGTGTCTGTTGGTTCTATCGCTGCCGGCTCTATCTCTTGGTAAGAATCCTCTGCAATGTAATTGTCTTGAGTATCAAGAGACTTAGATGGAAGCTGCAAAGCAAGGGATTTTTCATCTCCCGCAATCGGCAGAGAGTCGGAAGCTGAAGAGGTTGCAGAATCTGCATTGAAAATAATCGGAAGTCCATTCTCGCCGCCGCCAACAATAATAACCTTTGTGTTGGACGATTTTGCAAGCTCTAAAGTAGCCATAATGCCTTTCCACTTTAACAAATCCGGAGTAAGACTCTCAGTAACAATTTTTTGGAATTGGCTGATACCTATTGCCTCTTTCTGTTTTCTTTCAATCTCTTTTTCAGCTTTCTGAATCCTGAATTCATACTCTAAATACTCCTGCTGCTGCTTGAGCTTCATCTCTATTGCTGAATTAATAAGCTCTGGCAGTGCAATATTTTCTACAATAACATCATCATAGATTATCGGAATTCTTCCAGTCTCCTCAATAACCTCAATCAACAGCTTATCCTGAATAAGATGGCGTGCTGTAGTGTAAATCTCTTCCGGGCGGTACTCACCGACAACCTCTCTTACAGACGAGATAATAGATGGAATGATAATCTTTGACTCATATTCAGGACCAACTCTTTTATGAAGTATCGGGGTCTTATCTTTTACTACATGATATCTGATTGAAACCATTACCTGAATTGTCAAGCCGTTTTGGCTGAGTACGTTCACGCTTTGTTTTTTCTCTTTAATACGCACATCATAAACATACATCTTATTCCATGGAGCTATGATATTGAGTCCCTCATCAAAGACCCTGTCAGTTACAGTTCCAGAGTTGAATATACGCCTGAAAAGCACCCCTGCTTGACCCGGATAGACGGTTATAAAGATAAGGTCTGCCAAATAGACTATAAAAAATAGAATAATTAAACCGACTATGATTACAGCAGTTGAATTTTTTTTAAATTTTTCTCGGAGATTCATCTTTAATTATCCTAAGCGAATATCAATCATTTAATAAATTAGTAGATTAAATAATTCCAATAATTTCAATTAATTTGTACCTTCATTGAGACTGCTCCCTCTCCAGAACATATCAAGGCAGTTTTCTATACAAAGAATTTCTATATTACGGCAGTCTATAGATTTACCTTCTACCAACTCTTCACCATTACAAAATGAATACGCAAGCGGACAATTTTGTATGCAGAGCATAAACTCTCCAAGACTTGGAGAAGATTTCAAATTCTCTCTTGCTGCCCTTAAAATATCATATTCATACTGTTTACGACACTCTGAAAGCCTGAGTGAATATTCAGATGTATTTAGATAACATTTAAGACGCTCATTAACAATTTGAAGCAGTATATCTTTTAAGTTAGACTGTTCTGCCCGTTTAATTGCTTCATATTGATGCACAATAGCATCATACTGTGATGATGTTAAATGCTCATTACTCTCTTTTCCAGCAGGGTATGCCCAAAATAGGATAGTACCCAAAATAACGATAAAAACGATGTATTTAAAAAATTTTACTTTATTCATCAAAATAGATACCGTTTATTTCCAATTTTTGGGGTGAGATTTCTATAATTTTCATGTTTGATATTGGCTATTGTATTTTGTTGCTAAGAATTTTATATTCTGCAAATAAAAATTTTTTATAAAAGATAGAGTTGGTTTGCTTTACTACACTTTATCTTATAATTTCAAGTAGAGATTAATTCTATTCAAATCAAATCGTAAACTATATCTACCAAAACCCAATGGAGTTTTTTTCCTATGTATCCAGCCTTTTTAAAGTCAGATTTGTTAAATTTAAATATAGATTCTAATATAGATAGATATCCTCTATTTCTTATCTCTGGACCGTGCGTTATTGAAAATAGGGATATAACATTTGAAATAGCATCAAAGCTAAAAGAGATAACTTCTAAACTAAACATTCCATTTATTTTCAAAGCATCTTTTGACAAGGCAAACAGAACCTCAATCAAATCATTTAGAGGACCAGGATTTGAAAAGGGGTTGGAGATACTTCAGCAGATAAAAAGTTCGCTTAATTTAAAAGTAATATCTGATATCCACACTCCAGAACAGGCTCAAGATGCGGCAGAAGTTCTTGATGTTATACAGATTCCAGCATTCTTATGCCGTCAAACCGATCTTATAAGTGCTGCCGCTAAAACAGGCAAGCCTCTGAATATTAAAAAAGGGCAGTTTTTATCACCGTTTGAATGCTCGAATATTATTGAGAAGGCAAAATCGTGTGGAGCCGCGGATGTAAGCATCACAGAGAGGGGAACTACTTTTGGCTATAACAATCTCGTGGTCGATTTCCGCTCTATCCAGATTATAAAGGAGATGGGGGTATCTGTCATATTTGATGCAACTCATAGTGTACAACTGCCGGGTGGCGGAGGCATATCATCGTCAGGAGAGAGCCGTTTTGCACCATGTTTAGCAAAAGCTGCTGTTGCTGCCGGTGCTGACGGCATATTCATCGAAACCCACCCTGATCCTTTAAAGGCTCTTTGTGATGGTCCAAACTCAATTCCGCTTGATAATATGGCATCTCTGCTTACTACGCTGGTTAAAATTAAAGAGGTTATTTAAACCGAAATTTATTTGAGGAACTTTTCTAATGGAACAACATAAGACCCAAAAAGAGCGTCTCACAGGCATAAAACTTCTGCTTCTTGATGTTGACGGAGTTCTTACTGATGGAAAAATCACCTATACAGACTCGGGCGAAGAGATTAAAAATTTCTGCTCAAAAGATGGTTTTGGACTTAGATTGCTTATCGATTCTGGCGTAAAGGTGGGAATCATAACTGGTAGAGCTGCCAATGGTGCATTAAACGCAAGGTGTAAGAATCTTGGCATTGATCTTATCTTTGATGCAATTAAAGATAAAAAAGCAGCTTTAAAGTCAATAGTTGAAAATATGAGCATTAAACAAAATGAAATCGCATTTGCAGGAGATGATATTCCAGATATTGCTATAATGCAGAAATGTGGTTTTTCGTTTGCCGTTGCTAATGCCTCGCCAGAAGTTATAGAGATAGCAGATTATACCACAACTAATCAAGGCGGAGATGGTGCCGTTCGAGAGATATGCGAGTCAATTCTAAAGTCAAAAGGGTTATGGGAGGAGATTTTACACCATTGGTATTAGAACGCTCTAAACCTGTATCAGGATTTAAATATCTTCTCTTCTTGCTGCCTATGTTCTCTTCTCTATTCTCGTCAGGCAGAAGTAACTCTACTGCTATAAAAACCAGCCTCTTTATAGTTCTCTTTTTTATAGTTGCAGGAATTGCAGGGCTGTACTTTTACGAACGATTCTCATCAGTTAAAAAAATTGCAAAAGAGATTAAAATTGACTCTGATGCATCTTTAGTTTTGAACTCTATGCACCACACCTCAACCAGAAACGGCTTAAAAGCGTGGACTATTGATGCAGCATCGGCAAAGGTTCTAAAAAACGAAGCAAAAGCTATCCTTACAGATATCTCGGTACAGTTTTTTCTAAAAAATGGAGGTCAGATAGATGCTAAAGCAGAAGAGGGATATATCGACACAAAAGATAATAACATGGAGCTTTCTAATAATGTCTTAGTCAGCTACGGCAGTACACTGCTTGCAACAGACCAGTTGCATTATGACAAAAAAAGCCATATAATATTTTCCAATAGACCAGTTACAGTGATAAGCAGCAATTCTGTAGATGCTCTCTCTTCGATTAAATCCAATGAATTAAATGGCGATAGCTCTTTTATCAGAAATTTCGATGGCTCTTTTATTAAATCTGACTCTATGAAAATCGATCTAAACAAAAATACGTTAGAACTTAAAGGTAATATCTATGCTATCTTATCTGATGATCTTGATTTTTCCACAAATACCCAATAGATTCATAATCTAAACAGAACAGAACAGAACAGAACAGAACAGAACTGAACTGAACTGAACTGAACTGAACTGAACTGAACTGAACTGATGGTTAAATCTATTTTTTATTACTAATTTTTTAGTAAGTTCTCAATAAGTCAGGGTGAATTTTTATTACTAAAATATTTAAACGGCTATAATATTAACTAATTCAGCAAGTCAGGATAGATATCAGAGGAAGAATGTTTAATCTTTTTTACAAAGTTTTTTTAATAGCAGCAATGAGCGTTGTCTTTACCATATCTCAACTGATATCTCCTCCTATATCTGCTGCTGATACTGCAAAACCACAATCTAATTCACAATCTACTAAAGATAAAAAGCTGCATATAACATCAGATAGTATGCTTGTTGAAAAAGAGTCGTCAATAATAACATTTTCAGGAAATGTTGTTGCAACACAAGGCGACTCAGTTATTAAAGCAGATAAGATATCGGTTGCTCTTTTTACAGATAAAGATAAAAAAGATAGTGCGTCAGATATCAAGCAGGAGATTAAATCTTTAACTGCGTCAGGCAACGTAAGATTATCCTCTGCAAATAGAACCGCTACATCAGAAAAAGCTGTATATACTTCAACAGATCAAAAAATCGTTCTTACAGGAGATTCTAACTTTCCGCGTGTTATGACTGGAGAGAGCTACATAACAGGAAAAACGATCACTTTATTTCAAAATTCTGGTAAAGTTATTGTTGAAGGTGGAAAAGAGCAGAGAGTCGAAGCTCTTTTTAACTCTAAAGAGGATTTTAGGCAGGAATAGTTTTTAGTGTCAAAACTTCTATTAAACAATCTTGTTAAAATATATAGCAACAGAAAAGTTGTTGATGATGTTGATATTGAGGTGCATCAAAGCAGGGTGACAGGACTTCTTGGACCAAACGGGGCAGGTAAAACAACTACATTTTACATGGCGGTTGGAATGATAAAACCAGACAAAGGTGATGTTTTGCTTGACCAAGAGTCAATAACAGATTATCCAATGTACATTCGGGCAAGAAAAGGGATTGGTTATCTTCCTCAAGAGGCATCAATATTCAGAAAACTTACGGTTAGACAGAACATAACAGCCATTTTAGAACTTATGCCTGACAAAGTAAGCGATATTGATGGAAAGGCTGATACGTTAATGCAAGAGCTTGGTATTTTGCATCTTGCAAATCAGAAGGCAACAGTTCTTTCCGGTGGTGAAAGAAGGCGTCTTGAGATTGCCAGAGTACTTGCAACAGATCCTCTTTTCATACTTTTAGACGAACCGTTTGCAGGGATTGACCCTTTGGCAGTTGCGGATATACAAAGCATTATTACTCAACTGACGCAAAAAGGGATTGGGATTCTTATCTCAGATCACAATGTACGAGAGACTTTAGGAGTTTGTGATACAGCATATATTATGAGTCAGGGCAAAGTAGTTGAGTCTGGGACACCAGAAGCTATCACGGAGAGCAAGTTGGCACGGCAGATCTATTTGGGCAACGATTTTAGACTCTGATAACAAATTATAACATCTTATAATATGACACTACATTATAACAAAATATGACATGAAATTTGGATTAATATGGCACTTGGATTACATCAAAATCTGACACTGACCCAGCAATTGGTTATGACACCCCAGTTGCAGCAGGCAATTAAACTTCTCCAACTCTCAAGGCTTGAACTTGCGGGTGTAATTCAACAGGAGATGGAAGAGAATCCTGCACTTGAAGAGGTGCTTTCTGATAGTCCAACAGAGTTAGGGCTAATCAATGATGACGACCTTAAAGATTCTATTAGTGATGACTCTGTCAAAGAGGTGAGAATTGAGGAGAAGGTTGGTAATGATATTGATTGGGAAAACTATATTCATGAGTATAGCTCTACAGGAAAACTTCATACAGAAAAAGATACTCAAGAGACACCAAATTATGAGGCATTTACCACTTCAAAAGAGACGCTTGAGGATCATCTACAGTGGCAGCTTCTTATGTATGGACCGACAAAAGAGGAAGAGCAGATTGGCAGCCTAATTATTGGAAACCTTAATATTGATGGATATCTTTGTTCATCTGTTCAAGAGATTGCCCAGTCTGGTGATTTTTCTCAAGAGACTGTTGAAAAACTTCTTAAAACTATGCAGACCTTTGATCCTCCGGGTGTATGTGCAAGGGATTTAAAAGAGGCTCTTCTAATACAAATCAAAATGCTTGGTATAAATGACCCTGTTTTAGAAGAGATAATTACATCTCACATGAAGAATTTAGAGAATAAAAACTACAAAAAAATAGCCAATGCTCTTGAAATAACATTAGATAGAGTAATTGCAGCAGTAAATGTGATTAAATATTTAGAACCTAAACCCGGAAGACAATTTGCCACAGAAGAACCACATTATATTATTCCTGATATCCACGTTTATAAAGATGGAGATGATTTTAAAATTGTGATGAATGATGATGGTCTTCCGAAACTTAGGATTAATAAACTCTACAAAGATGCCATAACTAATGGAAAGACTATCTCTAAAGAGACCAAGAACTATCTTAACGATAAAATGCAGTCCGCATCATGGCTGATTAAAAGTATTCATCAGCGTCAGAAGACCATCTACGCTGTTATGGAAAGTATCATTAAATTCCAGAGAGAATTTTTTGAAAAAGGGGTAGCATATTTAAAACCTATGATCCTTAAAGATGTGGCAGAAGATATCAATATGCACGAATCCACAATCAGCAGGGTTACAACAAATAAATATGCTTATACACCACAGGGGCTTTTTGAACTAAAATATTTCTTCAACAGCTCCATCAAACGCACCAATGGCGATTCAATGGCTTCTGAAAGTGTTAAGGAGAAGATTAAATCCCTTATTGAACATGAAGATACTACCAATCCCTTGAGTGACCAAGAAATAACAGAACTGCTGGCACAGGCAAATATTGATATTGCCAGAAGAACAGTGGCAAAATATCGAGAGATGCTCCATATTCTGCCATCAGGTAAACGCAAACAATTTTGAAAGGGGGCTTTTATGCAAACTTCAGTAACTTTTAAAAAGATCGATTCTTCCGATGCTCTCAAATCCTATGTTCAAAAAAAATTAGACCGGTTTGACAAAATGTTGGACTCTCCTGCCGAGGCAAATGTTGTACTTTCAGTTGAAAAAATAAGACACATTGCTGAAATAACCCTTATCTGTGATAAAGTTAAAATCCATGCAAAAGAGGAGTCTGAAAATATGTACTCTTCTATTGATACATTAATGGATAAAGTTAAAGCTCAGATTACAAAGACTAAAGAACGACAGAAGAACCATATGTCAGGCGGTAAAGAGACGATTAAAAGCGATGATATTGATTTAGTAGAGGAGATAGCACCAGAATCTGAAAAAAAAAAATCCTATGACATAATAGAGGAGATTATAAACTATAAGCCAATGGATATTGATGATGCAGTCTCTGAACTCAACTCAGGTAAAGAGAACTTTTTTGTGTTTAACAATTCAAGAACAGAACAGTTGAATGTTATTTACAGACGAGGTGATGGAAACTTAGGCTTAATTCAGCCAAAGTGATTAAACGCAGCAAACAGCTAAACTGTAGAGATGCACAGCTCGTGCATCTCTACTTAATATATAATCTAAAAATAACAAAGCATGTTCTCTGTGAACTACCAGATTCCAAGGTAACAAGGTACTAATATTAATGAAACTATCAGATATTCTTGATAAAAATTCAATAATCTCAAATTTGAATGCAAAGGACAAAAAAGGGGTTCTTGAAGAGCTTGCAGAGGCTATAACTATAAAAGCTGGAACTCAAACAAAAGATATTGTTCGAGTTCTTCTTGAAAGAGAGCAGCTTGGAAGTACAGGTATCGGCGGAGGCATTGCAATACCGCATGGCAAACTTGCAGGCATCAACTCTATTATTGTTGGTTTGGGGGTAAGTAGAGAAGGTGTTGAATTTGACTCTTTAGACAATAGGCCAGTTCATATTTTTTTCATTCTTATAACGCCTACTAACTCTACAGGCATTCATTTGAGTGTGCTTGCTCAAATATCAAGATTGCTTAAACAGAGCCATTTCAAAGATAATCTACTAAAAGCTGAATCGGTTGAAGAAATTGAGCAGATTATTAACGATGTTGATGAGGAGTTTTAGAAGATAAATATTTTAGTGGATACAAATAAATAATGAAACATCAAAAAATATTTATAATTACGGGAATTTCAGGCTCAGGTAAAACAACTGCAATGGCTGCATTTGAAGATGCAGCTTTTTACTGTGTTGATAACATGCCTATGGCTCTGCTGCCTAAATTTCTTGATCTTCCTCTAAAAAACGACCCTAAAATCAAGGGTTTTGCTTTTGTCATGGATATGAGAGAAAAAGAATTTTTAACTCAGTATGCCGTCACTATCGAGGTATTAAAAGAGCGTGGATTTAATCCTATTACAATATTTCTTGATGCTGATGAAAACACCTTAATTAAAAGATTTAGCCAGACAAGGCGGCACCACCCGATATCTTCTAATGATGCAAGTTTAACAGAGAGCATAAGTGCAGAAAAAAAAGAGATGCTCTCAATAAAAAACAGCTCAGAGATAGTTATTGACACATCAACATACAGTCCGCACCGCCTAAAGGCAGAGATAATAGGGATAGCCTTAGGTAAAGATTCTAAAAAACATATATCAATGAAAACAAACATCATGTCATTTGGATTTAAATATGGAATTCCGCCAGATGCTGATTTAGTTATTGATATGAGATTTCTTGCAAATCCATTTTTTGTCCCTTCGCTGAGAACTCAAGATGGAGAGTCAGATGATGTTAAAAATTTTGTATTTTCACTAAATGAAACAGATATCTTTCTTACCAAATATCTTGATCTTTTAGACTATCTGTTTCCACTCTATCAAAAAGAGGGTAAGGCATATTTGACCATTGCTGTCGGCTGTACAGGCGGAAGACATAGAAGCGTTGCAATTGCAAGAAAAATATATGACCATTTTAACAACATGGGTATTAAAGCTGGAATTATTCACAGAGATATTCACAGAGATATAACAGAATCATGACAGGAATTAAAAAAACATCATGACAGGAATTTTAATTGTTACCCACGCAAACCTTGGTCAGGCTCTTATTGAAGCTGTTGAATTTATTGTTGATGAAAAGATTGAAAATGTGCTTGCTATTTCAATCGATATTAAGGACAACCCTGAATTATTACGTACTAAGATAAAAAAAGGTATTAAAAAGGTTAAAGATGATAAAGGTGTTATCATCTTTACAGATATGTTTGGTGGAACTCCATCAAATTTAAGCTACTCATTTCTTGAAGAGGGTTGTATTGAGGTTATTTCGGGTGTAAATCTTCCAACTCTTTTTAAAGCGATCTCTATAAGGGATAAAATGGATATTTCAAAGGCTGTCGAGCAGATTGTTGCTCACGGGAAAAAAAGCATATCTCTTGCAAGCGGTATATTAAGAGGGGAAAAAAGAGAATAAAGGGGGTATTACAATGAGAAGAACTCCATTAATTGCAGGCAACTGGAAAATGTTTAAAACAGGTTCTGAAGCTGTTGCTGCTGCACAAAGAGTTGCAGAACTATCCAACGATATCACACAGATAGATATAATGATAGCTCCGCCGTTTACATCTCTTGCTCTTGTAAGTGAAAAGCTCAAACTTATGAATAGCAAAATAGGTATCGGAGCACAAAACCTTTTTTATGCTGATGAAGGAGCTTATACTGGCGAGGTTTCTGCAAAGATGCTAAAAGATGCCGGTGCAAACTATGTAATTATAGGTCATTCAGAGAGAAGGCAATATTTTGGTGAAACAAATGAAAATATATGCAGAAAAATTAGGGCTGCTATTGAATATGGTCTAATTCCTATATTATGCATTGGTGAGACAGAGAGCGAAAAAAAGGAAGAAAAAACTTTTTATGTGCTTGACAAACAAATTCAAAATGGGTTACAAGGCTTCCGTTCTAATGAACTTTTAACGCTTGTCATTGCTTATGAGCCTGTATGGGCAATAGGCACAGGTAATACAGCAACCCCTGAACAAGCTAATGATGTTCACAGATACATAAGGTCTGAAATTGAACGAATATTTAACGGTGAGCTTGCAGAAAGCGTCCGGATTCTTTATGGAGGCTCTGTAAAACCTAATAATATCTCGGAACTTATGAGTCATGAGAATATTGATGGAGCTTTAGTTGGCGGTGCAAGTCTTGATCCAGATAGTTTTATTAAAATTATAAAATATAACAGAATTAAATGATCTTATGGCAACTTTAGTCCTTTTTATACATATTATATCCTGTGTGCTTCTTATTTTAATTGTCCTTCTTCAGACGGGTAAAGGAGCAGATATGGGTGCGTCATTTGGTTCTGCTTCTGGTGGTCAGTCTCTATTTGGCGGAGCAGGTCCTGCTACTGCATTAAGTAAGATTACTACTGTCGTTGCTATTGTATTTATGTTGACATCTTTAACAATGGCATATACATCGGGTCATAAGGCAAGTCAAAGTATTATGCCTGCTGCTACAACAGCCACTGCTGATAAAAGCGGCGATATTGACAAAACAGCAGAAAAGACGGCACATGAGTCTCCAAAACCTGATAGTGCTGATACAACTTCAACTCAAGCCGCTGAACAGCCAGCAACTGATAAGAAGTAATAAGATTTTAAATTTTATAATATAAGTTATTAAGCCGAAGTGGTGGAATAGGTAGACACGCACGCTTGAGGGGCGTGTGGGGCGACCCGTAGGAGTTCAAGTCTCCTCTTCGGCACCAAATATTTAAAAGAGCCACTTACATATTAATGTTTGTGGCTCTTTTTTTTGCTATTTTTTCTAAAAAATATTCCAAATAGCAAGATTATTGCGTATTATAATAAAATATTATAGGCAACATATCATGATATATAACTCTACAAAACATTTATAAGATATGTCACTCACAGAAAATATAAAAATCAACTGCCGTGAATGTATCCACTATTATGTTACATGGGATATTAAAGCTCCTTATGGGTGCAAGGCGATGGGTTTTAAAGGAAAACAGATGCCATCTATTGCTGTTTTACAATCAACTGGCAAACAGTGCCTTTTGTTTAAAAAGAAGATAAAGAGTAAAACTCTTGCTTCTACTAAATAGATGTAATAACAAAAAGACTTTTGTAAAAATTAGAAGTATTTCTTGAATACCACTTTAACATGATTATAATTACACATTATGAATGAAGAAAATCAAAATTTACCCGACCCCCAGAAAATAGAAAAAGAGATTAGTGAATTTCTAAATAAGAAGTTCGGCGGAAATGTTAAAATTATCTCACCATCAATACTTCCCAAACAGTCACCTGTTAAAGGTTCTGACTCTTTTAACGACAAAAAACAGTTTATCAATTTTGATATCAAGCCGGTTGAGCTTGTATCCTATCTTGATCAATACATTGTTAGGCAGCAAAAAGCTAAATCTATACTCTCCACAAAAATATGCACCCATTTTAATCGGATAAAGCATCTTGAGGAGATGTCGCAGTCAGGTGTTCTCAGTGATACTGAAAACGCTGATGCTACTGCTGCTAACTTTAGACCTGCTATTACAGGCAGCATCAAATCAAATATCTTGATGCTTGGTCCAACTGGTGTTGGCAAAACCTATATCATCAAACTTATTTCAAAAAAAATTGGAGTACCATTTGTCAAAGCAGATGCAACAAAATTTTCTGAAACAGGTTATGTCGGCGGTGATGTAGATGATATTATCAGAGACCTTGTGAAAGAGGCAAATGATGATATTGAACTTGCACAGTATGGAATTGTCTATATTGATGAGATCGATAAAATTGCTGCAAGCCAGAATTTCAGAGGTGCAGATGTCTCAAGAACAGGTGTTCAAAGAGCACTTCTAAAACCTATGGAAGAGACAGATATTGATCTAAAAGTGCCTCATGATCCAATATCAATGATGCAGGAGTTAGATAACTATCAAAAAACTGGGAAACGAAGCAAAAGACGTATAAACACAGCAAATATTCTGTTTATTGTAAGCGGAGCTTTTGGCGATTTAGCTCAGATAGTATCAAAGAGAATATCAAAGCAGTCAATTGGATTTGGCTCAAAGCTATCCACATCCAAAGATGAGTCAGAGATTCTAAAGCACCTAAAAGCAGAGGATTTAGTTGAGTTCGGATTTGAGTCTGAATTTATCGGAAGGCTACCTGTACGGTGTGTGCTTGAAAAGCTCTCTGAAGATGATCTTTATGCAATACTCCGAATGCCTAACAATCCTGTAATTCTTGGCAAACGTCTTGATTTTAAATCATATGGAATTGATATTGTATTCACAGATCAATCTCTTAAACTCCTTGCATCTAAAGCATTTAATGAAAATACAGGTGCAAGGGGTCTTGTGAGTGCAGTTGAAGATACCTTAATACACTTTGAAGAGCACCTCCCCTCATCTGAGATAAAAAAACTTGCAGTAACGGCTGAACTTGTAGAGAATCCCGAGAAATATTTAGAAAAGATGCTTTCCAATGATACTAAATTTTCAAAGGGACTCGTTGAAATCTATCTCACAGCTGCTGAACAAGAAAAAGCCTATATCACTGAATATATCTCCAGCAACTGGAAACACTTATCTATACGACACGGCTTGACCCTCTCACAGTATCGCTGTACGCTTGTTGCTGACTATTTCTGTACCTATATTACAGAGCTTGGCAATGCAATTAAACAGATAAAATCTTATTATGAATCGATCAAAAAAATCGAGGTAGATTTTTATAAAAGCTATGATTTGAATATTGTTTTTGAAGAAGATGCTGTTGATTTTCTTATTGAAGAGCTGATTCATAATCGGATATCTTCAAGAGATATTATGACAAAAATTTATAACGACTTTTACAATGGACTGAACCTGATTCGCGACAAATCTGGAAAAAACAGGTTTTTTCTATCCAGAAAATCTATTTTAGAACCAGAAGATTTTCTGAATGACCTTATCAAACGAGAGATATCATAATGATTGGAATTTCAAAATTATACTGTGCAACTGTTGAACCCTCTGATACTTTACGCTATTCACGCCATTCAGGGAAACTTCCTTCTCACCTTCTTCAGTTCTCTTCTGACAAAAAACCGGTTGTTGTCTGGAATATGACGAGACGCTGCAATTTACGGTGCGTTCACTGCTATGCACAATCTGAAGATATATCATACGATAACGAGCTGACTCATGAGCAGAGCCTTGCAATGATTGATGATTTGGCAGAGTTTGGTGCTCCTGTGCTTCTATTTTCCGGTGGAGAGCCACTTGTCCACCCACGCCTTGCAGAGTATGCTGAATATGCGGTAAAAAAAGGCATGAGGGCAGTTATATCAACAAACGGCACTCTGATTACAAAAGAGAAGGCAAAGATTCTTAAACAGATTGGTCTCTCTTATGTCGGCATAAGTTTAGACGGACTTGAAGAGACTCACGATAAATTCAGAGGTGTCAAGGGTTCTTTTCAAAAAGCAATACAAGGAATCCGTAACTGTCAAGAGGCTGGTATAAAAGTTGGATTGCGTTTTACCATCAACAAGAGAAATGTAGCAGAGATTCCCGGTATATTTGATCTTCTTGAAAAGATGGATATCCCAAGAGCCTGTTTTTATCATCTTGTCTATTCTGGCAGAGGTTCTGCAATTGCAAATGAAGACCTCTCTCATGAAGAGACCAGAAAAACTCTTGATCTGATTATGGAACGGACAAGAGATTTACATGATCGCAACCTTCCTAAAGAGATTCTTACTGTTGATAACCATGCAGATGGACCATATCTATATTTAAAACTGCTTGAAGAAGACCCAGCGCGAGCCGCAGAGGTTTTAGAACTTCTTCAAATGAACGAAGGCAACAACTCCGGCAGAGGATTTGGCTGCATAAGCTGGAATGGCGATGTCCACCCTGATCAGTTCTGGAGAGAAAAAGTTCTTGGTAATGTTAAAGAACGCCCATTTTCAAAGATATGGACAGATACTAACAATGAGTTCCTAATGAAAATGAAAGACAAAAAGAGTCATGTTAAGGGCAGATGTGCTGCCTGCAAATGGCTTGATATCTGCGGCGGCAATTTCAGGGCAAGAGCTGAATCTATAAAGGGTGATCCTTGGGACCAAGACCCTGCATGTTATTTGACAGATGAAGAGATAAAAAAGGAGAATTAAAACCCATGCTGTTTCCTGATTTTAGAGCCAGACGGCTTAGAGAAAAAGATGCTTTTAGAAGAATGATTCGTGAAACCACTCTATCTGTTGACGATTTTATTCTTCCCCTTTTTGCAATTGAGGGAAAAGGGATCAAAAATCCAATCGCTTCAATGCCGGGTCAATTTCAACTTACATGCGACTATCTTATTAAAACTGTACAGGAGGCTCAAGACGCAGGGATTCCGGCTGTAATGCTCTTTGGATTGCCTGACAGAAAAGACCCTCTTGCCACGCGAGCTTATGCTTCTGACGGAATAGTCCAAAAAGCTGTAAAGTCTGTTAAAGATGCTGTGCCTGATATGGCTGTTATAACTGATGTATGCCTATGCCAATACACAGATCATGGTCATTGCGGTATGGTTGAGAATGGACGGATCGATAACGATGCCTCTCTTGAGCTGCTTGCAAAAACAGCTCTATCTCATGCAAAGGCTGGTGCTGATATGGTTGCTCCGTCTGATATGATGGACGGAAGAGTTGGAGAGATACGAGATACCCTTGATGAAGAGGGATTTTCTGGTATTCCTATCATGTCTTATGCTGTAAAATATGCCTCTGCATATTATGGACCATTTAGACAGGCTGCTGACTCTGCACCTCAATTTGGAGATAGACGCTCTTATCAGATGGATCCGGCAAACTCTCTTGAAGCGGTAAGAGAGGCTACAATGGACATTGAAGAGGGTGCTGACATAATCATGGTAAAGCCTGCTCTATCTTATCTTGATATAATATATAGGCTCAAAGAGGAGATTGATCTTCCCATAGCTGCCTACAGCGTAAGCGGTGAATATGCAATGATAAAAGCTGCTGAACTTATGGGCTGGGTAGATGGTAAAAAGGTCATGATGGAGACGCTTTTATCTATCAAACGTGCTGGAGCAGATACTATACTGACCTATTTTGCGTTAGAAGCTGCAAAGGAGTTGAATAGATAATGCACTCTTCCGATGATGCCAACCATGACTCAAAACACCATTCTAATCATGGAAATCCTCATAACCACCCAACCTCTGCTCATGGGCATGGAATTTCTAAAGATGGAGAGAGCCAAAAAGCACCGTATCCACCTATAAGATTAGTTGCATGGGAAACTACAAGACGTTGTAATCTTTCATGCATCCACTGCCGTGCTGCTGCTGAAGATCATGTTTATGAGAATGAGCTGACCACAGATGCAGCCATCCGGCTTATGGATCAGATAAGGGAAGTTGGGCAGCCTATAATAATTCTTACCGGTGGAGAGCCTCTCTTAAGACCAGATATCTTTGAAATTGCTGCTTATGGAACAAAAATCGGGCTTAAAATGGTGATGGCACCAAATGGAACGATGATTACAGCAGAAAACGCAGCAAAGATGCGGGAATCTGGAATTAAAAGGATAAGCATCAGCTTAGATGGCTCCACCCGGGAAAGCCATGATAAATTCAGAGGAGTTATTGGTGCTTTTGATGGTGCGTTAAACGGTATCAAATTTGCAAAAGAGGCTGGAATTGAGTTTCAGATAAACACCACAATCACAAAGACCAATTTAGACCAAATCCCAAAAATCCTCTCTCTTGCCGAATCTCTTGGAGCAGTTGCCCACCACATATTTCTTCTTGTTCCAACAGGCAGAGGCAAATACATTGTTGATCAGGAGATAGATGCAATTGAGTATGAAAAGACGCTCAACTGGTTTTACGATCAACGAGAGAAAACATCTTTGCAGTTAAAAGCCACTTGTGCTCCTCACTATTACAGAATATTAAGGCAGCGTGCAAAACAAGAGGGCAAACAGGTGACCTTTGAGAGCCATGGATTAGATGCTGTAACTCGCGGCTGTCTTGCTGGAACAGGTTTCTGCTTTATCTCTCACATTGGAGAGGTTCAAACGTGCGGATTCTTAGATGTCAAATGCGGAGATATAACAAAATCTACATTTAAAGAGGTTTGGCAGAACTCAGAGGTGTTCAATAAGCTCAGAGATTTTAATGCTCTTGATGGCAAATGCGGCATATGCGAATATCGAAAAGTTTGCGGAGGGTGCAGAGCAAGAGCCTATGAAGCTACTGGCAGTTATATGGCTGAAGAGCCTCTTTGTACATATGTTCCAAAGCAGCTCTAAACTCATAAGCTGTAAAATACAATCAACTTATTTATGAGTTTTCTATCAGCTTATTGTTAAATTGGGATTTATAAACCGCAAGAAAAACAAATAGAAAAATTTAAAAAGAAATTAGGGGGGGAAACTATCACTGGTTATCCCCCCTATATATTTTAGAGGAGAATAAATGATAGTTTTAATTATTAATGCTGGAAGTTCATCATTAAAGTATCAGCTAATAAATATACTAAATGACTCTGATCACACTGTTATGGCATCAGGTGTAGTTGAGAGAATCGGCGAACCAATGGGAAAACTGACGCATAAAAAGATACTAACCCCAAAAAATATCCAAGATAAACAAGCGATTGATAATAAAGAGGCTGCTAAAGAGCAAGAGACGCTTAAGTTTATAAAAGAGCAGGAGATAAACGATCATGCTCTTGCAATGCACCTTGCTGCTAATATGCTCGCTGATAATAAATCTGGTTCAGGAGTTATAGAGAGCATCAGCCAGATAGATGCAATTGGTCATCGTGTTGTGCAAGGCGGCGAAAATTTTAACTCGTCAATTTTGATTAATGACAGTGTAAAACAGGCAATCAGAGATAACTTTCCGCTTGCACCGCTTCACAATCCGCCAAACCTTACAGGCATTGAAGTTGCAGAATCTCTTTTTCCATCAATTCCTAATATCGCAGTGTTTGATACTGAATTTCACCACACAATTCCCCAAAAAGCATTTATGTATGCCCTGCCCTATGAGTTTTATGAAGAGTTTAGAGTAAGACGATACGGATTTCATGGGACATCACATAAATTTGTCGCTCAAAAAGCTACTGAGCTGATCAGCGGCAATAAAAAAGGGCTTAATCTGATTACTGTTCATCTTGGCAACGGCTGCTCGATCTGTGCAATAGAAAATGGCAGATGCGTTGATACATCAATGGGAATGACACCTCTTGCTGGTGTGATGATGGGAACAAGAACAGGAGATATTGACCCTGCAATAGAGAATTATCTTACAGAATATGCGAACCTAAACTCTCAAGAGATTGATGATATATTTAACAAAAAGAGTGGATTAAAAGGTATCTGCGGCATGAATGACATGAGAGATATCCATTCAGCAGCAGATAGCGGAAATGTGCGTGCACAACTTGCCCTTGAGATGTTTGCCTATCAGGTTAAAAAATATATTGGAGCTTATTTTGCTGTGCTTGGGAGTGTAGATGGAATTATCTTTACTGCCGGCATCGGCGAGAACGATAAAGTTGTCAGAGAGATGATCTGCTCTAACCTTACAGCTCTTGGCGTTGAGATCGATCCTGCAAAAAACAGCAGCTCCTCATCTGAAGCACGAGCCATACATTCAGACAAAAGTGCTGTAGATGTATGGGTTGTGCCTACAAACGAGGAGCTGCAAATTGCCCGTGAAGTTGTAAATATTATGTGCAGAAACAATGGTTGATATCGGTTGGATCAAGGCACCTCGACAGAATCAAAAACAGATTTAATAATATGGTCGGTTGTAATCTGCTCTGCCTCTGCCTCAAACGAGAGGATAATTCTGTGGCGTAAGACATCTGGTGCTATAATCTTTATATCTTGTGGAGTTATGTACGCTCTTCCCTGTAAGAATGCTGTAACTCTTGCAGCTTGGGCAAGAAAAAGCGTTGCCCTTGGAGATGCACCAAACTCCACATAGTTTGCAATATCTATCCCATATTTTAAAGGCTCTCTTGTGGCAAACACAAGATTGACAATATACTCTTTTAATTTATCATCAACATAAATCTCTTTGATTATATCAGCCATATCTCGAAGCTCTTCAGGCGATACAACAGATTGAATGGTCTGTTTTTGTTCAAACTCACTCTTCTTTAAAATTTCAAGCTCTTGAAGTTTATCAGGATAGTCAATCAAAACTTTTAGCATAAACCTATCAACCTGAGCTTCAGGCAGAGGATATGTTCCCTCCTGCTCGATCGGGTTTTGGGTTGCAAGCACCAAAAACGGATCAGGTAAGAGATAAGTCTCATCACCTATTGTCACCTGTTTCTCCTGCATTGCCTCTAAAAGTGCAGATTGAACTTTTGAGGGGGCACGATTAATTTCATCAGCAAGGATAATGTTGTTAAAAAGAGGTCCCTTTCGTGTAACAAAATCTCCTGTTTTAGGTCTGTAAACTTCAGTACCTATAAGATCAGCAGGCAGAAGATCAGGCGTGAACTGAACTCTTTTAAACTTTGCCTGCACAGTTGATGCAAGAGCTTTGACAGCACTTGTCTTAGCAAGACCCGGTACACCTTCAATCAACACGTGACCTCCAGATAACAGCCCAATCAACAGTGCATCAATAAGTTTATGCTGTCCAACAATCTCCTTTCCTATCTCTTTTTTTATGCTGCTTATAAGCATGTGCTTTGACTCTACCCGTTCTCTTATCTGCTCCATCTGAATCTATTCCCTATTTATCCGATTAACTCTCTCATTTAAGTGTGAGTGTATTTTTATTTTAACCATTTCATTATTTATTAAATTGAACCGCACGTTAAAAAAAAACAGAAAATTTTCTAAAATTTTGCAAGAAAAATAGCACAGATACAACCAAGGTTCAAGAGCTGCAAGAGAGCATTGAACAGCCCGGTCTATGGCGTGCCCAATCAGGACGTTTAACAGCCAAATCTTCATTCTCTATCTGTTCGCTGTACGGATTACGAAGCACTTCAAGAAGCCGCTCAATCATGGAAAAATCACCCTGCTCTGCCTTGTCGATTGCAAGCTGTGCTAAATAGTTGCGAAGAACATACTTAGGATTAACTGAATTCATCTGCAAACGCCTTGTCTCATAAGGCTGATTATCCTTTTCAACTCTTTTTCTATAACTTTTCAACCAATTTGACATACGAGCTGTGTAATCATCTGTCAACTGTGAGGGCAGATAATATGAATCCATAAACGGCTTAAGATTTTCCAATTGATCATCTTCAGCCTTAAACAGATCATCTGTAAAATCTAACACGGCAAGTCGTCTGAAAAATATGGTCATATCTGTCTCCACCATAGAGAGTAGATTAAACAGCTCGGCTGTCAGATTCGGATCAGTCTGAGGTTCAAACTGCTTTAATCCTAATTTTGCCGCAACCATCTGCTCCCACCTCTCTTTAAAACGATCTGCATATAGAGCCAATGCCTGCTGCAAAGGCTCTACCTCTTCAATCAGAGGATAGATTGCATTTGCAAGCTGGGCAAGATTCCAATGGGCAATATTCGGCTGATTACCAAACCTGTAACGCCGGCTATGTGCGTCTGTGGTGTTTGGTGTCCAGTTTGGATCATAGTTTTCAATCCAGCCGTAAGGTCCGTAATCAATTGTAAGTCCAAGCACAGACATGTTATCTGTATTCATAACTCCATGCACAAACCCGACACGCATCCAATCTAAAACCATATCAGCAGTTCTTCTGCACACCTCTTCAAACCATCTGATATACAATTTGACAGACGGCTCTTCATATAGACCAAAATCTGTCTTTATTGTGTAATCTAAAAGTTTTTTAAGTGTTTTAATATCATCTCTAAATGTAAAAATCTCAAAATTGCCGAATCGTGTAAATGATGGTGCAAGCCGGCAGACAACAGCACCCGGCTCCTCTTTTGGGTTTCCATTGTAAAACATATCTCTTTCTACCATCTCGCCTGTAGCGATAATGCTCAGAGCACGCGTGGTCGGAATACCAAGATGAAACATTGCTTCGCTGCACAAAAACTCCCTGACAGACGATCTAAGCACTGCCAAACCATCTGCATTTCTAGAGTATGGCGTAGCTCCTGCCCCTTTAAGCTGCAATGTCCAACGCTCTGATTTTTTATTGATAACCTCGCCAAGATTTATGGCTCTTCCATCTCCAAGCTGCCCTGCCCAATTTCCAAATTGATGCCCTCCATAACATGCTGCGTAAGGATCCATAACAGATAAGAGCTTACTGCCTGAAAATATCTGTGTGAACTCCTCGCTTTTACACGCATCTTCAGAGAGATCAAGCAGAGAGGCAGCCTCTTTAGAGTATGCAATCAACTTTGGATTTAAAACAGGAGCAGGTTTTACCTTAGAGTAACATGCACCAAACACTTGACGCCGGTAGTTTAAACTCTCTGTATCTTCTGGCAGTTCACGGGTAAAGGTGTTATCAAATTTTAATGACGATAATGTATTATATATATGGCTGTTCATAGTAAGCCTCCAAATATTCGTAAAATAAAGTTTATTAAAGCACTGTAGAGAATCAACGCTCAACGATTCTAATATACATAGCAATCCAACACATTTTCTATTATAATACTCATCTATTAAATGGCTATAAAAGGAGAAGGAAAACGTATGGAAAAAATAGCAAAACATATTGAATCTTGGTTAAAAGATTATAGCATTAAATCAGGATTAAACGGATTTGTAGTCGGAATATCAGGCGGGATTGACTCTGCTGTAACATCAACTCTTTGTGCACGAACAGGTCTTGAAGTTATTGCACTGAACATGCCGATTTATCAAAAAATAGAGCAGGTCAAACTATCAGAGAGTCATATCAGATGGCTTGAAAAAAATTTTACCAACGTAAAAGGGGTAAAGGTTGATCTAACTGCGTCATTTCAAGCTATTGAAAAGAGTCTTCCCAAAGAGATTCAAGATGGATTAACTATGGCAAATACACGCTCTCGTCTTAGAATGGTAACACTCTATGCATTTGCAAGCCATCATAAACTTTTAGTAGCAGGAACAGGCAATAAAGTTGAAGATTTCGGGGTTGGTTTTTATACAAAATATGGTGATGGCGGAGTTGATATCTCTCCAATTGCTGATCTATTCAAAACAGAGGTCTCAGCTCTTGGAAAATATCTTGGAGTAAGTGAAGATATTATCAAAGCCCCTCCTACTGACGGACTTTGGGACGATAGCAGAACAGATGAGTCTCAGATTGGAGCAAGCTATCCAGAGCTTGAATGGGCTATGCGGTATGAACTCAATAGAGCTAATATCATGAATGAATGTGCAAATGGACGTAGAGCATCATCTAAAAATGAGTGTGATAACAGTGCAGATGAGACACTGCTATCTGAAAGAGAGCAAAAAGTGCTCTCAATTTACAGAAAATTCAACCGTATAAACAGCCATAAGATGCTGCCGATCCCTATTTGCAAAATACCTGACAATTTAAAAATTTAGCAATGTGTCATATTAAACAATTATAGCATTTTATTTAAAATAATTATATATCATAATTCTGTAGGGGTGGTGCATCGCACTTCACCCCTACAGCGACAATGGTTAGCCGAGAACTTCAGCCCAACTGCTGCAATTTTATATTTTATCTCTTCCACGCATTCTTGCTCCGCTCAATTTTTTTCTTTACAACAGACCAGTTTTTCTTTGCGAGAAAAGAGTCTTCACACCTGCTTATCATCTGTTCAAACATTACATACGGAACAGTAAAGGATAGCTCATCATTGGCAAAAAACTTTCGAGCAGAAATATCCCAGCCTCCAAGAACCGCCTTTGTTTGATTGTTCTTTAAATATTTCATAGGCCATGTAACAAGGCTTGAACAGGCAGCTCCCCATGGAGATTGTACCACTTCAGGGTCATTTGTCACAAAAAAAGCAAGCTGGTGAAGACCGCATAATGGTTCTGCTCTTGTGAAAAACGATACTAACAGAGGCTCTTCATCAGCTAAAAACTGGCTTATCGGTTTAAACACACAAAAAGGTTTAGGTGCAGAAGGCGGATCGATTGTTTCAAATACATCACGCAAAACATCAGGAGAGCTGCAATAAAATTCTCCTTCCATCTGTTCTGGAACTCCTGATGAAACATAATGGATAATTGTCTCGGTTTGGGGTTTCATAAAGCCAAGCCAGAAAGCTCCGCCAGGACAGCCAAACTGCTCCGCACTAAAAAAAGCAGATGTTTTCTTTCTACGGGCACGCCATATATTACCGATCACACATGAAAAACCGCCAAAAACAGCCCCCCAGTTTATCTCGTTTTTGATCTCTTTCTCTCGAGTCGGCAGATCAAGCGGATCAGGTGAAAATCCAGCTTCTGGTGCCTTGTCAGTGAAATAAAATCCCATTGGTTCTTCATCTAAACCTAAAATATCAATGAATTCTGGAAGTTTTTGATAAATTTCTGATTTCAAACCACTCCTCCTTAATACCTCTTTTTTTAATTAGTCGTAAATTCCGCTCTGTTTATTCTAAACTATACGGTTTATTCTCCTCTTTGCCTTCTTGCTGTTACGCTCTCGCCCGCTATCCCCCAGTTGTCTGTATCGACTTCATCAATCACAACAACCGTTGTTTTAGGATTTTTGCCTAAAACATCAACTAATAATTTTGTAACGCCTTGTATAAGCTGCTCTTTCTGTTCGGTAGTTACACCTTCTCTTGTGATTTTTATATTTACATACGGCATTGTATTGTTGTTATCCTCCTTAAGCTGGGATTAGTCTCAAATCGCTGCACAGTGCCTATACTCTTACAAGTTTCATCAATGGTTCAAATGAATATAGACCTGACCGCCTGCCCGATGCTTCTTCTAATGTAATAATAAGATTGTTTTCTAAAAGAAGTCTTGTGAATCTGGCAGCACTGGCAGCAGGGATAACGCTTTTGGTAGTGAATTTATTATTTCTAAATACTGGATTGGTAAAAACAAAATCTAATGCTGCAACACTCCACTTAGAAGAGAGTAAATTTGAAAAAATTTCTTTCATTTCTTCATAAAGGTTTTTTATTCTCTCAGAAATTAAAAGATTTTGAATAGCCTGTTGTTCAATAGCTTGTAAGAAAAATATACACCAACTTTCCCAATCACCATCTCTTGATACTTTCCGCATTGTATCAATATAAACACTTTTATTATCTTCCAAATAAGAACTTATATAAAAATGAGGTGCTGATATAGTTCCAGAATCCCATAACATTAAAGTAATTAACATGCGTCCAATACGTCCATTGCCATCTTTAAAAGGATGCAATGCTTCAAATTCAATATGCGTAAGAGATGTTTTTACTAATGTTGGGTGTCTGCTCTCTTCAATATACTTAAATAAATTATCTAATCCATCTTGCAATTTTTCTGGAGTGATTGGAATAAACAATATCTCTTTTTTTAACTTATCAACAAGGTAATTTTGCTCATTTTTATATTGACCAGGTGATTTTGAAGCTCCGCGACCAAAAGAGAGTAAATGTTGATGCATTCCCTTAATCAATGATTGAGATAATGGATATCCAGCTTCTACAGCTTGTTGAGCAGCCTTTAATGCTCTTTGATACAAAATAGTCTCAATTACTTCAGTTCTTACGTTCATGGAATGTTCATTAGCAGGGTCATAATCGGCTTCATACTTAAGAATTTCATCCATTGTACTAACTGTACCCTCCATTCTTGAGGAGATTACAGCTTCTTGATTACGTATTGGAGCAAGCAGGATTTCACTATTATGCATATTTTTTAACATTTGATCATATCGGGCAAGAGCATCAGTAGCTCTTATCAACTGATCAATAAATTGTCCATAATCAAGACTTATTGGCGGGAATTTATCATAATGATAGTTTACAGCATTTTTTAAAGAAAGCTCCATAGCCTATCCCTTATTGTTTATTCGTTAATATTTTTAAATATTATAATCACAAACAAAATAGAGATCAATTTAATTACTATTTTGATAGACAAAAAGGATAGAAGTTAATAAATTCATAACAAGAGAATTTGTTTCTAAGATTTTATGATTTTTGATAGACAAATAAATTAGACATCAATAAATGCACATCAAAAGCATTTGCTTCTAAGATTTTATGATTTACGAGAAGCAAATACATATTACATGCAATAAATTACTGCTTAACACAACAGGAACAATCTTTACTAAAAATTTTCCTTTCCCTTATTATTAAAGGCTGATGAGGTTGATTAGGAATGAAAATTTAATAACACCCGAAATCATTTGAAACCGCTCTTCAATATTTAATCTTCAATGATTATAAGTTTAGGGAGTTATTGCATGCTCATTCCTAAGTTGATTTAAACCGGGATATCAGGTAAAAACAACCTCGATAATTTACGATAAAATCAATTTATAAAAAATTTATTAACATTGATAAGTAACTTTTGCCTATCATATAGAATAGAAAAATGTCAAGCAGCCAAAATAGAAAAATAGTGTATATGAACAACTTAAAACAAACAAAAGAACCTCTTCTGCCTCAAAGCAGAGTCTGTATAAATCTTAATGCCCTTGCCAGCAATGTGAGATCGCTTAAAGATAGATGTGCTCCTAATGTCGAACTTATGGCAGTAGTTAAAGCAAATGCCTATGGACACGGTGCAGTTGAAGCAGCTAAAACAGCACTCGAAAATGGTGCGTCTTTCCTTGCAGTTGCCCGTATTCATGAGGCTGTTGAGCTTCGTGATGCTGAAATCAAACTTTATAACAGTGATGTTGATGCCCCTATCCTTCTTTTTGGGGATATCCAACCCTGTCAAGTCGAGTGGCTTGCATTAAATGGTGTTCGTGCAACCATTCCATCTATTGATGCTGCTAAAGAGATTTCTGATGCTGCACGCTGCTGCAATCAAAAAATAAAATGCCATATAAAAATTGATACTGGCATGGGTCGTTTAGGCTTTGTTGCACACGATATTATTACCGCAGACCGGGCAGATAATATCTCAAATATTTCAGATCAGATAATTAGGATAACAAAACTTGACGGCATTGAAGTGGAGGGGATTTATACCCATTTTGCAAATGCAGATATTACAGATAAAAGCGATGTTAATGGTCAGATAGAGCTATTCGATACTCTTATTCGTGCTCTTGAATCCCGCAGATTTACTCCTAAAATCTGCCACGCTTCCAACAGTGCCGCAATTATGGAGATTCCGGAAGGTCATTTTAATATGGTTCGTGCAGGCATTGCAATGTATGGATTGTTACCATCAGATGAGGTAAACATCAACAAAATCGTTCTTGAGCCGGTGATGTCTGTAACTTCAAAAATTATTCATCTTAAACATGTGCCTTCAGGATTTAAAGTAAGCTATGGAAGCACCTATATTACTCCATTTCCAACAAAAATTGCTACAGTTCCAATTGGTTATGCTGATGGCTACAACCGCCTTTTATCGTCAACGGGCGAGATGTTAGTTCATGGAGAACGGTGCAGGGTTGTTGGACGGGTCTGTATGGATTACACAATGATTGATGTGGGGCACATTAATAATGTAGCAGTTGGAGATGAGGTTGTTGTTATGGGCAGGCAGGGCAATCATGAGATTTCGGCTGATGAGATTGCCCGTCATATTAACACGATAAATTATGAGGTTGTCTGCCTATTTAATCGGCGTATGCCTTTAGAGATATCCTAATTACAACGATAAAAGAGCACGGAGCAGAATCAAAATAAAAGAACTGACAAGAATAGAACCGAGCTAACGCCCCAATATAACTATGAATGAATAGGCTCATTTATGAAAATTATAGAAAATCAATTCAAAATTTTAATGACCACTACCTCATATCCACAAAAGGCGACAGATTGGCGTGGCGTATTTATTAAAGATATGGTGTATAGTTTAGCAGCTAATCAAGATGTTAATCTGACATTGTGGGCTCCTTCTGGTGATATACCCGATTCTGCGAGCAATGGATGTTCAGCAGAAGAATCCGAATGGTTATCTAACTTGCTTGAACAAGGTGGGATTGCACATATATTGCGTAATGGAAAAGGAATATCTCGTATAACAAAACCACTTAGGTTATTGTGGTTGTTAAGACAAGCTTATTTACGTTATCCTCAAATTGATCTGTTGCATGTTAATTGGTTACAAAATGTTTTACCATTGTGGGGAACAAAAAAACCTACTTTAGTAACGGTCTTAGGTTCTGATCTAAGTTTATTGAAGTTACCCGGCATGTCATACGCTTTGCTACAGGTATTGAAACAACGTCGTTCGATTCTGGCACCAAATGCAGAATGGATGGCAGTGGAATTAAAAAAATATTTTGGTGACATATCCCAAATTATTCCTATTTCATTTGGAATTGAACAAAAATAGTATCAATTATCAAGTAATTGCATTTAAACTTTTTTACAAACCTATTAATATAATAATTAACTATGCTGAAACATAAAATGACAGATAGACATCATATCCTTGTACTTACATCCACTTTTCCCCGCTGGCAAAACGATCCTGAACCAGCATTTGTTTTTGAACTGAGCCGCCGTTTGACTGACAACTTTGACATCACAGTATTGGCACCTCGCTCAACCGGAAGCAAAGATCAAGAATACATAGCCGGCTTGAACATAGTCAGATTTCCTTATTTTTTTCGGCAATGGGAAAATTTAGCCTCTCATAATGGAGGGATATTATCCAGACTACGCATCAATCCTCTTAATTATCTGCTTATACCATTTTTTCTCATAGGGCAGTTATGGACAATGTCCATTCTATTAAGAAAGGAACACTTTGATTTGATTCACGCCCACTGGATTATTCCACAAGGTCTTATAGCTGTCATAGCACGATTTTTAACTCAACGTAATGTACCATTGACGTGTACCTCTCACGGTGGCGATCTATTTGCTCTTAGTGGAAAATTTTTTCATCGTTTAAAACATTGGATTATTGAAAAAAGCAAAGGATTAACCGTGGTGAGCTCTGCTATGAAGGAGAGTGTGGAAAGTATGGGGGTTGCTCCTGGCAAAATACAGGTAATCTCTATGGGAGTTGACCTTAAGAACCTTTTTATACCTAATCCTCAAACTATTCGTAGTAGAAGAGAACTTCTTTTTGTTGGGCGACTTGTAGAAAAAAAAGGTTTAAGGATATTGCTTGACGCAATACCCTTAATACTCATCAAATATCCTGATGTACGTTTGATCGTTGCCGGTGCAGGTCCTATAGAACCGGAATTACGCCAGCAGTGCCGGAATTTAAATATATCTGACAATATTGATTTTATGGGTATGGTGCCACAGCCTCAATTACCATATTTATATCAAAGAGCTACAATGGCAATATTTCCATTTGTGGTGGATAAAAACGGCGACCAGGAAGGGTTAGGGCTTGTGGTTGTGGAAGCCATGGGCTGTCAATGCCCAGTTATTGCAAGTGAGCTTCCGGCAATAAAGGATACTGTAAATCACGAAAAAACGGGTTTGTTTGTGCCACCAGGAGATGTCAAAAAACTCGCAGATGCAATTATAAGAGTCATACAATATCCAGATATGCAACTTAAAATAACTACCAATGCACGCCAGATGGTAACTGAAAAGTTTGACTGGGATGTAATAGCAGGTCAATATGTCAAATATTTACAATTAGCCATTCATGAAGAAGCCGGCACTGGGCTCATATAATTTTGACATACAAGATATAGTGGCTTTAATTACTTTGCTTGTACTATATACAGTTGTTTTTGAACCATCTGGAATAACTTGAGCCCAGTGCCTGGAGGCTCAGGACAAGGAACAACCTTAAACCAATTATGTGATTTAATTGAAAAAGTTACGCAATTACCTGTTATACGTAAATATCAACCATCACGTGCCGTTGATGTTAGGCGAATTGTTTTAGATTGCACCAAAGTATATAACCATTATCAATGGTCTCCATGCACTGATTTACCCAAAGGACTTGAATTAACATGGCAATGGTTCAACACATTCAATCATTAAATTCAAAATTACAACAACCTGTGTGTTCAATTTGTATTGCCAATTTTAATGGCAGGAATACATTAGCTGCTTGTTTAGATTCTATATTTGAGCAAACTTTTGATTTACCGATAGAGATTATTGTGCACGACGACGCTTCTACAGACGACTCTGTAACTTATCTGCGTCAACACTATCCCAATATAGAATTACTCATTAGTACGGAAAATTGCGGTTTTTGTGTTAGTAATAATCGTATGGTTGAAATTGCTCGTGGCGAATTTATTTTGCTTTTGAATAACGATGCTGCGTTATATCCAGATGCCTTAAAAACTCTATATGATTATGCTTTAAAGCAACCAATACGTGGTATTTTAGGTTTACCACAATATGAGATGCAGACAGGTCAACTCATTGATATTGGTGAGTTTTTTGATCCTTTTCTTAATCCATTTCCTAACCTTGAATACGCCTCACAACCTGTTGGTATGGTTATTGGTGCGTGTTTGTGGCTGCCACGAACTTTATGGGTAGAATTAGGCGGTTTTCCTGACTGGTTTCATACCTTAGCAGAAGATATGTTTCTGTGTTGCTATGCCCGACTCAAAGGCTATTCTGTTGAAGCAGTCGCAATTTCAGGATTTAGACATCTGGTGGGTAAAAGTTTGGGAGGGGGTAAGGTTGTTAATAACCATTTATCAACATCGTTTAAAAGACGGGCGTTGAGTGAACGAAACAGACTATACGTTATGACAATGTGTTATCCATCGCCTTTTATGTGGATTATACTGCCTTTGCACATTGTTTTATTGCTTATTGAAGGATGTATGCTTGCTCTGCTTAAAAAAGATGTTAAGATACTTGATTCAATCTACTTGTCAGCTTGTAAAGCATTCTGGCAAAACCATAAAAAGTTATTCAAGTTACGTTGTGAGATACAGAGAAAAAGGAAAATACATTATAAAGATTTTTTTTCAACATTCAGTATCGTTCCTTATAAAGTCAAAATGTTAATTAAACATGGATTACCTGATATTAAATAAATTCTTCAATTTTAAACGTAAAAATTACAAAAATAGACAGACCGCAACAACCACGAGAAATAAGACAATCCATTTGTGCGTGCTATACCAAATTCTCTATGGCACTTTATTTTATTTGATATTTGGAGGAGTTATGAAAAAACTTCCGCTTGGCATACAAAATTTTCCTGAAATCAGAAATGATGACTATGTTTATATAGATAAGACAAAGATAGCATATAATTTAATAGCTACTGGCAAATATTATTTTCTCTCCCGTCCCCGCAGATTTGGTAAATCTCTATTTCTTGATACATTAAAATGCCTATTTGAAGGGAAAAAAGAGCTTTTTGACGGCTTATATGTTTATGATAAATGGGATTGGGATAAAAAATATCCTGTTATAAAAATAAGTTTTGGAGGAGATGTTTTTAAATCATCTCTGCATCTTGAAAAAACTATAATCGGCATTCTTCAAAAAAATGAAGAAGATAATGGTGTATGTGCCAGCAATAAAGAGACAATAGGTAATTATTTTAAATTCTTGATAGATGCCTGTTATAAAAAATATGGAGTTCCAGTTGTTGTGCTTGTTGATGAGTATGACAAACCAATTCTTGACAATATAACTCAAGAAGAGATTGCAATATCAATAAGAAACACATTAAGAGGTTTTTACACAGCAATAAAAGATTCAGACCAATATATAAAATTTGCATTTCTCACAGGAGTCAGCAAATTCAGCAAGATGAATCTATTTAGCGGGTTGAACAATCTTACAGATATAACGCTTGACAAGAGATATGCTACCATTTGCGGTTACACCCACGACAATGTTAACGAATCATTTAAAGAGTATTTGCAAGATGTTGATATTGATGAACTGAAAAGATGGTATAATGGATACAATTTTATTGGTGAACCTGTATATAACCCTTATGATATTCTGCTCTTTTTTGATAAGGGCAGGCAGTTTAAAAACTACTGGTTTGAGACTGCTACCCCAACATTTTTAATTGATCTGATTAAAAAAGAGCAATACCACCTGCCAGACCTTGAGAATGTGCAGCTTACAGAACAGGCTCTAAATACCTTTGATGTTGGAATTATTCCAATAGAATCCTTAATGTTTCAGACAGGTTATCTTACAATCAAAGAGATAGATACTATATTTACCAATACAGTTTACACTCTATCTTATCCTAACTTTGAAGTAAAAAATGCCTTTAACGGCTATCTTATTGCATATTTAACTGAGCATAAATTCCACCACACAAACAATCTTTACAAAACTTTGATTGAAGATGATTTTATTGGATTTAAATCACATATAGAGCGGCTTTTATCTGCAATACCTTATTCATCTCATGGAAATCTTTATAATTATGAAGGCTTTTATGTTAGTGTTGTTTATTCATTTTTAGCAAGTTTAGGTCTTGCTTTAATTGCTGAAGATATTACCAATAAAGGCAGGGCTGATTTAACTTTGAAATTTCCTGATAACAAAAAAGTCTATATATTTGAATTCAAAGTAGTAGAAGATGATAAATCAAATTCTAAAAAGCCTTTAGAGCAGATAAAAGAGAAGAGATATTTTGAAAAATATGCTGGGGTGGTCGAGAAAATATTTTTGATTGGCATTGAGTTTTCAAAGGTGCAAAGAAATATTGTGGGTTTTGAGTGGGAAGAGATAATAAAATAATATTTTAAGTTGGAGGAGTTATGAAAAAACTTCCGCTTGGCATACAAAATTTTGATAAACTTAGAAAAGATAATTACCTTTATATAGATAAAACTGAACATGCTTTAAAATTAATTAATGAAGGAACATATTATTTTCTCTCCCGCCCCCGCAGATTTGGTAAATCTCTGTTTCTTGACACTTTAAAATGTCTGTTTGAAGGAAAAAAACAGCTTTTTGATGGTCTCTATGTTTATGATAAATGGGATTGGGGTAAAAAATATCCTGTTATAAAAATCAGTTTTGGGGCTGGGATTGCTAAGGATACAAAAAAACTTACAGAGATGATCTATTTGAATTTATTAGACAGCGAAAAAGAGAATCAAGTAACAGCTTATGATAAAAGCAATTACAGCACCTATTTTAAGACATTAATAACAGCGTGCCATGAAAAATATAACACTCCAGTGGTTCTTCTTATTGACGAATACGACAAACCAATTTTGGATAATATAACAGATGAATCTAAAGCTCTTGAAATGAGAAATAATTTAAGAGATTTCTACTCTGTAATCAAAGATTCAGACCAATATATAAAATTTGCATTTCTCACAGGAGTCAGCAAATTCAGCAAGATGAATCTATTTAGCGGGTTGAACAATCTTACAGATATAACGCTTGACAAGAGATATGCTACCATTTGCGGTTACACCCACGACAATGTTAATGAATCATTTAAAGAGTATCTGCATGATGTTGATATTGATGAATTGAAAAGATGGTATAATGGATATAATTTTATTGGTGAACCTGTCTATAACCCTTATGATATTCTGCTTTTTTTCGATAAGGGCAGGCAGTTTAAAAACTACTGGTTTGAGACAGGTACCCCAACATTTTTAATTGATCTGATTAAAAAAGAGAAATACCACCTGCCAGACCTTGAAAATGTGCAGCTTACAGAACAGGCTTTAAACACCTTTGATGTTGGAATTATCCCAATAGAATCGCTCATGTTTCAGACTGGTTATCTTACAATCAAAGAGATAAATACTATATTTACAAATACTATTTACACCCTATCTTATCCTAACTTTGAAGTAAAAAATGCTTTTAATGGTTATCTTATTGCATATTTAACTGAACATAAATTCCACCACACAAATCAGCTTTACAAAACTTTGATTGAAGATGATTTTCTTGGATTTAAAGCACATATAGAGCGTCTTTTATCTGCAATACCTTATTCATCTCATGGAAATCTTTATAATTATGAAGGATTTTATGTGAGTGTGGTTTATTCATTTTTAGCAAGTTTAGGGCTTACTTTAATTGCTGAAGATATTACCAATAAAGGCAGGGCTGATTTAACTTTGAAATTTCCTGATAACAAAAAAGTCTATATATTTGAATTCAAAGTAGTAGAAGATGATAAATCAAACAGTAAGAAGCCTTTAGAGCAGATAAAAGAGAAAAGATATTTTGAAAAATATGCTGGAGTTGTTGATAAAATATTCATCATTGGCATTGAGTTCTCAAAGGCTCAAAGAAATATTTTAAGTTTTGAGTGGGAAGAGCATTATAGTTAAAGAGGGAATAAATGGAGCTTTTTAAATTTAAAAAGAGACTGTACATATATGGAAACGCATTTACGTTTTCTGTTTAACTGAAATTTGGCAAAAAAAAAATTCTTATCGGAACAACGTCAGATGATTCAACAAAGCAAAAATATATCGACTCGGAAATTTTTTGCTCGCCATCGTTGGATTCCACATAAATTAAGGATGTTGTTTAGATATGGATTGCCGAAAATTATATAATTAGTGCCTAATCGGAAACCCTTTTTGACTCCTCAAAAAAGGGTTATTTGAGATAACGGCAAGGCACTGAGTTATTGAGAACTTACGAGATTGCCTTTAATCATGGATGGATGACTATAGCACAGCTGTCTGACGTTGCCAGGACTTTAAACAAAAATGAGTATGGGAAATATCTGATGGACTTAATCAAATGAGTAGTAAAAAAATAGTACATATTGCAACTGCAAGTCCAATAATTCCACCTTTTATTGAGTTTGTGCAAGAGCACTTTGATTTTAAAAAACATGCTTTTTATATTATTGGAGATACCTGGCGATATCCATTTAAACGCCATGCAAACACTTCTTTTTCTGAAAACAGAAAAAGAATTGATTTTATTTGGAAAAATTTAAGAATTCTTACCGCAGCTTTAACAGCGGAAAAAATAATTTTTCATGGTTTGTTTTCCAGGGTAACTGTTTTGCTTTTTTTTCTGTTTCCATGGTTGCTTAAAAAAAGCTACTGGGCCATGTGGGGAGGGGATTTTTATTTTCCGGAAAAACAAAGCTGGTTTAAAAAGCAGGTTATTAAGAGAATGGGATACCTGATTAGCTATATAAAGGGTGATTATGATTTGGTGCAAAAATGGTATGGGGCAAGAGGTAAATATCATGAGTGTATATTATATCCGAGTAACCTTTATAAGGAATATGATGTATTTCAGAAAGAGAGCTTAACTCTCAATATTCAGGTAGGTAATTCCGCTGATCCGACAAATAATCATTTAGAAATATTTGAAAAGCTTATAGATTATAAAGATCGAGATATAAAAATTTTTGTCCCACTTTCGTATGGAAATAAATTATACGCAAAGAATATTATTAAAGTTGGGGAAGAGTTGTTTGGGAAAAAATTTGTTCCATTAACCGACATGATGCCTTTTGACCAATATCTTAGTTTTCTTGGTAAGATAAATATTGCCATATTTAACCACAATCGCCAGCAGGCCATGGGTAATATTATTACCATTTTAGGGTTGGGTAAAGAAGTTTACATACGAAGTGATATCACTCCTTGGAAAATGTTTAAAAACATGGGGGTAAAGATTTATGATGTTGCTGATTTGGATTTGAATTGTATAGATAAAAAAAGCATTCATCACAATATAGATTTAATAAAACAATATTTTTCGAGTCGGAACCTGATTACCCAACTAAAGACCATATTTGAGGAGTAAATTCATGCCCTACTATTCCGATGAGCAGCTTCTAAAAATGGGATTCAAATATCTTGGTAAAAACGTGAAGATAAGCGATAAGGCAAGTATCTACAATGTAGATCAAATTGAAATTGGTGATAATTCAAGAATTGATGATTTTTGTGTAATTTCCGGTAAAATCAAAATTGGAAAGTTTGTGCATATCGCACCCTTATGTTTGATGGCTGGTGGTGAAAAGGGCATTTTTATGGATGATTTTTCTGGACTTGCATATCATGTGCAGTTATTCAGTCAATCAGATGACTACACAGGTCAAGCCATGACAAATCCAACAATTTCTGCAATATATAAGCAGGAAACAAAGAAGTCTGTCCGCCTGGGGCGTCATGTAATCATTGGTGCTGGTTCTATAGTTTTCCCAGGGGTGCATATCGCAGAAGGTTGTGCTGTAGGTGCGATGTCATTAATTAACAAGAGTACCCAACCTTGGGGTATTTACGTCGGCAATCCAGCAAAAAGAATCAAAGAACGTAAAAAAAAAATGCTGGAGTTAGAAAAACAATTTATGAAAGAGATCTATAATGATTCCATATAACAAACCTCCTTGCACTGGTAATGAAAAGCAATATGTTCTTGCAGCCATGGGTAGCCTTAAAATCTCTGGTGACGGCGATTTCAGTAAACGTTGTCAGGAATGGTTTGAAGAAAAGCTTTTGTGTAAAAAAACATTATTGACACCTTCTTGTACCCATGCTCTTGAAATGGCTGCTATCCTAATCAATATACAGCAGGGCGATGAAGTGATTATGCCGAGTTATACATTTGCAAGTACGGCAAATGCTTTTGTTTTGCGGGGTGCAAAGATTGTTTTTGTCGATATTCGTCCTGACACCATGAATATTGATGAGAAGTTGATTGAGGCCGCAATTACCCATAAAACAAAGGCCATTGTGCCTGTACATTACGCTGGAATTTCATGTGAAATGGACATTATTATGGAAATTGCAGCTCGCTACAATCTTTTTGTTATAGAAGATGCTGCCCAAGGCATGATGTCTACATACAAGGGGCGTCCGCTTGGGACCATCGGTCACTTTGGTACATACAGCTTCCATGAAACTAAAAACTATACCAGCGGCGGTGAAGGAGGCCTTCTGATCATCAATGAAGAGCGTTTCGTTAATCATGCTGAAATCATAAGGGAAAAGGGAACCAATCGCAGCCAGTTTTTCCGGGGCATGGTTGATAAATATAGCTGGGTGGATATTGGAAGCAGCTATCTTCTTAGTGAACTACAGGCGGCATACTTGTGGGGGCAGCTTGAAAAAGCTGAAGAAATCAAGAATAACCGGTTGCAAACTTGGCAGAGCTACTGTGATGCCCTGCAACCGTTGCAAAATAAAGGATTGATTGAACTCCCAGTTATTCCAAAAGATTGTCTGCACAATGGCCATATATTTTACCTGAAGACAAAAGATATTGAAATACGTAGTGCATTGATAGATTACTTTAAAAGCCAGGAGATCCTTCTGGTTTTTCATTATGTTCCTCTGCATACCGCAACAGCGGGTGTAAAGTTCAGTCGTTTTCATGCTGAAGACCGTTATACAACCAAAGAAAGCGAACGTCTGGCCAGACTTCCCCTCTGGTATGGAATGCAACAATCTGATAGAGACCAGGTAATCCAAGCTGTGACAGGATTTTTCAGTTGAATATCAAAAAAATTGCTGCTTTTGCTATAGGGCCAATTGGATCAGCAGCATTAGGATTTATAACATTACCGATTATAACATGGTTTTACTCAACCGAGGACATTGGCCGGATAGCCATGCTCCAGGTCGTTTCCAGTTTCTGCATTTTGCTATTTGGTTTAGGCTTAGATCAAGCTTACGTGCGTGAGTATCACGAGTCAGAAAAGAAACCTGCTTTGCTGAAAGCGACCTTGTTTCCAGGGTTTTTGATATTTTTGGTCATTTTAATACTTTCTTTTATAGTCCCCAGTTTTATTTCCAGGATGCTCTTTGCTGTAGACAATATCTTGATCAATGTTTTGGTGGCTGTCTGTTTTTTAGCAGCATTTCTTTCACGTTTCCTCTCTTTGATTCTTCGGATGGAGGAAAGAGGTCTGGCTTTTTCCATGAGTCAGGTATTGCCAAAGTTGATCTTTTTATCTGTTATAGGGTTTTATGTTCTTTTCTCATTTGGTTTTGACCTGTTGCATTTGATAATTGCTCATATGGTCTCCATTGTTTCTGTTACGCTTATTTATAGCTGGAATACACGCCATGAATGGCTTGCTTCATTAAGATTCAAAATAGAGCTTCAAAACCTTAAAGCAATGCTTAAATATAGTATCCCACTGATATTTGGTGGTCTTGCATCATGGGGTTTGGCAGCAATGGATAGACTGTTTTTGCGTAGTTTATCGACGTTTGGTGAGCTCGGTATTTATTCTGTAGCGGCAAGTTTTGCATCAGCTGCGATTATTTTTCAAAGCATATTTTCGACTGTCTGGGCACCAACGGTTTACAAATGGGTCGCTGAAGGCATTAATACTGATAAAGTTGATAAAGTAAGAGAGTCTGTTTTGGCTGTGGTTGTTATACTTTTTGCATTGTCAGGCTTATTTTCGTGGGTGATACCTTTTTTGCTTCCCGAAAAGTATAATCGGGTAGAATACCTTATCGTCATTTGTATGGCGTATCCACTTTTTTATACTCTATCCGAAACAACAGTTATCGGCATCGGTGTGACCCGTAAAACTGGTTATGCAATGTTGGCTTCGGTTGTGGCAGCCCTGACTAATTTTATTGGTAACTACCTGTTGGTGCCTGAACTTGGTGCGTCTGGTGCTGCTATTTCAACAGCAATAAGTTTTTGGATTTTTCTTGTTTTGCGTACGGAGTTTTCTTGTTTGGTTTGGAGATCTTTTCCAAGATTTAAGTTGTACATATTTGTACTAATATGTTTAGTCTTTGCAATATTGTTTAATCGTTATGGTGAGTTTTATAAGATTCCATTTGTTGTAATCTGGTTTATTGTCTTACTTGGTGGTTTGTATCTTGTTCCTTTTAACAAAAAATCTGATTACAATCTTTAAAATGCCACCATCGAAGGTGCGTCTGCGAATTCTAAATAACATGTTTCTTTGCCCCCTGTTGATTTGAAGCAAAATTGAATAACTGAATTATATATTACTTCTCAAGTTCCCGTCTATAATACACAAAACAGGAAAACAACAATTCATGAAAATCCTTACCATAGTAGGTGCCCGTCCACAATTTATAAAAGCTACAGTTGTTTCTCGTGCGTTACAACTTAGAGACGATACGCAGGAGATTCTACTGCATACTGGTCAACATTTTGATGCCAATATGTCTGCTGTTTTTTTTGATGAGCTTAATATACCACAGCCTCACTACAACTTGGGTATTGGCGGTGGAACACATGGACAAAATACGGGTCGCATGATCGAGGCTGTCGAAAGCGTTTTGCTAAAAGAGAAACCTGATTTTGTATTGGTTTATGGTGATACAGATTCAACTCTGGCAGGGGCATTGACAGCGGTTAAACTCCATATTCCAGTTGTACATATCGAAGCTGGTCTGCGTTCATACAATCGTAATATGCCTGAAGAATTGAACCGTGTACTAACTGATCATGCTTCAGATATTCTGTTCGCCCCTACTAATATGGCTGTAAAAAATTTAGCAAGAGAAGGCATTAGCGGTAATAGTGTATATAACGTAGGAGACGTGATGTACGATGCAGCGTTGTATTATGGCGACAAAGCTACACATTGCAGCCGAATATTGGAGCAACTCAATTTGAAAAACAAATCATTTATACTTGCTACACTGCATCGGCAGGAAAATGTGGATAACTGTGAACGGCTTGCCAATATACTGACGGGTTTTGCTGCGAGCAATAAACCTATCATCATGCCACTGCACCCACGTACCAGAAAACGCATACAAGAGTTTGACTTAAACATACCTGAATCAGTACAAATCATTGAGCCCGTTGGCTATATTGATATGGTGATGCTGGAAAAACATGCAACATTGATTGCAACTGACAGCGGTGGTGTACAAAAAGAAGCCTATTTTCATAAAGTGCCTTGCATGACCCTTAGAAATGAAACAGAATGGGTCGAACTTGTGGATGCTGGAGTGAATGTTTTGGTATCGGCTGATGTGGAAAAAATTAAGAAAGTTTTTTCATCGAACTTAAAATTTCCATCTGATGTGGAAAACTTTTATGGTGATGGTGATGCAAGTGCATTTATACTAAAGGGCTTGTTGGCATGTTAACGAGGAGGAACTTATAACATGAAAATATTGATAATAACGATGTATTTCCCTCCCCAAAACTCTATTGCCTCTTTAAGACCATACTCTTGGGCAAAGCATTGGTCAAAGGCAGGTCATGATGTAACTGTAGTCACAACACCCAAAGAATCAATGGCTTTTAACAACCAAATGTCATTCGACGGATTTAGAGTCATTGAAATACCTATACCTGGATTATGGTTGATAAGGAAAATTTGGGGACATAACCCACAAACAGCTATAATCCAAAATACTGCCAATAATAAATCATCCGCATCTTACAAAAAGCATTTACGAGAATTGGTAAAAAAACTACGACTCCGTTATGGTATTTTTTCAACTTGCCGAATGCCGGATTTACTTGATTTCTGGTCAGGGGATGTCCAGCGGGCGGTCAATAATCAGCAATGGGATTTAGTCGTTAGCTCTGCCGGTCCTTATTGTGTACATGCTCCTGCTTATGGATTACAGCACAAAGGTATAGCACAAAAATGGATAGCTGATTGGCGGGATTTGTGGGTAGATAACCATATCTATCCAGGACTGCCTGTTTTTAGATGGGTTGAACAAAAACTTGAAAAACAGTGGTGTATAACAGCAGATTGCCTTACTACGGTATCCCACCCACTTGCAGATACCTTGAAA
Organism: uncultured Desulfobacterales bacterium; assembly: GCA_964539635.1. GTDB lineage: Bacteria > Desulfobacterota > Desulfobacteria > Desulfobacterales > Desulfobacteraceae > Desulfamplus. The sequence continues at coordinate 10,842 of CAZIJN010000012.1, read as the reverse complement.
GCTAAGTATGGGGATAAAGTCCACGTTATCTATAATGGCTATGACCCTGATGACTATAAGGCACTACCGAATCAACGTATTTTTCCAAATGATAACATAATACGAATAGTTTATACAGGAACAATTTATCAAGGACAGCAAAATCCAACTCCTCTGTTTAATGCAATAAGAGTATTAAAAGATTGTCATAAAATTAGTGAGCTACAGCTTAAAATTATTTTTTGTGGTAACAACGCTGATGTAACCAATTTGGCATGTAAATCAGGGGTAGAAGAATTTGTCGAATATGTTGGAGTTATTAATAGAAACGAAGCATTAAGAATGCAACGAGATGCCTCAGCATTGCTATTACTTGAATTTGAATCTCAAACTGTTAAAGGAATATTGACTGGAAAGCTATTCGAATATCTATCCGTAGATGCCCCGATTTTGGCAATTGGTATTGGGAGCGATACATCTATTGGAACTGTTTTATCAGAAACAGGAAGGGGGGTAGCTTTAGGGAATAATGTTGAACTAATTACCGACTTCTTATTAAAACTTCTAAATAAAAAAGAACCTGTTTTGCATAGTTTGCCTAATAAAAAGCATATTCAAAAATATAATAGAAAAGTTCAAGCAAACAATATGCTTGAATTATTAAAAAGTAATATATGCTATTAAACAAGATGATTTTTTACTTTATGATACGAAAAATAATGCCTTAAATTATTTGGATAAAAATATGAAAAAGATTTCAATTGCTATTTGTACTTATAACGGCGAGGCGTATCTGAAAGATCAGCTTGAGAGTATCGCATCTCAGACACAACCACCAGACGAGATGATTGTGCGAGATGACTGTTCCACAGACAAGACCGTTGAAATAATCAAAGATTTTATAAAAACTGCCAAGTTTCCAGTTTATCTTGAAATCAATAAGTTCAACCTTGGTTCTCGGAAAAATTTTGAGGCAGCAATAAAACAGTGCAAAGGTGATATTATTTTCCTGTCAGATCAAGATGATGTATGGCATCAGGATAAGATTCAAAAGATGAGTTCCTATTTAATAGACTCTCCTAACGCAGGCGGTGTATTTTGCAATACTGTTGTTACAAATCAAAAATTACAGCCTAAAGGCTTTACTGTCTGGGATACTCTGGGCTTCAATATCAGCAAGCAAAGGCTGTTTCAGAAAGGAAAATCCTTTGAGTTGCTGCTTCGCCGCAATGTTGTTACTGGTGCAGCATTAGCGTTTCGGTCTGATTTCAAAAACCTGATATTACCGATTCCCGATTCATGGGTTCATGACGGATGGATTGCGTTGCTTATTGCTGGTTTATCTGACATGGGAATTATTACCGAACCTCTTGTGTATTATCGTCAGCACAGTGATAACCAGATCGGTGCCACAAAAAAAGGCGTTTGGAGAAGAATCAAAGAGAGCGTTGAATTGAACCGCAAATGTTATTATGACGCAGATATTCGGGCATATCAGGCAGCATATTTACGACTTTTACCTCATCTTGATCATACAAAGCTGAATCTGCTGGAAGAAAAGCTGCGTCATCTGCATTGTCGAAGCAGTCTGCCTAAAGCAAGATGTTCACGCATTCCGGTCATCTTAAAAGAATTGGTTACTATGCGTTATCATCGTTATTCACGGCACTGGCAAGTAGCGGTAAGAGATATGATAATCCTTTGAAGATTCTTGTGCAAGATGAGGTTGTCTGCCTATTTAATCGGCGTATGCCCGTAGAGTACTATTTCTCAACAGGCTCTGAAAACAGACAGCTCATTATCAGCATGTCATCTTCATAAGCCTTGCTGATCTTGTATGGCAGCTTAAGAAACAGTTGGATCATTCCCCGATTACTTGGTGAGGTGTAGGCAATCAACCCCTTTATTCCATTGCTCTGGGCAGCTTCTGCCAACTTATTTTGAAGTGCCCTTGCAATACCTGTTCCCTGCCACTCTTTTGAAACAGAATATGCAACCTCAGCCATATTAAGCACGGGATTTAAAAGATATTCTCCAACAGCAATTATCTTTTCAAATCCCATCTCTCCAACTGCTGCAACAATGGTGAGATCATTGACATAATCTATCTCAAATGTGGCATCGATCTGATCATGTACAAAACTTGTCTTTTCGTGGAAAAAGCGGGAGATTACATCTTTTCTATCCATATTGTAATAATGTTCCTGTATCGCCCTCTCATCTGCTGGTCTGGCTGGTCTTAAGGTTACATGCTCCCCTTTTATATTTATAACCTCTTCAAGCCGCAGAGGATAAACCCCCCTTATTGACTCTTTAAATTTTCTGCCGATATCAATAAAATCAAGCTGTTTTGCCCGCTCGAAAAGCTCATCTCTAAAATCAGGGTGGGCAATGCTGATTAGAGCCAAAGCCCTCTCTTGAATGCTTTTGCCAAACAGATTTACAGCACCGTACTCTGTTACAACAAACTGCACATCTCCTCTTGGAATAACAACAGCAGTGTGCTCAAGAAATGGAACAATCCTGCTTATAGTGCCGTTTTCCCGTGTAGAGGTGAGCATCAAAATTGATTTCCCACCCGGAGACATTGCAGCCCCCCGGATAAAATCAAGCATACCATTTACACCTGAAAAGTTATTCTGGGGTAGAGCGTCAGCAGCAACCTGCCCTGTCAAATCTATCTCCATAGCTGTGTTTAAAGAGGTCATAGCGTTATGGCGGGATATTATTCTCGGGTCATTAACATAATCTGAAGGGTGGAACTCAATAGCAGGGTTATCGTCCATAAATTCGTATAATAGCGAAGAGCCTACAGCACTGCTTGCAACAAGTTTTCCTTCGTTAAATCCTTTGTTCATGTTTGTAACAACGCCCATTGAGACAAGACGCATGATTCCATCAGATAGATATTGGGTGTGTATTCCTAAATCGTTTTTATCAGACAGGCAGAGCAGAGTTGCACTTGTGGTTGCTCCAAGGGTAGTCTGCAAAGTTGAACCGTCATTTATAAGACGCGACATATGCTTTGCAATTATGTTTGCAGTCTCAATATCTGGTATCTCCTGCTTTACTAAAAGAGGCTCTTCATGTTCAACAATATAATGGACATTATTCACATGGATAAAACTTCTTCCAAGAACTCTTGGCATACATGGATTTACCTGAGCAATAACAACGTCTGCTGCCTCTGTTGCTGCTTTTGTTATATCTACAGAGACTCCAAGACTCATCCAGCCAAAGTCATCAGGAGGAGATACCTGAATCAAGGCAACATTTATCGGAAGCATACGGCTTTTAAAGAGCTTTGGCACCTGAGAGAGATTTATTGGTGTGATAAAGCGTGCGTTTCTGCTGAGAGTCTTGTTTTTTGCAGAGCCAAGATAGAATGAGCGGATATTAAACTGCTGGGAGTGGGTTCTGTTTGCAATAAGTGTAATAGGAGTATGTTCAAGGCAGAGAAGCCGTACAATTTCAAGATCAGTGAACCTGCTGGAATTGTTTGACAGAGCCTTAACTAAATGCTGGGGTTCTCCACACGACGAGCTTATAAAAACTCTCTGACCCGGTTTGACATTTTTGAGTGCATCATCTGCACTGCACAGCTTACTAAGATAGCTGTCAGCCCAGTATAGTGATTTTGGCATGGCTTATCTCCTCGTATTATTTATTATTGGGGCGAATCTATATTTTTATATACAACACATTACATCAAGATAAAAGTTAAAGCATCTAAAAAACCTTGTATGATCCAATGAAACACCATAATATAAATTAAACTTAATAGAGTATCTCTGTTTGAGCAGTTAAACCGAAACACTATTTATTAAAATAATCATCACTGTTAAAAATCGGTTTTTGGGGAGATTTGTTATGAAAGTATTAATATGCGGAGGCAATGGTCAGCTTGGCTGGGATTGCCAGCGGGTTTTTGGCAAAGAGAATGAGGTGGCAGCTTATGATCTTCCTGAACTTGACATTACAGACAAAGGGAGGGTTGAGGATGTTATCTCTGGGTTCATGCCCGATGTGGTTATAAACTGTGCGGCATATACCCAAGTTGATAAATGCGAAACTGAAATTGAGCTTGCAAGATTGGTAAATGTAGATGGACCAGGATTTATTGCTGAGGCGTGTAAAGCTGTCAATGCTGCAATGGTTCATATTTCTACTGATTATGTGTTTGATGGTGCTAAAGAGCCGCCAGATGCCTACACTGAAAGAGACGAGGTAAATCCTTTATCTGTATATGGAAAAACCAAACTTGAAGGAGAACGCAGGGTAGCTCAAATCACAGACAACCATATAATTGTACGAACAGCGTGGTTATATGGCATAAATGGCAGCAATTTTCTTAAAACAATGCTCAGACTTGCCATGTTAAATCCAGAAAAACAGATAAAAGTTGTAGATGATCAGTTTGGCTCTCCAACATGGTCGCTGCGTCTTGCACTTCAGCTTGAAAGGCTTGTTCAGATAAAGGGACAAGGGATTTACCATGCCACAGCCGAAGGTTACTGCTCATGGTATGAACTTGCAGTCTATTTCTTAAAACAGATTGAAGTTCCGTTTAATATTGTGCCGTGTACAACTGCTGACTACCCAACCGCTGCCAAACGCCCTGCCAACTCAATTCTTGAAAACGCAAGGCTCAAAAGAAGCGACAACAACCGAATGACCGGCTGGAGATATGGAGTTGATCACTTTACCGCACGATTTGGGCAGCAGCTTATTGATGAAATTAGGAATATGTGAGAGGAGATTATATGCTGAAAAGTTACGAAGCTATTTACGAAAAGGGTAGGCTCAAATGGCTAAACGAAGAGCCTCAAGTTGCAACAGCCCGTATTATTGTAACTATTATTGAAGAAGAAGAAACCTTCTCTTTTAAACGTAGAACTCCGCCAAGTTTCATATCAGGGAAAGCTAAAATTCAAGGGGATATTGTAAGCCCTATTGTTGATGAGGAAGACTGGGAATGCCTGAAATAATAGTTCTTGATACCCATATCTGGCTATGGTTTGTCAATCAAGATTTGGATAAATTTCCGCTTCATTGGCAGGAACGGATTGAGGTTGCTTACAGAGTAGGTATTTCTCCTGTATCTTGCTTTGAAATAGCTCTTGCGTGTAAAAAAGGACGACTTATTTTGCCATGTGAAACATCTGAATGGATAAATGCTGCATTAGAACCATCAGGAATTGAAATTTTTCCTCTCACGCCTACAATTGCATCATGTGCTGTCAACCTATCAGAAATTCATAAAGATCCGTTTGATCGTATTATAATTGCAACGGCAATAGAATATAATTCATCGTTGGCAAGCATTGACGGGGTATTTTCTAAATACCCTGAACTCAATGGCTGCTTGATGAAGATGGAATAATGATACTGAAGTTTACAAAAAGGGAAATAATTAATGAATAGTAATATGCCTGAAATTGATCTCTCAGACTTTAAAGATGCAGTATGTTCAATTATAAAATACGCATTTGGCAAACCGATTGAAGAGGCTGGCAGAGTCGATATTTTCAATGCTCTATGTTTTGTCGTGCGGCGTTATCTGATTGATCTGAAAATTGAGACTGAAAAAAGATATCGACGAAATGATGTCAAACGTATGCACTACATATCAATGGAATTTTTAACGGGTCCTCTTTTGGCAAACAACCTTATCAATCTTGGTATTTATGATAAAATAAAAGATATTGTAAACTCTATAAGCGATGAGTTTTCAATAGGCATCAGCTTTGATGAGCTAATTGAGTTTGAGCCTGATCCTGCATTGGGCAACGGAGGTCTTGGTCGTTTGGCAGCCTGTTTTTTGGATTCTCTTGCCACGCTCAACATGCCGGGTTTTGGATATGGCATTAATTACGATTACGGTCTTTTCCGCCAGAGCATTGTAGGAGGATATCAGCTTGAAAGACCAGATTTCTGGTTTAACAAAACATCTCCATGGCTTATGAGAATGTTTGGAGAAAAATGCAGAGTCCCTGTGTTTGGAAGAATTGAAGAGAGCGAAGATATGCACGGAGAGTACAACCCGATGTGGGTGGAGTGGAAGCTCATTGTCGGAAGACCGCACGATATTGCAGTTGTCGGGTATGGAGGCAAAACTGTTAATAGATTAAGGCTCTTTTCTGCATGGGCATCTGAAGAGTTTGATATGCGGATATTTAATGAGGGAGACTACTACAAGGCAGTTGAGGATAAAATTCAATTTGAAAACATATCTAAAATTCTCTACCCTTCAGACTCAAAGCAGGTAGGCAAAGAGCTGAGATTGGTACAAGAGTATTTTCTTGTAGCCTGTGCTGTAAATGACATCATATCAATTTATCTTAAAACACATAAGACATTTGATAAGTTTCATGAAAAGGTTGCGATCCAGCTTAATGATACCCACCCTGCCCTAACTGTTGCAGAACTTATGAGATCGTTGATAGACCTTTACTGTCTTGAGTGGGACGAGGCGTGGGATATAACCACAAAAACACTTGGCTATACAAACCACACACTCATGCCTGAAGCATTGGAATCATGGTCAGGAGCAATTGTACAAAAAGTTATTCCAAGGCATCTTCAGATTATCAAAGAGATCAACCGCCGCTTTCTTGAAATGGTTGAAGAGAAATATCCCGGCGACCATGAACGAGCAGCTAAAATGTCTATTATTGAGCCATATATTGGTGGAGAAAACATCAGAATGGCACATCTTGCCATTATTGGCAGCCACTCTGTAAACGGCGTTGCACAGATACATTCAGAGCTTGTAAAACACAATCTTGTGCCTCACTTTTATGATCTGTGGCCCGAAAAATTTAATAACAAGACAAATGGAGTAACTCCAAGACGCTGGATTCTTCAAGCAAACCCAGAACTTGCTTCTGTTATATGTGATGCAATAGGCTCAAGCTGGATATCCAATATGGAAAAGCTGCGGGAGATTGAAAAATTTAATGACGATCCAGCCTTTCTTGATTCAATACAGAAGGTAAAACGTAATAATAAGATTAAACTTATCTCAATTATACAGCAGACTCAGAATCTTCAATTGAAAATAGACCCAGATTCTATATTTGATATTCATGCAAAACGTATTCATGAGTATAAAAGACAGCTTCTTAACGTAATGAACATTATCCACACATTTTTTTTGATACGCCATGAAGGGATAACTCCTCCATATCCAAGAACATTTATATTTGGAGGTAAGGCAGCACCCGGCTATTTTATGGCAAAACTTGTAATCCGCCTGATCCACGGAATTGCTGATGTGATAAACAATGATAGGCTTGCCAACAGATGGATAAAAATAGTTTTTATGCCTGATTATAGAGTCTCTCTTGCTCAAAGCATAATTCCAGCAGCAGATGTTAGCGAACAGATATCAACTGCTGGAATGGAGGCATCAGGAACAGGCAACATGAAATTTGCCATGAACGGTGCTTTGACAATCGGTACTCTTGATGGAGCAAATATTGAGATAGCACAAGAGGTTGGAGATGATAATATATATATTTTTGGACATAAGGTTGAAGATATTCCAAAACTTAGAAGTTCATTTAATGCACAAAAATATTTTGAAAAGGACTCTCATCTTAAACGGGTAGTCTCCTCTCTTGAATCTGATATTTTCTGCTCAAAAGAGAGCGGAATATTTAAACCTTTTCAATATGCTCTGGTTAATGGCGGTGATTACTACTGCCACATGGCTGACTTTAGACCATATGTCCAGACCCAGAACAGGCTTGCAAATGATTATCTTGATAGAACAGCATGGACACAAAAATCTATTATAAATACCGCTCGGACAGGGAAATTTTCAAGCGATAGAACTATAAAGGAGTATGCACAAGATATCTGGAACATCTCCCCCCAGCTATAAAAATATTTTTCCCAACCCCCGTCAATCCCCTTTTTTAAAGGTTAAAGAGGGGATTGATATCATCTTATCTATTTTCCCTGATTTCCCTTGAGATTTTTTTCAAATAGATATATTTTATGAAGCATTTGACAGATAATAAATGTTATTCAAAATATAATAATGAGGTGCAAAGATGGGAATACAAGAGAGAAAACAGCGGGAAAAAGAGCAGAGACGCAAGCAGATAATGGAAGCTGCAAGAAAGGTTTTTTCTGCAAAGGGGTTTAATCGAGCAACAATGGAAGAGATTGCAGGAGAAGCTGAATTAAGCCCGGGCACTCTTTATCTATATTTTAAAAATAAAGAGGAGCTGCACACATCTCTGTCAATTGCGATTCTTGAGTATATCAGTTCACAGATGAAAAAGTTTATTAACCGTCAAGATATAAATGCAGAAGAGAAGATGCACCTGTTAAAAGATACTTTTATTGATGTGTATGAGTATGATCCTATGGTGCTTATCAACCTTTTTCATCTTCAATCTGGTGAGACATTAACAAATTTATCAGCAGAAGTTCTTGAGGAGTTAAAACAGACCTCTGCTGATGCCTTATATGCGATAACCTCTGTTGTGAGCGAAGGAATGGAACAGGGTCTTTTTGTAGAAAGACACCCAGTAGCACTTGCAGATATCATCTGGGCAACATATTCAGGCGTTGTACTATGGGTTGACAGCAAACGGCTGTTAAACAATGAAAAAGATTTTGTCAAGCAGACTCTTGAGACCGCGTTTGAGATAATGGTCAATGGTTTCAAAGTAAAATAGATGGGTAAAACACCTCTTTGTTTTTAAATAATAGATGATAAAGATCAAGATAGTAGGGGAAAAACCCCTCTATATCTCTCCTACTATTTTAAAATTTTCCACTGTTTTTTTCTATCCTGAAAAATTAAACCCCCAATCAACTTAAAATCTCTTATTACCCCCTGTTTTTACAATAAATTATATTTTGACGCATTGCGTCTTGACAGAGACGCAATGCTATATTAAATAGTGTAAATTGCTATAGTAAACGCTGTTTAGTATAGCAATTGAATATACACTGTCAAAACTTAATGAGGAGAGATAAAAGTGCAATATCGTCCAATAGTTCCCAAAATAAAGTGGTTTAAAATCCTTGTAATCAAAATTGTCTTTCTTGTTTTAGGCAGAGCTTTTCAATCTGCATCTAAGCATGATGATGAGCTAAGAAAAGAGATTTCCTCATGGAGAGATGGTTTTACTCTGATTATGAAGGTTATGCCTGACGGTCCAAGTATGGGTCTTGAAAAAAAAGATAACTCTCTTGAGTTTAAAGGCTCTCAATTAAAAAATGGTGATCTTGAGATATATTTTAGAAATGTTGAGTCTGCCTTTATGATTATGACCCCTCAGATGGGTTCTCATCAGGCTTTTGCCGAGAGGCGAATGAGCATAAAAGGCGATCTCAGCATTGCAACAGCATTTACCAGAACTTTAGTAATATTGATGTCAATACTCTATCCTGAATTTATCGTAAAAAGACTGGTAAAAAGAGTTCCCCCTCTGACATTCAAAAGGCTTAAACTCAGAGTATGGCTTTACACAGTTGGAATAGTGCTCGGGCGTTAAATAAAATAGATATCTCACCCTTGTTTATGGTTGAAATCGAATAAAATATAATCATAACAGGGGAAGGAATTAATTTTGGACAAATGATAAAAGGAGTTTGAATATGTTACCGTCATACTACGAGTTTCACAATCCGGTCAAAATAATATCTGGAAATAAAGCACTTGATAATCTTCCATCAGAACTTGAAATGCTTGGTGCAAAACGCCCGATGGTAATTACAGATAAAGGAGTGAGCGGTGCTGGTCTTTTAAAGATTTTTATCGATAGCTTTGCGAGTTCAGGCATGACAATAGGAGCTGTATTTGATGATGTTCCTCCTGACTCTTCAAGCGAGGTGGTAGAGAGAATAACATCAATATTCAGGCAGAACAGATGCGACTCTCTTGTTGCTTTAGGCGGAGGCTCTGTGATTGATACTGCAAAAGGTGTCAATATTTTAGTTACAGAAAACTCAAACGATCTGCTCGAATTTTCAGGTGCAGAGATGTTAAAAAAGCCGATGAAGCCTCTTATTGTCGTCCCGACAACATCAGGAACAGGATCAGAGGTAACTTCTGTGGCTGTAATATCTGATGTTAAACGAAATCTTAAAATGGCTTTTACCTCAACCTATCTGCTGCCAAATATCGCTCTTCTTGATCCAAGAATGACCCTGACTCTTCCTCCAAAGATCACCGCTGCAACTGCAATGGACGCAATGTCTCATGCTGTTGAGGCATACATAAATCTTCAAAAAAATCCAATGAGTGATGCATACTCTGTTGCTGCAATTGATATAGTTAGAAAAAATGTGCTTAAAGCTGTAACTGAAGGAAACAACGCTGAAATCCGGCTTGCAATGGCAAATGCCTCAACAATGGCTGGAATTGCATTTTCAAATTCAATGGTCGGCGTTGTCCACTCTTTAGGTCATGCAGCAGGCGGAATCTGCCACATTCCCCATGGCGTTGCTATGAACATTTTTCTGCCGTTTGGATTGGAGTATAATCTGCCTAAATGCCGTGAAAATATCGCAAAACTTCTTCTGCCGATTGCAGGCAGCGATATTTATGCAAGAACACCTGAACCACGAAGAGCTGAACAGACTATCCATTACATAATAGAGCTTAGAAAGGCTCTAAATGATCTGTGCGGTCTTCCAATTAATCTAAAACAGGCTGGAGTAACTAAAGATAAACTTCATGCGATAGCCCAAGCTGCTATAAACGATCCAAGCCTGATTATGAATCCAAGAGAGATGGACGCTGATGATGCTCTTGCTATTTTGAAAAAGGCGTTTGAATAAGCTGCTAAGGAATAAGAATTTAATAACTCCCGAAACTGATTATATGTGTATTGACGC
>CAZIJN010000011.1:0-109886 GCA_964539635.1 uncultured Desulfobacterales bacterium | reverse complement strand
TTCCATTATTGATTGTTATTTTTTTAGGAAAATTCTGCCAAAAATGCCTTATAGCCAATCCTATGCCTTTATTCTTTCCACTTAAATCGATCCAGCCCGGATTTGTTAAACCTTGAGATATGAGTTCGCCATTTTTCTTTGATTCATAAAATATGCCATTAACAAAGCCAGGTTCCAAAGTATCTTTGACAGAATCAGTCAAATTCTCATTCCAATCTTGGTATAAAGTATAAATATCTGATGATTTCATATCAATAGAGCATTCGTGGGAATGTAATTTAGCTGCTAACCCCAAATTAGTTTTTAAAACAAGCTCTATGCTATCAAAATATACCATCTGCTCTGGGGCAAAGTATTGCTCAGGATTTGTTCTTCCATTAGCTCCATTATTTTCAAGAGTAAAAAATATTCTTACAAAATCACTGTTGTTGTAGAAATACAATCTGCAATTATAATAAACAAATGAATTAGGATAAGGTTGGAAAAAGCCTTTTGCAGAATTGTTTATTGAAGGGGCAAACCAAGTGCCGTCTGAAGATTTTAGGCAGCCTCTAATCTTAATGATGGTTTTAAGCTCTCCTTTTTCCTCAATAACTATCTCCTCTGGTTTATCAAGAAGGGCTGTAAATTCTTTGCAGTTAATATCTTTAAGCAGCACTCCGCCATCAAAAGGCTGAGAAATAATAAGATTATTAATTATTCCATCAGAATCAGAATCAATCCATACATAATCAAATAGATTAAAATAGTGTTTAGATATTTGGAATTTAGCCTTTCCAGTATTCACAATAAATTTGTCATAATCTTCTATCACAGACAATTTAGCTTTATCTGCATTGTTTTCAAAATTAATGGGTTTTTCTTTTAAATAGTAAACTTGAGATTCATTAGCAGAAACATTGGATTGAAAATTTAGAAAAACCCATTTAATAGGTTTTGAAATATCGTCAGGCGTACCTCCCCATCTTGATGCGGCTTTATATTGAGCAGGAATTAAATTTCCATTCTCGTCATTCAACATTAATTGGTCAGTTGAAATTATATTTGCAGATTCAGGTAAAGGTATGCCTGAAGTTACTGGCTCATTTTTTCTTAAAATTCCAACTGGTTCACTAACAGTTATGCTTGTAAGTGAAAAAGTATATTCTGGTTTTACCAAAATATATAATAATACTATATAAATAACTATTTTAATTTTTCTATATTCAAACAACATAATATAATCTCTTATAAGGGAACAAATAGGTTATAATGTAAAAGTATTTACATGATTTATTTTCTCAAAAAAAGAGATTTTATCTTTAGCCAATTATCAATATTTAAAATTGAATGAGTGTTCCTAACAACTGTTTTACAACTAAACATATCAAAATATAAATATTCGGGATACTTAATATTTTTACCATTACCCGTTATCAATTTAATAGCTTCTGCAGTAATCAGACAGCCGACCATATTTACAACAAAATTAATTGAAGGTGCAGTAGGATGAACATTTTTTCTATCATACTCAATCAGCTCATCTTTACTATACTCTTCTAAAGAGCGAGAATCTCCATGCTTCAATTTTGTCCATAATGGCTCAAGAAAATGAGAACAATTAGAGTTCCTGAAATCAAATACTTGTACTCGTCCTCCTGTGATTGTTGCATAACCATTAACCAAAGGTACTTTATGCTTACGGGCAGCAAGATAGAAAAGTTTGCATGAAGGGTGATCCGCATTTTGTATTAAAAAGTCGGCTCCTTGGACAAATCTGTGAACATTTTCATTGTCCACCCGATCAGGAATTTTCAACTCTACTTCAGCATACGGATTAATCTCTTTTATCCGTTCTTCAGATACATCCACTTTGAATCGTCCAATAGTATTTGAAGATGCAAATAATTGACGATTTAAATTTGTCTCATCATATTTATCCATATCCAAGAGCCTGAACTTTTTGACTCCCCATCTTGCCAAAAGTTCGGCTGTAATAGCTCCAACTCCGCCAAGTCCTGAAATAGCAAATGTAGTGTTTCTAACCTTTTCTACATCATCTTTTTTAAAACAGCGAAGTGTTCTATCAAGCATACATGAAATATATTTTTGTTCATTCATAATCACATATTTTCCAATAGTTTCTAATATTATGACATTATATTTAGGTAGAAAATTTTTACACTTATTATAATAATTCCTAATATATATTATTGTATATCTTTAGTATAGATTTTTTTTATATTTGAATCTCTATGGTAACATTTTCTTTTTTACTTAAGGACGTTTCAAACTTAATTGTTCCCTTATCAGTGATGTTCCATTTAACTCTTTTTTTATCAACTATAATTTCTACTGAATATGCAAAAGGCGTACCCATAATTATATGTTGAAGATTATTATCTGGTATTACACTATAATTAAAATTTTTTATGGACTTATCTTTTAAAAAAATTAAAACCTTATCTTTATATTGGATACCTGAAACAGATGAAGTATTAATCAACTTATATTGGGGGGTTTTATTGGAATCTTTTTTGTCTGGTTTCAATAAAACGAGAAACTCGTTCTTAACATCCTTCTCAGGAGATTTAAATTCAATACGCCACAATCCAGAATCAAACCATGGTTGTTCTATCGCACCAGTAACCATATTTTCTCCGTCTAAATCTGAATCATCACCATCAGTTTCAACATAATAGCGGTAATCAATACCGCCAATTTTTCTTAGTATTACATTTTTGGGAAGAGCTGCTGATATAAAAAGTTTTCCATCTTTATATGTTGATTCTGCATCTTTGTTATAGGTCTCAAGAATGCCGTTATTCTCTTTACCCTTTAAAACCTTTTCTGTTAAGGTTACAGGCTTATTCCATAAATGAAGAAGCCATTTGGCTGTATAATCTTTGTTTTTTGTTTCAATAAGATCATGGACAATGAGAAGGTCTTCCTGAATCAGATAACATAGCTCTCTTTGCACGTTAAAAGCTTTTTCGCTGCTGTATGCTTTTGTCAAATCGCTGTTTATATATACAAACTTAGAATCTGAATTATCAAACGTTGTAATACTGGCTCCTTCAAAACAGGCTTTTTTGTCAAAATTATCTTTGTAGTTTTCAAGGCTTGTAACAGCACTGCCTGTTGGAATTATTATTCTCTGTCCCCCTTCTGAAACATTATCTTTAAAAAAGTGATTAGGCTGGACACGTTCGTCTGGTTTCATAATAAGAATAGAGTTGGAGCTGACGGTTCTAATATAATAATTCAGTCTGTGGGGTAAGGTATATCCGCTGTAGTTTCCGCTTTTAATGGCAAGAGGGGAATATTTTGTTATGCTGAAATGTCCAGCTTGATAATGTCCATGATGTGTGAATGTGTCGCCCGCCCTGTAATAAATAAAAGTATCGTCTTTGCTCCAGCCTGAGCGGATAAATACTTGGTCAAATGTGCATGGTCCAAACCGCCTGCTTAAGTCTAACAATCCATTAAAAACAGAAAGATCATCAAGTTTTGATTCAATGTTGAAATCTAATTCTGGCAAACCACGAAAAACAGGTTTAGACCATCTGTAGCCAGAGTAATATCCTTCACTGCCATGAAGATGCTCAATATATGCTGAATAGTTTCTAAAAACTGAATTTCTGGTACAAAGATATATTAAATCTATTACCCGCTGGGTTTCATCTTTTAAATCATTCCTTGGTCCGCTGTCTCCAAATTGTACAAACCTGCCTCCAGGTTCTGTTCCATAAATAGTCCACATTCCTGTGGTCTCTGAAGAGTCTCTGATAATCTGATTTAATTCAGGAGCATCAACAGAATTAATATGGCTTAAACATGCAAGAGCGTATGGATAAGCTCGGTTGTTAATCCAATAATTATAACCTTCGGGCCACCCTTCAGTAGTTCGTATTGCCCCAACTGCCTCTAAAAAATGGGCTTGTGCTTTTCTAACAAGATTTTGAGATTCACCGCTGGAAATATCAAGCACAGAAGCTATTACCCATGCTGAACAAGCCAATTGAAAACGACCATGCCATAAAGATGCAGAGTCTCCGTCAAGCAGTAGTAGTAATTCCTTAAGGTTTTGACGTAAAAGAATCTCAATTTTTGCTCTGCTGTCATCACTCCAATCAGGGTGGTCATATAAAAAGTCATACTGAAGTGCCAAATCAAGCCCGTTTCCATAATTCTCATTGACATCAGGGCTTGCAAGATAGCTGCTTAAAAGAGCATTTACAGCTTTTTGTCCTTTTTCATAATTTTTTGAGCAAAGCCATGCAGATGCACCATGAGTCAGACTATCAACCATCTTTTTATAGTCTGCGTCCAGTCTGTATCTCTGCCGAACAGCCTCAACTTGAGACTTATCTTTAAAAAGTATCCTTGGGTGATCACTCTTTAATTGCCCCTGAAAATTATAATCAGCGAATCTGTCAGGCGGAGAGAGAATTTTTTCAATCATGGGAGACTCAATTTCTGCTTTTTTAAGGGCTTTAGCTGCAAACTGCCGGGGAGTCAGATGGTAAGATTTAAACAGTTGGTTGACGCATAAAACAGATATAATAATAGTTAAAACTCCAATAACTGCAAAAAAATTCCATATTATTTTTGCGAATAGTTTAAACATTATTATATGCTCTTATTGTAATTAATGGATTTGAACCATGTGAAAATCTCAATTATTTTTTACATTGCCATCTTTTTTAGTTTAATAAACAAAAGGTTAGGTAAGCTATTAATAATTTTTGATAAAACAAGCACAACAAAAACTGAAATAATAAAATCTAAAATCAGATAATCTGTAATTTTTAATGAAAAATAACCATGTAGAAGATATATTTCCAATATACACGCTGAAAAGAACGATATTATTTTATACAAACCTGTATAAAGTTGAATATTAAAAATTGAATATATAAAGAATATGGAAAAGAGAAGTATAAAAAAGAAATTCAACAACTTAATATCCAAAATAATATTAACAAATAACATTGTTATAAAAATTAGTAACGTTATTATTCTAATGTATCGGGGGGGGGGTATAATCTACTTTAGCACAGAACACCCCAATTATAAAACCACAGGCAGTTATCCACAAGGCATGTCCAATTTGATGATATAATGAAAAACAATATGCACTGAGAATAAAAATTGGAAGAAAAAAAGAAAATTGACGATTGTTCATTTTTTCCAACATCGGATATACTGCATAGAAGATCAACAATAGTGTAAAAAACCACATTCCGCGTCCGTAGGGACTGATATTTTGAATCATAAACCAGTTTAAAAAACCATTCAGACCCATCACATTCAAAACAGTATGCCATGTCCATATACCCGAACGTCCTTGAATTAAAAACAGAACAAGAAGGACTAAATTAACAAGCAAAAGATTGGGAGCTAAACGCTCAATCTTTCTTTTCCAAAAATTCCCTATACTATATTCGCCCCTATATTTTAGACTTGTAAAGTATCCAGATGAAAAGCTGAAAATTACCAATCCAACAGTAACTGGTATGTGAATTAAAGGAATCTCTTTACCAAAAAAATGCCCAAAGAAAACCATCATTATTGAGGCGAATTTTAGAGCATCAAAGTTTTGACTGATGTTTTTATCAATTTTTACTGGAGGGAAGAACATAATTACTTTTCCTTAAAACATCACTACCATTGTTAATCATTCCTGATATAATGGTAAAAAGATAGATCAAATAATTTGGATACCTTCTCTTTTTATTTGTCTTACAAAAGGATCATCGTCATTAAAACTATCAAGGCTGAAAGGAAGCGGTTCAAGCCGATCATCAATAGATATGGCAAGTTCTGTAAGACGGATACGCTCTTCAAAGCGGTCGCTGCCTATTTGAGGGGAAATAATAGCAACATCTATATCGCTCCACTTATCAACTTTCCCTATTGCGTGAGAGCCGAAGAGATATGCTTTGGAAATATTAAAGCCAGACTGACGGAGTTTATTTAAAAACAACTGAATATTTTTATAAACTAAAGTATGGATTTCAGCCATATAAAAACCTTTTTGATTTTTTCAAGTTCCATTTGGGTAAACTGCTGGGTGCATTTTTTCCTGAATTCTTTTTTATAATCAGGATATCTTGATTCAAGGTTAAATGCGGTAATTCTTATAAGAGAAGCCTTATTTTGTTCTGAAATTTCAATTTGTGCCTCTTTGGCTAATCTCAATAAGTTATGAGAGCGAGGCACTTCAAGATTACTTTTTACAATCAGTGCTTTTATTATTTTTTCAACTGCCAAATGTCCGAAAAAAAGTGAATAAGAGAAATCTTCTTTTTCAAAAAGATGTTGTGCAACATTTAAGGATTCATCTGCTTCGGTAACCCAATAATCAACAATCTCTTTTTGATTCATTAATTTGTCTCTTTACGATTTTCTGCAACTATAAGATCATATTTGTTTTCAAAAAATTAAAAATAAATATCGTTATAAACCGAAGTAGTTTTTAACCATGTATGATGCTCTTTCACCCACTTTTGTCCTGTTTTTTCAATCTCTGTCTTGAAATTCAAATCTGTCATAAACCGTTCTAAAGCATCAGCAAGAGTATCTATGTTTCCTGATTTAAATAATAATCCAGTCTTACCATCTTGAATAAGCTCTTTATGTCCTCCAACATCGCTTGCGACTAAAGCCTTTCCCATTGCCATTGCCTCAAGAGGTTTTAAAGGGGTTACAAGTTCAGTAAGACGCATGGAATATCTTGGGTATGCAAGAATATCTATCAATGAATAGACTCCTGCAATACGATCATGTGGTATCCTTCCCGGCATGATAACCTGATCTTCAATTCCATAATTTTTTGAGAGATGTACAAGCTCTTGTTTCATCTCTCCCCCTCCGACAAGAAGCAGAACAGCGTCTTTATGTTGTTTGTAAATTTTGGCAAAGGCATGAATCAGGAGGTCAAGCCCTTCATATCTATAAAAAGAGCCTGCAAATCCAATTACTTTTTTGCCTTCAAGACCCCAATTTTTGTGATACTCAAGGTCTTTTGGCACAGGTTTAAGTTCATCTGGATTGATGCCGTTAAAAACAGGTGTTATCTTTTTGCTTTCTATTCCCCTGCTGACAAGATCATTTTTAAGTCCATTGCAGAGAATACAGACATGATCAACATTTTTGCATACCCATGTTTCCAAAGATTTTGTCAAATTATACTTCCAAGAGTTCTCTTTATACGTACCATGATCTACCGCAGCATCTTCCCAAAATGCCCTGATTTCATACACAACGGGAATATTGAGCTTTCTTGCTGCCCGTATTGCTGGAATTGCATTTAAAATGGGGGAGTGAGCATGTATTATATCTGGCTTAACCTCCAAAGCTGCCTGTATAATTCTTTGATAAAGCCAGTGCATCAATGTCAATTCTGATATAAAAGGCAATGTGTATTTAACTCTGCCTGTTCTGTAATAAGTAAACCCTTCAATAGTCTCTTTAAAAGGAGTCTCTTTTTTTAGGCTCTCCTCATGCTTAGGAGAGGTTAGAATAATCGGGTCAAATCCCATTTTTCTCTGAGCTTTAAATAGGTTTTGGCTTCTAAATGTATATCCGCTGTGAAGCGGGAGGCTGTGGTCAAGGATATGGAGTATTTTCTTTTTCATAATCTAAATTTTCTTAAGTTCCTTTATATTCATATTCACTCTTTTTGCTGCTCTAAATATATTCAGAACGGATGCTTTTAATACTGCTCCAAATATCGACAATGTTTTTTAGTTTATTTTCTTTTTATTTCATCTCATCGATAGACTGAATTAATTGATTAAATGTTTCTGTCTCAAAAATTTTTGTGCCAAGCTCTTCAAGCTGGCAAAGTGAAAGAGAGTTTAACAATTTAGAAATATTATCAGGATTTTCCCTAAATTTTAAAACAATCTGTTTTGATAATAATCTTCTTATGCCTTCTTCCCTTCCCTCTTCCCTTCCCTCTTCCCTTCCTTCTTCTCTTCCTTCTTCTCTTCCAATTCTTTGAACACTTGTAATATATGACATTTTAGATTCCTCCTCTGCTTGTTCAATTTTATGCCAAAGTGATTTTTCAAGAGATTCTGGTGATCTCATTATCCAGTCGATAAAAGCGAATAAATCAATGACCTCCTGCCTTTGGTATCCTTTTTTGTATAACGCTCTAATTAAAGCAAATTTTGAATTAAATCTTTTAACTGGGTCATTTTTAGTATTTAACGTTTCTAAATGTGCCATAACAACTGTGGAAAATGGATTAGAATCTTGTTCAATTACAGCCCGTTTATTTTGGTAATCCAACAATTTTACGACTGGGTATTCAAGGGATACGCTGCACCCCCATAAGCTGTAACTAAATGATGACGGCTTCCAGTTTGGATGATCGTCAGCAAGAATTACAAGACTCACCACACTTCTATTATAGAGATCAAAAACTCGATAATTGTAAGTATAAATCCTTTTGGCAAAATCACTTTCATATTGAGACTGCACTTCTACATGAAGCAGTACCCAGTTTTCCTTGCCTTCTTTTGTATAAACCTGCACCAGTTTATCAGCTCTTCTTGAGCCGATTTCGGCATTGCGGGATATCTGCTGGAACTCTTTATCTAAGAAAACTGTTTGCCTGTTCCAGTCTATCTCAGATGCTGCATCAGAAAAAAAATAGTGCATAAGCTCTTTAAAATAGCTGGTTATGATATCTTTCCATGGGTTATCATAATCATCTTGATGCTTTTCCATTCAAAACCTTTTTGATTTTGCAATCGATATTAGTGTTTATTAAGTTTTTTTAAAGACTGATTTTATCTAAATTTTTCTTCCAGTCATGATGTGTAATTACATAATTTCTTGCATTTTTTCCAAGCAGCCGCATATTTTCGCTGTCGTGCAGAAGCTCAATAACAGCTTGTGCAAATGAATGGGCATTATCTGCAGCAATAAGGTCTCTTTTGGGTAAGGCACCAATACCTTGTATAGCAATATTTGTTGTAACTACGGGTCTGCCTGTTGACATAGCCTCCAATACCTTATTTTGTATTCCTCTTGCTATACGAAGAGGAATTACGCATATATCTGCTGCTTTGTAATAGTCTCTGATATCCTCGACAAATCCTGTAACAACAACCCCTTTTTTAGATGCAGCTTGTTTAAGTTTTACAGATGGATTGCTGCCCACAATATAAAAAGCAATGTCAGGAAAAGCAGCTCTAATTTCAGGAAGTATCTCTTTGCAGAACCACAGCACTCCATCTACATTTGCATAATAGTCCATTGCTCCTGAAAACATTAAAATATGAGATGATAATGTTTTTGATTTTATACGCTCTTTAGAAGAGGCAGCTTCAATAGAATCTTTTGCAGGTGCAAAGTAGTTGTAATCAACTCCGTTAGAAATAATCTGAAGAGATTTTGCTTCTGGAAAGTATGATTTAAACAAATCTGCCTCCCCGTTTGAGACAAAAATAGAACTATCAAACGCGAGGTTTATTTTTTTTTCATACTCTAAAAGCCTTTTTCCCTCTACTGAATATACTAAATTCATGGGAAATGATGCTGTCATGCTGTATTGTAACCATTTATCAGAATCAAGATCGCAAAAATCCATTATCAATTTGGGAGGATTAGCAAGCATTTTTAAAGCAGGACTTTTGAAAATATATTCTGCCATTGGAGAAGAAAAACAGATAATTTCGTCATAATTATTCTGATACACCCATCTATCAAACAGGTTTTGAAACGCTTTTTTATAAAAATATGCTTCAGATATGCTTCTGCCAACCGCAAGCCCGATTATTCCCCTGATTTTTGCTGCAATAGTATCGAGCGGGAATATTTCTACATTACGGCAGAGTTTTTGAAGCTCTTTTCTATATTTAATATCGTTTAGATTATCAGCAAGAGCAATAAGATCAACTGTATTGGACTCACAAAGGTATTTTACCTCATTAAATGCCCTTATCTTATCTCCTTTGTTAGGAGGATAGGGAATTCTATGTGCAAGGTATAAGATATTTTTTTTAGTATTCATGCAAGGTCTTTAGCAATTATAGGTCCTATGATTTTAGTCAGCCAAAGCGGAAGTTTCCGCCACATCTCTATCTTTTTCTGATACTTTGGATTGGCAGGGCTTAAATTGGGCAGTTCTTCTATTTTAACAAGATGATATTGGTAAGCAAGAGGCTCGGGCTTAAATCCCCAATGCTTTTTAAAGCTGAACGAGCCTGTTCCCTCTTTGCTCCTGCCATAATCAAAAATTCTGTATCCATTATCAGCACCATATTTCATAAGTTCCCAATACATAAAATCATTTACGCCTAAATGCCGTAAATTGACATCAGAACCAGCATAATAAGGAATTACCTGATCTTTGAAAAAAAAGGTCATAACACCTGCACAGGTTTTAAGCTCTTTGGTTCTAACGAGCAGAATATTGGTTTTAAGTTCTTTTTTCTTTAACAGCTTTTCAAGATATGAACGGGAAAATACAGGTGTTCCTAAACGGTGGAAATTTAATGCAAGCATATTATAAAATTCAGAAAAAAGATGATGTCCCATTTCAGACCTAAGACCGTTGCTTATCCCTTTTCTGACAACAGCTCTTGATTTTCTTGGTATAGCTGTCAGATTTTCATCATGATCTTTTGAGATTTCACGTCTAAAATTGTAATATAGAGTTTTAGTCAATAGGTTTGGAATCTCTTTTTTATTTCTCAACTCAAGATAATCACAGTTGAGCTTTTCTGAAATATCCATGCCGTATTTAAGCAGTTGAGATTCTATCTTTTCGTCATCAGCAAGTATTCCGCCCAACTCTGCAAACGGAGTTGATATGACATAGTTTCCAAAAAGAAGGCTTTTGATTTGAAAAAGGGGAAAAATGCCTGTTATCCTGCCAGATGTCTCATCTTCTGATAGAATATACATGCTCTTATGGGAAAAAGCATCTTCAACCACCTCTTTCCATGCAGTCTGGTGGAACAGCGTGGCATTTTGATGTTGTAAAACATATCTGTCCCAAGCAGGTTTATCATTTGGTGTGTAATATCTTATATTCATAATATTTTAACTTTAGATGTATGGACAGATGAGCAGCTGTTTGTCTATATTAACCGCCTCTCTATGCTTTCTGCTACTCTTTGTGCAGTTTTACCGTCCCACAAATCAGGAACAGAGCCTTTAGGAAAATCTCCTGATAAAATAGTTTTAATCATATCAGGTATATCTTCAAGTTTGCATAGACGGTTAGTTCCTTTAGTGATAGTAATTGGTCTTTCAGTATTAGCTCTCAATGTAAGGCAGGGTATGCCGAGATAGGTTGTCTCTTCTTGAACGCCTCCTGAATCGGTAAGCAGAAGTTTTGAATTAATTACAAGATTCATAAAATCTTTGTACCCAAGAGGCTCTTTTAAAATTAAATTCTCTGAACCTTCTAATATAGGTAGAAGTCCATATTCTCTTATTCTTGCAGCAGTTCTTGGATGAACTGGAAATATAACAGGCAGATTTTTAGAAACTTTTACAAGCAGGGAACATAAAGATTTAAGATTATCGATATTATCTACATTTGCAGGACGATGCAGCGTTACTAATATGTATGCACCAGCTTTGAATCCCATTTGGGAAAATGTTTCCAGTGATTCAATCTCGCTTCTAAGCATCTCAAGAGAGTCAATCATTATATTACCTACTCGCTCAATACGTTCTGGTGCAATTCCCTCTCTTATAAGATTTTCATTTCCATCTGGCGATGGTGTCCACAAGATATCTGCAATAGAGTCTGTAACTATTCTATTGATCTCTTCAGGCATGGTGCGATCAAAAGACCTTAAACCAGCTTCAAGATGAGCAGTTTTAACGCCAAGTTTTACTGAAGCAAGAGTCGCTGCTGCTGTAGAGTTGACATCTCCTACTACAACGACAAGATCAGGTTTTCTCTCCATCAGCACTTTTTCATAAGCAACCATAACATTTCCTGTCTGCTGGGCATGTGTGCCGCTGCCCACACCTAAATGAATATGAGGTTCTGGCAGACCAAAATCTTTAAAAAATATGTCAGACATATTTAGATCGTAATGCTGACCTGTGTGAACAATTACAGGTTCAAAAATATCCCTTTTTACCAATTCATGATAAAGCGGTGCTATTTTCATAAAATTAGGTCTTGCAGCTGCAATGAGGTGTATAATCATAATTGAATTTTTCCTTTTGATTGAAATTCCCTTCCAACACCATCATAGAACTATTTGCCTATATTTTTGTCAAGAAGAATAAGTGATTCATATTTTAAAGGTGTAATACTTTAGAAGGGTTATTGATAAAGCAATTTGTGACCGTCCGGAACTATTCCCACCAGATATTAATTTAATCAAAAACATTTTACCGGTTCTGATTTGTTGATAATGCAATAAGATCAAATAGATAGTTTATGGCGTATAGGAAAAAACTTTTATCTGACTACTTACTATTAACATGGACTTCATGAAATTCGTTTCCAAAAGAAAACAAAAAAACCCCTTATTTCTAAGGGGTTTAGGTCGATATTGGACTGTTTGAATTTGTGATTTGGTGGAGGCGGCGGGAGTCGAACCCGCGTCCGAAAAGAGTTAGCAGTGGCTTCTACATGTTTATCCTGAACTTTAAGTTTTGCTGAAAGTCTCCTTCAGGAGGGATAAATATCAGCGTATCCTGAAAAGTTTAACCTCACACAAGTCAGGCACTGGTGTGAAGCGTTCCCACATAGTCGACGCCCTTTACTGAAACCTGTAGGAAAAATCTC
This sequence comes from uncultured Desulfobacterales bacterium, assembly GCA_964539635.1. GTDB lineage: Bacteria > Desulfobacterota > Desulfobacteria > Desulfobacterales > Desulfobacteraceae > Desulfamplus. The sequence continues at coordinate 97,126 of CAZIJN010000011.1, read as the reverse complement.
AGCAGGACGGAAGCTGCCTAAGCAGCTACAGCGTAGTTATAATCGTCTGCGATTATGTTTATTTTCCATTGATTTTACGAGTCAACAGAAAGCTCGACATGCTACCAAAACCTCGTCGTCTCCGTCGAAGCCTTTTCGCCCCCAAATTTTAAAAGAACATAAATATCTGATTCGTGTCCGTAGATATTTGATCTACAAAATTATTTCTCAAAATATATACATCAGGTGCAACAAAGTCAATCACTATGGATATTTATTATAATAGACAATAGATGCTGACGATCAATATTGGATTTGAAAGTTCATTTGATTAATTAACATTTATCATCAATTTTTTTTATAATCTCTGTCCATCTCCCTCAGAATATCTCTTTTCTTTATGGTATCTCGTTTATCATAAAGTTTTTTACCTTTGGCAAGTCCAATCTGAACCTTTATTTTACCATTTTTAAAATAAACCTTTAGAGGAATAATTGTAAAGCCTCGTTCTGAAACCTTGCCGATCAACTTTTTTATCTCTCGGCTGTGAAGAAGCAGCTTTCTGCTTCTTAAAGGTTCATGATTATCGTAATAGGCATTCTGATATGGAGTAATGTGCATCTGTCTTAAAAAGAGTTCATTATTTTTTATCTCTGCATAGGAATCTTTAAGATTTATCTTTCCTTGGCGTATAGACTTGACCTCTGTTCCGACAAGAACAATACCAGCTTCTATTTCACCAGAGATTTCGTAGTCGTGTCTTGCCTTTTTATTGCTTGCTATAATCTTTATTCTATCTGATTCCATAACTAATCTATACTCCTGTAACCGCTTTTAATTCTATTCTAAAATCAACTATTGATTCAATCAGAAAGAGCGGTTCCATACTCTTCTTTTACACAATTTATAATATCTAAGACCTGCCTCATATGAATAATCTTATCCACAAACATTTTGGTTTCGTTAGTATCAAGTCTGGTGACCATCTGTCTAATTACAGGAATAGACATTGGGTTCATTGAGAGCCGTCTTAATCCAAGACCCATTAGTACAGGCAGATTAAATGGATCGCCTGCCATCTCTCCACACATAACAACCTCAATATTTTTTTTGTTTGCAGCATCAACAACCATTTTTACCATTCTTATTACAGCAGGATTCATTGGATTGTATAGATGAGCAACCTGACGGTTACTTCTATCTATAGCCATTGAGTACTGAATAAGGTCATTTGTTCCAATACTGAAAAAATCAACATAATCTGCAAGGTCTTCTGCAATAATAACCGCAGAGGGAACTTCAATCATTATTCCAAGTGGAATATCTCCGTTAAAAATTTTCTCTTCTACTTTTAACTCTGCAATAGCAGAGCTTATAATCTCCTTTACAAGAACAATCTCTTCAACACATGAGATCATAGGAATAAGAAGTTTTATATTGCCAAATGCCGCTGCTCTAAGGATAGCTTTAATCTGGGTAATAAAAATTGACGGTCTTTTAAGGCAGAATCTTACAGCCCTCAAGCCAAGTGCTGGATTCTCCTCTTCCACATTTTTCATATATGGCAGAACCTTATCGCCATTAATATCAAGAGTTCTAAAGGTAATCGGCATAGGAGAGAGCAGATCAACCACCTCTTTGTATTTCTCAAAAAGCTCCTCTTCTGACGGAAATCGTTTAAGATCAATATAGAGAAACTCAGTCCTGAAAAGCCCTATACCTTTTGCACCATTATCCTTTACAGATACAACCTCTTCGACAAGCTCAATGTTTGCCATTAGTTGGAATTCATGTCCATCTAAGGTGATTGCAGGCAGATGGCTCTCTCTTGCTCTGATTGCCTGTTGGTTTTCGTAAGATGCTCTTCTCTCCTCATATGAAAATAGAGTATCTTCCTCTGGATTTATAATTAAAACACCTGATAGACCATCAACAATAACAATATCATCATTTTCAATTTTATGCGTAGCGTTTCCAAGTCCCATTACAGCCGGAATGCCAAGAGCTTTTGCAATAATACCTGTATGAGAATCTTTACCTCCGCGATCTGTGGCAAAACCCTTTATCAGCTCAAGCTGAATTTGAATTGTATCTGCAGGAGAGAGATCATTGGCTATTAAAATAACCCTTTTATTAATATCTGAAATTTTAATATCTTGTGCACCGATCAGATTACGCATAATTTGCTCTGATACTTGGACAATATCAGTTACTCTTGATTTCAAGTAAGAATCATTAACCTTCATGAACATACGTTTTATCTGACGCACAACCTTTTTTAATGCCCATTCTGCATTTATCTTTTCAGTTTTTATAGTATCAATGGTTTTGGCATAAAGCATCTTGTCTTTATACAGAGCTAAATGAGCCTGAAGAATATCAAGCTGATCAGTTAAATCGCTATTCAATGATTCTATAATTGCTGTATGTTCATCACTTGCAAGCTTTACAGCGTTTTTAAACCTATTAATCTCGGCTGGCACACCATCTTCCGTTACAGGATATCTTTTAACAAGCTCAACCCCTTCACGGTCAACAATATAGGCTTTTCCAATACATATACCAGGAGAGCCTCCAATGCCCTTCATTATAACCTGCTCTTTAGAGGATATTACAGAATACTCACCATTTCTCTTTACTATTGCGTGCTCTTTTTGAATCTGCTCTTTACGAGATTTACCCATCGGTATTTTCTCCAAATCCGGACTGAAAAAAATCTGCTAAAGTCTCAAGTAAGTTAATATCACTTTCTGATTCAACTTCAAGAAGAAGTGATTTACCTTTTTTTCCGTTAATGGTCAGGATATCAATAACACTTGAAGCATCTGCTCTGTTTTTGTCATCAACAATCCATACAGCGTTCTCTGCGTTCCGGGTAATTTTTGCAATCATTGCAGCAGGTCTTGCGTGAAGCCCAAGCCTGTTTTTGATTGTAACTTTACGAATCTTATTATTCAATTCTATTAGTGTACTTTAGATTAAATTATTGTGATGCCAATTTGTATATAAAAACACAATCCCATTTTTTTAACAGCAGGGATAATAGTCTTTCATGTGTAAAATGTCAATGAATTGTACTGCCATAGAGATAACCGCAAAAACAGAGAGGGCTGTATTTGATAATGTTATCTGATAGCTATTATACCATTTTTTTAAATCATGTAATTGTTCTATCTAAAATCAGAGAGTTGATAGATATTTTACAATTGCATTTTTAGTCGATTCTGTAATTTCAGTGAATTGAACGCCATATAGCAGGGTAAGCTGTTTTTTCTTAACATTTCGGATAATCCCGCTAATAGTATGCACCTCTGTATTGCCCGGAAAGGTGCACTCTATTTTTATATTATCATCTGATCGTGCAATGTAGTTTTTTTCTGATAATTGATATGTAATTTCAATCCTACATCCCTGCTGATTTATATCGCTTATGATTGACTCTTTGCCTGCCCCCTTGAAAATAACTGTTGAAGGTATCCTGCATATCACTCTGGACGATGAGCGGAGTATCCTTAAATGAAGCTCTTTTGGATACTCAAGCACAATCGCCCTGATAGGTTTTGCAAGATTTTCAATTATAGGAGCTGAAAAGATAAAAAGATGCCCTTCAAAAATAGTTTCAAGAATCAGCTTATTACCAGCAAACAGCTTAGGTTTTACAGTTGTATAGGGAGCTGGGTGGGTAATCAGAAGATATTCATGCTTTTGTGTTCCTACAAAATTTGCAGTAACAGGTATTGCAATACCCTCGATTTTTACAGAAAGATTTGTACCGCACGGCAGATTTATATCAACATCTTTGCCTGAATATATCTTATTGCGGCTATCTTCCCCAGCTTTTTGGCTGCTGATCGCCATATCTTTAGATGCTTCTGCTGACAGAGCTGTATTATCTTTTGCTTCGTTACTATTATCTGTATTAAGAGAGGGTTGAGGAGGCGGAGTATATTTATTGTTTTTTGCATCTTTTAAGATGGTAATAAGCTCTTGAGATATTTTATATCTATCCTTATACTCCCGCTCTTCAGGCTTAAAAGATTGTATCTTCTCTACATACTCCTCTTTTGAGATAACACCAGCCTCAAGCAGTTTAGTCTCCTGCTGGATACTCTTTTTAATATCAGTAAATTTGTCTGCTGCATATTTTTTATCAGCAATATAAGCATCAATTCTTCTATCTATCTCATCTAATAATTTTTTTAGATTTGGGTTATGTTTATCTAAAAAAGATGAGTATTGTTCGTGCAAAGAGGCAAATCTATCCTCTGCAATATGCTCTTTTGTCTGAATCAATTTATCAAGTTTTGTCTTAACAGTCGTAGTTGCGGAAAAAGTGTCGCAGTAGAGTTTTGCTAAATTGTTATCATCTATATTAGCCATAAGATTAGAATGTTCTGCTGAAGCAGACATATCCTGCTCTTTGGTTAAATTACTCTCCTCGCTTTTTTTCCCAAATATGCTGCTGATAGGTTTAAAAAGAGTTTTCATAATTTATGATACACCTTTCAATTCTTGCTTTAAAGATGGATATAAGAGTGTTCTTAAGTATGGTGAAAATTTGTGATGCTCGAGATCTCTTTGGACTCTATTTTCAACATCACTATCTTTTAACGATTCAGAAGGATTTCTAAAGTTATTACAAAACATTTCTCCCCAGCTATTTCTATATATAACACTCCACTCTGTTCCCATTTTTGAGTCTCGGGCAAAAGTAAAATTGATAGATATAAACATTGATGTAATTTCACTTTTTGAACACAGAGCTTCATTTGCAATCTCTTTTTTTATTTCACCAGCAAAAAAATCGTACATTGCCTGAAAAAGTGATCTAATATCATTTGATCTTATATCAGTTGGATTAGGTGCAAGTTTTATATGATTCTGGCTTAAATAAAGCTCGTTGTAAATAAGCCACGCTCCAAGCTCTTCAATGGTTGATGCTCTTTTTAGCTCCTCATTTTTTTCTATATTATTTTTTTTATCATGCCATCTGTGCATCAGAAACCATTTTTTATCATCTTTTGCGTCATAACTGTATTGTAGATTTAAACCTTTAGTTAAACCGCTTTTTGAGATTAAAATAAGAGGCTCAACCTTGCCCTTCTCTTCCATGCTGAAATGAACCACCATTTTGCGTCCAAGAATGGTTCTGTCTGTTGGAGTTAATAGAGACTCTCTTTCGTAAGAGGCATCAGATGATGTCCATATTCTTCTGCACTGCTTATATGTCTGAACCATATATCGTCTAATTTTCAAGCTCTCTTGGGCGATTTTTTCGTATGACCAGTCTTTGAAATTACCAGCATCAAACACTGCCTTATCCGACCAATCCCACTCATTCATGCACCGCCTTATAAGAATCTCTTTTAATCCAAATGCACTTTTTTTCAGCTCCAGTTGATCTTTAATGCCAACTTTTGAAAAGAAGCAGGATTGTACAAATTTTGCAAAAGGGTGATCTTTATCTATCTTTTTATAGTATGCAACAAGAGAGCTGAGTAATAAGTAGTATGGATCAGATTTGATCAAATTAAATGACAAACCAGGATTCATCCACTCTCTTTTAAACTCATTGCATAATAGTATTCTGTCCCGCTTTTTTTCATGGATATATTTCTCTAAAAGCCCCATTTTTAACACAGACTTAAAAGGGCTTTTAAGGTACTTGAACATCTGCCAGACAGAAGCCCCAAAATATTCACCAGCAGGAATGTCATGAATATCGCCAAAATCTATAAATCTGCCTTTTTCAACTGTTGGACTACCTTTTTCAGTTTTTGGACAGACTCGGATAAACAGATCATGATAGTAGTTTTTGCTCACTTCAACCGAAAGGGTTGCCCAAAATGGAAGTTTGCCAGCAACATGAATCATAGTTCTATAAAATTCCTCTTTAAGCAGCCGTCCCTGAGCAGAACCTGAGCTTTCACTATCTGAACTTCCAAAATCTGAACGCTTTGCCCGTTCAATATCAACAATAAAAAAATGAATCTCTGTTTTAAACTCATCTTTTGCCCACTGCTCAATAATAGTAAGTTTTCTTTGAAAGAGATTAAGAGCATCATAATCAAAGTTCTCTTCTCTTATACAGACCCAGTAGTCAATATCAGAGCCGTAAGTGTGGGCAATAGATCCGCTGCTTCCCATAGTAAAGAGAGCATCTATCTGCCCATATCTTTCCTTAAAAACCATTCCATCTTTTTTCAAATATCCCTTTTCAGAATATTTTCTAAATATTCTCTCTGTTTCACCGTTAGGCAGATAACCTGCTATTCCACAGAGTATATCTGCGTGCTGAATACCAGCACTTTCTTTGTTATATTTAGCTTTTTCAGGATCAAATTCAATAAGCGTTGCAAGAGCCGCGCTTCTTGACGAGGGGGTGTAAAGGTCTATATTTTCATGAATAAGCAGAGGAATAAGTTCAAACAGATCAGCTTGCTCAGGCTGAAACAGATCAAAGGCTGATATTACTGCATATCTGTTTTTTATTAAAAACATATTTTTTCCATGCTGGATAAGCTCTGTAAATATGAGCATTCTTATCTGATTCATCAGATATTTATCCTGTGATATTTCAACCAGCTCCTTTTCTATATCTGAACGAGATATATCTATAATTCTCGAATAGAGATCAGAGTGTTCTGTTGCAGCCCGAGAGAGCGTATGAGCAGAAAACCGGCAGAATTTACCTGTAACTCCTGAGAAATCGGTCTTTTCAAGTTTACTCTTAGCAAATGTCACCATTGAGATGCGGGAGGCGACAAAGGTTGCTCCTGAAAGGTCTGTCTCTGAAAACGATGTTTTAACTACTGTACAATCTGCAAGAACTGCCTCTGTCATATCAGCAGATTGAAAACTGCTGTTTAAAAAAGATGCCCCTGTAAAATTGCAGCCGTGAAATTTAGCCCCATCAGCTATAACATCAATAAATACAGCACGTTCAAAAGATGTGTTGATAAATTTAGTTCCGTTCATCTTTACGTTATAGAAAAATGCGTTATTGAACGAACAGTTGCTGAAAGTAGAAAGAGAGATATCCACATATTTTATAACAGCACCTGTAAATATCCCGGGAGATAGAAATTTGCACACTGATAAATCAACATCTTCAATAACTTCATCTGTAAGATCAACTCCGTCAGGAGAGCCGTACTCCTTTAAAAGAGCTATTTTCTTACCCAATGTTACTGTAAAAAGATTTTTAAAAAAACCGGGCTTCTCCTTTTTTATGTTTAATGGAGTTTTTGATGTAACTATATACTCAATTTGTCGTTTTAACTCATTTTTCTCCTCTAAAAGAGATGAATTTATCTTTAAAATCAGCCTTGCTAAAGCCTCCTTTATAGAGCAAGAGGGGAGGTTCATATAAGTTTCAAATATTGCAACCACTCTTTCTGGTCTTTTGCGGACAACTCCGCATATCAGGGCACGTTCAATATCACTATTTTGAAAAAGCGTTCCAGTCGGGTCTTCTGCCATATACTGAATAAAACATATTGAAAATCTTGAAAAAGTGGCAATATCATCAAGTATAAGAGGCATAAGTTCTGGAATATCTCGATTAACCCGCTGGATCAATGTATTTAAATCTGATTTTTGGCTGAATGAACGATTTTTGTTATGCAAAAGCGTGCTGCTGCAAGAGACCACAGCGGCTTTAAACATATCCATTCTATCTTGTAGATTAAGTGCTGATGATGCTGCTGGTTTACTGCATACAGCACTCATTATATCGTCTGTTAGAACAAAGTAAATTCCGCAAGGAGAGCGTTCAATAACCTTAAACAGAGTCTTTCTAACCTGATACGATTTATCATTTTTCATTATTCTAAGAAGTTTAGAAGTATTCATATCGGCAGAGAGCATTGCCACAGCTTTTAGTGCATATATTCTGTCAATATCAGGCTGCTCATCATCGCTTAAATATTTTCCGATTATAGTGTCAGGAGAGTCCGGCTCTTTTGGGTTATAGCAGTTTCTAAGAGATGGATTAATATTTTCAAGAAATATGTCTGATGTAATCTGATTATCAAAAAGATCAGCATAAAATTTAATAACTGTATCCTGTTCTGTAATATCTCTTAAAATTTTTACAAACAACTCCGCGTACTGTCTTCTTACAGAAGGAGGAGATGCAAGATATTGATTTACCAGTGCAAGACGGCACGATTCATTTAGTAAATTGATAGTTGCGGTTATTGTCTGTATGTAAAACATTCCGCTTTGACAGAGATTCCAAGCATAAAAAGGACCTCGCCCGCCAGATTCAAGAAGTATCTCAAGATAAATTTTAAGCTCGCCTGCTGAAAGATTTTTGTGGATATTTTTGTAAACATGAACCGCAAGCAGAGCAGAGGCAAGAAGCCCTCTTCGCTTATCCTCAGAGGCAAGAGCATCTTTTATATTCTCCTGTAACTTTTTAAGAACATCTTTTGCCTTGCTCTTTACTGCTATATGAAAAGAGCCAAGACCCGCCATTATCGTTTTTACCCCGTCAGCAAGAGGCATCTCAAGGGCATTGCTGATCAAATCAATCTGCTGGTTGGCATCAGCACGACTCCACTCTGTCTCAAATCTACCCTTATTCATTGTCATAACCACTTATATATATTTTTACATCTTTTGTTTGAATATCGTCATAAAACATTTATTAATTTTAATGATCTTAATTGGTTAAGATTCGCCAAAATGCAGCGATTCTTGGATTTCCCATATTTTTTTTCAAAGCACAAACTCCTATTGAAAAAGGGGTCAATTCTGGTGCAAAATTTAAAATCATAACATCATCTTTTAACGGACTTTTTTCAAGCACAAGTTTTGGAATTACGCCGACTCCGCAGCCAAGACTCACCATTGCAATTATAGCCTCGTTGCCTGCCACCTGTGCGTAAATATTAGGAGAGATATGATGACTTGAGAGCCACCTGTCAAACCGCTCGCGGCTCAAACCGTGATCTGCAATAATTATCGGTGTATTCTGCCAGTCAATATCGTTATTTGACTCTGTTTTCTTACTAAAATATTTAACTGTATCAGGATAATTTACCGGAGCAATAAATACCAATGGAGTTTCAACTATTTTCATAACCTCAAGCCCTGCTATCTGTTTTTCTGGAAGTGCTGCAATAGAGATATCAACCTCTCCATTCTGAAGCTTACTCAAAGCCTTTGCTGCATCTCCAGTCTCTAAATTGATCTGGACTTCAGGATAGAGGCTTCTGTACTGTTTGAGAATATCAGACAAAATACCGTAAACAGCAGTTACAGAGGCATAAATAGACAAATCTCCTCTTAAGTTGCCGTCCCGATCTGATGCAAGCTCGTTTTGAAGCTGGTTCCACCTCTGCATAACATCATCTGCATAACGTCTAAATGCCTCTCCTGCATAAGTCAGCTTTACTGTACGATTATCCCTGACAAATAGAGACTCATCAAGCTCACCTTCAAGGCGTTGAACCATTCGTGTGAGTGCAGAAGGTGTAATGTTGCAGGCTCGGCTCGTCTTGCCAAAATGGAGAGATGAGCAGAGATGTCTGAAAAGTTTAAGTTCATGAATATTCATCTGTGGATTACTATTACAATTATTGTAATAATGCCTTCTCTTATAATTGTCATCACAAAATATTTTTATTAGAAATTTCAAAAAGATATTATTATTTCAAATAGAGCAACACAATATCTCAATTAATTCACTTGACGCAACAATAAAAATATTATTTCATGCAATAACTTAACAAAATTATTAAGATTTTTAACTGAGCTTCTAAGGTTTAAAATAAAATGAAAAGCTGTTTAATAAAATCCGACACAATAAAAAACAAAAAATAACAGGAGAATAAAAAAATGGGTCAGAACTATTTCAACACATTACCATTAAGACGCCAGCTTGAAGAGCTTGGAAAATGCCGTTTCATGGACTCTTTAGAGTTTGATGGAGTAGAAGCGTTAGTTGGCAAAAAGATTGTTATTGTCGGCTGCGGTGCCCAAGGTCTTCATCAAGGCTTAAACCTTCGCGACAGCGGTCTTGATGTCTCTTATGCCTTACGAGACTCTGCAATTGAAGAGAAGCGTAAATCTTGGAAAAATGCCTCAGAAAACGGATTTAAAGTCGGCGGCTATAAAGAGATGATACCATCTGCTGATCTTGTAATTAACCTTACACCAGATAAACAGCATACAGGGGTTGTATCTGCAATTATGCCTCTTATGAAAAAAAATGCTGCACTTGCCTATTCCCACGGCTTTAATATTGTTGAAGAGGGTATGAAAATCCGTGATGACCTGACTGTTGTAATGGTCGCACCAAAATCTCCGGGCACTGAGGTACGCGAGGAGTACAAAAGAGGATTCGGCGTTCCAACTCTGATTGCTGTTCATGGTGAAAACGATCCTCGTGGAGAGGGTTGGGAGCTTGCTAAGGCTTACGCTGCCGGCACTGGAGGAGATAGAGCTGGTGTGCTTGAATCCTCTTTTATTGCTGAAGTAAAATCTGATCTTATGGGAGAGCAGACTATTTTATGCGGTATGCTGCAAGTTGGTTCGCTTCTCTGCTATGATAAGATGATCCAAAAAGGCATTGATTCTGGATATGCCTCCAAGCTGGTTCAGTACGGCTGGGAGACAATTACCGAAGCTCTCAAACATGGCGGAATAACCAACATGATGGACAGACTCTCCAACCCTGCAAAGATTACGGCATTCTATCTTGCTGGGGAGTTGAAGAACATTTTGCAGCCTCTTTTTAACAAACATATGGACGATATTATGTCAGGTGAGTTTTCAAGAACCATGATGGAAGATTGGGACAACGGAGATGCTAATCTTTTGAAATGGCGTGCTGAAACTGCTCAAACTGCTTTTGAAAAATCTGTCTGTACAGACGCAGATATCGCTGAACAGGAATATTTTGACAACGGTATTTTAATGATAGCAATGGTTAAAGCCGGTGTAGAGCTTGCATTTGACACAATGGTTGCAGCAGGAATAAAAGAGGAGTCTGCCTATTATGAGTCCCTGCATGAGGTTCCTTTAATTGCAAATACTATTGCCCGAAGAAAACTTTACGAGATGAATGTAGTTATCTCTGATACTGCTGAATACGGCTGTTATCTGTTCACACAAAAGGCTATGCCGCTCCTTAAAGATTTTATGGAGCAGATTGATGTTGATGTGATTGGAAAAGGGGTTGATCTTAAAGATAATGGTGTTGATAATATGGAGCTGATTCAGGTAAACGAAGAGATTCGTTATACTGTTGTAGAGATGATCGGACGAGAACTGCGATCTTATATGAGTGCCATGAAACCTATTATCTAACTGCTGAAATATAGCATTTCTTAGGAATGAGCATGCAATAACTCCCTAAACTTATAATCATTGAAGATTAAATATTGAAGAGCGGTTTCAAATGATTTCGGGTGTTATTAAATTTTCATTCCTTAGTTGAATAAAATATCATTTCTTAGTTGAAATAATTATATATCGTAATTTTGTAGGGGAGCACCGCTCTGCACCCCTACAACTACATACAACTACAATTGATATTACTTATGATTTTGCAACTTTCTGCCGGCTAAAGATTTTTTTTCTCAAAAAATATGAACAATCCAACGCCTGAAAGAACAAAAACAATAATAACAAACCAGTGGTTGATGCCCAGCACTTCTGGTAATGCAATCTTTCCAAGGTCTCCCCATGCGAGCAAAGTTTTTTTCATAAATGGATAAGCCTCTGCATACAAAGCTCCTCCGGCAACCATTCCCAAAACTCCCCACAGACCGTCCCAGCGTCCTTCACCAACAGCACCGACAGATGTGCCCGGACAATAGCCGAGAAGCCCCCAGCCGATTCCAAAAATCAAACCGCCCGCAACTGTGCCGCCAAGAATCGTTGATTTTATTGAGAGCTTAACAAGACCAAGATCATAAAGCAGATAAATTCCCACAGTGCCTACAAATATAGCTGTCAGCATAAATTTCAATATGGTCATATCCATAAGCCGCAACGCTCCGATCTGTTTGTCGTATCGCAAAACCTGTCCCCGCTGCAGAAAAAAACCAAAAAGAATTCCAGTGATAAGTCCGTAAATGAGCTGATTCATTATTTTTTTCCTCCCATGTACAAGAGATTAGCACTTATCATGCCTCCGATAAAAAAACAAAACAGTGCAACAAAGCCGCTTACAGCAAGTTGAGCCAGACCGCTCAAACCGTGACCAGACGGTCAGCCATCTGCAAGACGGGCACCAAACATTGCCACAGTGCCGCCGATAAAAGCTACAACACCCCTTAGTGCAACACTGCTTCCAAATTTTTCCTGCCACATGTCAGGAACAGCTTGTGATTTGAATGTTCCTGACATCTTAGAGGCAATTAGAGAGCCAAATAGAACACCAATTACAAACATCCACTGCCAATCAATCTTAGGGGTTGTTTTTGCGAAATATTCTATTTGAGCTACACGTTCAGCACTGAATACTTTTTCAATCAATCCGGCAGTTCTGACAAACGAAGTAGAAGCACCCAAATAGTTGCCGCTGATCCAAACCGACAACACCAACACAACTCCTGCACATGCTCCAGCAATGTACGGACTCCAATACTTTTCATTTTTTAAATCTTGCATATACTATCCTCCTTAAATTGTTAATGTTATGAATCAAAAATAGTAAAATATTATCTTTTATTACCTCGCTTTAGTATCTATTGTTTTTGAACCAAGCTCATTATTCTGGAAACAGCTCTTCATAAATATCTGGATAGTGTTTTTTCAGACATTCAGGACATATACTGTGACTGATATCTGCTTCTGAATGTTTTTTAATATAGACATCGACCTGCTCCCAATATCCTTTATCATCTCTGATCCTGTTACAAAAAGAGCACAGAGGTAATATTCCTCTTAAGGTTTTGATCTCTTTTATTGACGCTTCAAGCCTCTTAATAAGCTGCTCCCGTTCTTTTTCAGCCTTTTTGCGTTCGCTGATGTCTCTGCATATACATAATATCAGCTTCTTTCCTCTGTAGAGAGCACCGTTATTACTTAACTCTACATCTATTATTGTGCCGTCTTTACGAAGGTGTTGTGTCTCAAAATGATGACCTGACGGATCGACAACTTTTGCCAATTCTAATATTTGTTCCTTACTGAAATTAACATCCCATTCCCACGCATGAAGTTTATAAATCTCTTCCAAAGAATAACCGAGCATATCAGCAAATCTTTTATTAGCTTCATAGACCTTGGTTTCTTGGTCAATAACAACTATAGCATCTCTTGATTCCGCAATGATAAGACGCCTCCAATTAATTTCATCACTTAGCAACTGTTCGGTTCTTTTGAGTTTCATTTCAACTCCCTCCAACTCAAGAACTCTCTTCTTCAGCTCTTCACAAGTCTTTTGTTCAGACATTGATATTCTTTTCTCCACATGAAAGAATAACCGTTTATTGCCAGCTTTACTTAAAACAACACTTATCAATACAATTTTTTCTTTACAAAAGAAATATAAAATAGCAAATAATAAAATTATTAACTTAGGATATAACCATGTCAACCAACCAAACCATAAGCATTGATTTAAATCTGATAGAATATATTAAAACCCTTGAGATGCAAAAACAGATTGTCTCTGATATGATCAACGGCAATGTTAAACATGATACGATTCTGATACTTGAACACTATCCTGTGTTTACTCTTGGAAAACGCGGGGGCAGGGAAAATCTTATTGTGTCAGAGGAGTTTTTAAAATCAAAAGATATCGCCGTTATTCAGACTGAACGGGGTGGAAATATAACTTATCATGGACCGGGTCAGGTTGTTATCTATCCGATTGTGAACCTTGAGAAGAGGCGGTTAGGCGTGTCAGATTTTGTCTGTGCATTAGAAAAAACTATGATAAGAACAGCATCAGATTTTGGAGTTGCAGCAGTTACAGACCCTAAAAATAACGGGGTTTGGGTTAAATCTAATCAAACTAACCAGATGAAATCTAACAATCAAAAAACACCATTTGACAATCAGATAGATATAAAATGTTCTAATATAAATAGAGATATTTACTCATATTCAAAACTCGGAAGCGTTGGGCTTTCCATCAAACGAGGCGTATCTTTTCATGGTCTTGCTCTTAACGCCAATCTTGATCTTACCCCTTTTAATTGGATTAACCCTTGCGGCATGGCTGATATTTCAATGACATCTTTAGAAAATGAGACTAAGCAGCATATTGAAATTAAACGGGTAAAAGAACAATTGCTATATCATTTTAGGGAAATTACAGGAATTTAAGAGAGAAAAGCATGGAACACATCAATCAAATAGAAGAGACTCAAATAGAATCCAAACGCCGAAAACCAGCATGGCTAAAAAAGAATCTGCCCACAGGTGCTGATTATGAAAAGGTAAGGCAGCTTGTCGGCAGATCAAAACTCCACACAGTATGCCAAGAGGCAAAATGTCCAAATATGTGGGAGTGTTTTTCCCGCCATACTGCAACTTTTATGATTATGGGAGATTTGTGCACCAGAAACTGCCGATTCTGCAATGTGAAAACTGGAGAGCCTCTGCCTCTTGACCCTGACGAGCCGTTACGGGTTGCACAGGCAGCTTTGGAGCTTGGATTACGGTATGTTGTAATTACATCAGTTACCCGTGATGATTTAAAAGATGGCGGAGCTGCCCATTTTGCTGAGACTATAAAAGCGATTAAAAACTTATATAAAATAGAGCTAAATAGAGAAGAGCAATCAGGCAGGCAAAACAATAGAGAGGCGGATAACGAACAGATAAAAGTTGAAGTTCTGATACCAGATTTTCAAGGCAGCGTTGATGCCTTAAACGTTGTAATGGCAGCAGAACCAGATGTTTTAAACCACAATATTGAGACTGTGCCCTCGCTTTACCCAACAGTCCGCCCAGAAGCACAATACAAAAGATCGCTTGAGCTGATTCAAAGAGCGAGTAGTATAAATCTCAACTTAAAGCAATCCATTCAAGAGAGTCAATTGACTTTAAAAATAACCAATTCTGCCGAAACATCAAATACATTAAGACAAATACCTGTAAAATCAGGAATAATGGTCGGGCTTGGGGAGCAGAAAGATGAGCTTGAGAGGACAATCGTTGATCTTTATGAGCATGGTTGCAGAATTTTGACTATTGGTCAATATCTGCAACCATCGGCAAAACATCTTAAAGTTGTCAAATATTACACTCCAGAGGAGTTTGAGGAGCTGAAAACATTTGCAAAAGAGGCAGGATTTCAATCAGTTGCATCAGCTCCGTTTGTAAGAAGCTCGTATCAGGCAGATAGTTTATCTCAAATATTGAATACTGTAGGCTGGAAGACTTTATAAACATTCTTGTTTTTTTATGCCTCAGCAAGAACAGATTGGACAATCTCTTCAATCTTTTCAACGCATTTGCCGCACCCGCCGCCAGCTTTTACATAAAAGGTTACATCTTCTGCTGACTTTAGATTGTTCTGTTTAACAGCTTCAATTATCTCTAAATCAGTTACTCCAAAGCACTCGCATACCATATTACCGGGTTTCTCAAGTATTTCAATGCCTTTGTATGATTTTATTGCTCTACGCAGAGCATCTTGACCCATAACAGAACAGTGCATCTTCTCTTTTGGCAGACCGCCGAGATAGTTCGCGATATCGTCATTGGTCAGCTTTTCAGCCTCTTCAAGCGTCATGCCTTTTACTATTTCAGTCAGTGCTGATGAAGATGCAACTGCACTTGCACAGCCGAATGTCATAAAACTTGCCTGCTCTATTACGCCGTTATCGTTAATTTTAAGAAAGAGTTTCAACGCATCACCGCATGATATAGAGCCGGTTTCACCAACTGCGTTTGCATCTTGCATCTCTCCAACGTTTCTTGGATTCATGAAATGATCCTTGACTTTATCATTATATTCCCACATATCTTTTTTCTCCTTTAATTAGTCTGTCTGTTCCTAATCTTTCCTTCAGTTCAGCCTCGTTAAACCAGACGAGCGTAAGAGGTTAGAGGATAGGATAATTTCAATTAAGAATACTACAGTGTAGCATCTTGTCAACTAATGAAACCATATTGCAACAATTCTTAAAGTAAAGAGAATATCATGGAGAGATAAGAGATGATAATATCACCAGAAAATACAGTTGTTGGATTTATTGGTGCCGGCGTAATGGGAACCAGCATGGCTAACCACATTCTTAATGCAGGATACAGGCTGCATGTTTACACCCGTACAAAAGAAAAGGCTTTATCTGTCTGTCAAAATGGCGGAGTTTGGGAAAATAGTGCAGCAGATATTGCTAAAAAATGTAATTTGATTATAACAATTGTTGGATTTCCATCAGATGTTGAGAGCATCTATCTTAAATCTGACGGCATTATTGAAAATGCACAGCAAAACAGCATTGTTATTGATATGACAACATCAAGCCCTCTGCTTGCACTCAAGATATATGAAGCTGCTCAAAAGCGTTCTGTTCATGCCTTAGATGCACCTGTGTCAGGCGGAGACGTTGGAGCTAAAAATGCAGCTCTCTCAATAATGGTTGGAGGAGATAAAGAGATTTTTCAAGCTGTTAAGCCTATCTTTGATGTAATAGGAAAAAATATTGAGCTTCAAGGCAGAGCAGGCAGCGGACAGCACACAAAGATGGTCAATCAGATAGCTATTGCAGCAGGCATGCTTGGATTGTGCGAATCTC
Source organism: uncultured Desulfobacterales bacterium (assembly GCA_964539635.1). Classification (GTDB taxonomy): domain Bacteria; phylum Desulfobacterota; class Desulfobacteria; order Desulfobacterales; family Desulfobacteraceae; genus Desulfamplus. Next base: position 80,429 of record CAZIJN010000011.1, on the reverse strand, counting down.
TTGCATATGCTGTAAAAGCAGGGCTTGATCCAGAAACTGTTTTAAAAAGCATTGGAAGCGGTGCAGCAGCAAGCTGGTCGCTGAACAATCTTGGACCAAGAATCATAAAAGGCGATTTTGCTCCAGGGTTTTATGTAAAACATTTTATAAAGGATATGGCTATTGCCCTTGAGTCTGCTGAGGAGATGGGACTTGAGCTGCCCGGGCTTAACCTTGCAAAATCGCTCTATGATAAACTTGCACAAAAGGGTTATGAGCTTGATGGAACTCAGGCACTTTACAGACTTTTTATTTAACAGCACAGCCGCGTGTCTCTACCTAAATATAAAAAAAACAACTTATTCCTGCTTTGATTGTATCTGTTTTAAAAGAGCCTCTGAGCTTATGATATAATATACAGTTCCAGAGGCTTTATCTGCATCTTTTGCCATAATAGGAATTTCACTTTGAAGTTTTACTGTGGCGATAATTGTTAAAGGCTCTTGTCTGTTTTTTACCGCCTCTTTTGCAGCTTCAAACTTATCAGCACTATATTTCCCTTCTTCTCCATATGCCCAATAGACTATTTTGTCATGTGCCGAGATAGTCGGGTCTTTAAATGATATGATAAGAGAGCCGATAAGATCACGGGCTTTTTGTTGTGATGCATTCTCAAAAGTTTCAAATATAATAACGACCCTGTCTGTTTTGCTGTCAACCACAATGTTTAACCCGTTATCCTTAAATTTATAGGTATTTGATGCTGTTTTATCAGACTTGCCAGACTTATCAGAACTGTTGGACTTATTAGAATTATTAGAATCTACAGATTCAGCAGTTGATTCAGATACCAGATTTTTACGGGCAATCTCCTTTTGTACGCTGTCAAGTTCTGCACCGAGAGTGTAACCTTTCCAGCTTATTTTAAGCGATTCAACCTGTTTGTAAATGTTTTGTACGCTCTCTTGTCCAGCGTGTGAAGTGCTTCCTAAAGTTGTCAGGCAGACGAGCATAGTAATCATAATGTATAAATGTTTTAACAAAATAGACTCCTTTAAATATTTGACGGTAAATGGTTATTAAATCTAAAGCAGATACTCAGACACGCATCTAAAGCCAACAATGTTTGATGTGTATTGCAGCTTAAACACTGACCTTGCACCAATGCTTATATTGTCTCGTGCAGTCCAGCCGCATCCCTTGGCAACGTGGAATCTATTTTTACCGCTTGAACTGCTATTTTCAGAACGACCGCCATGTTGATCAAGATGGTGGTCGTCATCTAAAAAGGGGTTGCTGATAATATCAGATGTCCACTCCATAACATTTCCAAGCATATCGGTAATATTGAAAATATTGCTGTACCTCTCATATTTATCTACAGCAGTTGTATCAGAAATTGAACTTTTTTCAATATTGCAGCTATTATCCTGCCACTCATTGCCCCAAGGATATTTAAATCCCATATCTGTTCTTGCTGCTGCTTCCCACTCAGCTTCTGTTGGCAGCCTTCTTCCTATCCACGATGCAAATGCCCAAGCATCATCAACGCTGACCTGAACAACCGGGTGGTTTCTCTTGTTGTGCAGAGAGCTTCCTGGTCCTTCCGGCTGATACCAGCAGGCATTTTTTACATCAGCATTTTGAATCCCCTGTCTCCACGAAGAGACCTTTATATCTTTTCTAAATCGTCCATAAAAAACTGTTCCATACCCTTTTTTTTCTGCGGTTGTAACGTATCCTGTCTCTTGAATAAAAATCTCAAAAAGAGCGTTGGTTACAGGATATTTTGCAATGTAGAGTTTTTGCATCTCAAGCTGCTGTAGTTCGAGTCTGTTTTTTGTATTTCTGGTGCTTCCTACTGTATATGTTCCGGCTGGAACAACCACATAGGCGTTATATTTTTTATCAGCATCAGCAAGAAGATTGTCAAATTGGCGTGCAAGCTCTCTGTTTTTTTGAAACTCTTTAAACTCTTCAAGCTCTTTATCATCAATATCAAGCTCTTCAAACATATCATCATTGTCAGTTATATCATCAACCTCTTCAAAAATCTCTTCGTCATCATCAAGCTCCTCAACATCTTCAACATCTTCAATCTCCTCATCTTCTGCATCAATTATCTCAACATCATCGTCAAGCTCCTCAACATCTTCTACATCATCAATCTCCTCGTCTTCTGCGTCAACTATCTCAACGTCATCATCAATCTCCTCAACATCTTCTACATCATCAACCTCCTCGTCTTCTGCGTCAACTATCTCAACGTCATCATCAATCTCCTCAACCTCTTCGACATCTTCAACCTCCTCGTCTTCTGCGTCAACTATTTCAACGTCATCATCAAGCTCCTCAACCTCTTCGACATCTTCAACCTCCTCGTCTTCTGCATCAACTACCTCAACGTCATCATCAAGCTCTTCAACATCTTCAATTTCCTCATCTTCCGAAGATACAACATCAGATATTGAAAGCAGCTTATTTTTTATCTGCTCAAGAGTGTCGGTGAATTTGCCGCCGCCGCTGCCTTTAGCTTCAAGCTCCATTTTTGTGATCATCTCAGTAACGCTCTTTAAAACATCAGTAATCTGATTCAGGTCTAAATTTGCGTTTCGTGCAACTTCTGAGAAAGAGTTGAGAAGGGTGTTCTTAGCCTCCTCAGTCATATCAAAAATGTTTTCTGATGTGATGGTTACCTTTTCTGGATTTTCCGTTTCAGGCGAGAGTGCTGCAAGATCGCTGCTGATTGATGATCTTATGCTGTAAAAGTTTCGTCTTTTAGATTTTATCTTTTCAATATCATCTCCAGTATTCCAGATAGTTTTTATCAACTCATCTGCGTCAATGGATTTTATCTGCGACATTGCATCATCAGACGAATAACGTTCTCTTATTGCACGCAACACACTATTTTTTATAGAACTCTCTTTATATTTCAGGCTTGCGATCGCCCGATCAACTCCGTCTAAAGTAATAGATATATTAGCCACAGCATCAATCTCCCTGATATCTTGATTAATCGGCTTTGATTTTTATTTAATGTTATTGCAGCTTTAAAGTTTTTTAACGACATTTAAACTCTTATATCAGCTTTTTTTTCTGTATGATTGAAAAATTTTTTTTTTGGTGTTACGGTCTTTTTACTGTTTATAATATATTACAACGCCATAGCAAAATAACAAAAGCTATACACTGACGAGCAAAGCAAAGATATGAAAATAACCAATCCAGAGACTATTGAATCAAGCAAAAAAGAGCTGATAGATTTTATAAATTCAGAGCTTGACTGGAGTGCTGTAGAGAAGATGATCCTTGAAAAGCATAAACTTCAGCTTCAAGATGAGGTTGTTTACAAACATGGGGATATTGTTGTTTATGATGAGCAGATTGCCTACCAGCTTGATTTTGATGTAAAAGTCTCAATGTCTCTTATATTTAACCGTCAGGGCGACTGCCTTGATATGAAAACTCCAGATGATGCAGTGGTTGCTGAACAGAAATTGCCTCAAAAAAATGAAGAGTGGTCAAAGATGGCATCAAATATTGCTGAAATGATACATGACATTAATCAGGATAGCTAAAATATGAGTAAAATTATACTATCAGATAGAGAGATGGAACCTGCATTTGTTAGAATGCAATTTGATGAAATTCTCGTAACAGAAATCACATCACTTATAGAAATTGATTCTGATATTGCCATGCTTACATACAATCTTTCTACAATCTCGGCTATTATTATTGCTGTAGAGCGTGAAAGAGAGATCAGAACCAGCACACCAGATATGCCTCTTACAAGGTTTACCTTTGACTCATTGGTTGATGAGCTTGTTGATCTTGGACTTTATAAAGATGATGACATGCTTAAATCGGTCAAATCTGTTGTGGATCAGGGTTATCTTACTCAAGATTCTCAAGGGTATCTTAAAGCTGAAGCATCAGCATACACAATCGTGGGATTTCTTGATAAGATGTTTCCCGGTATGCAGGGGATTCAGCTTATTGCGTTTGTAATGCAGATGATTGACGAGGTATTGACAGAGCGGAAAAGTCTTGAAGATGCAATGAACAGTTTTGCAATGACTCTCAAAAAAAGCGGAGTGTCAGTTACAAGAGAAAAAGCAGAGAAAAAAGCTCAAGAACTTGCACTTGATAACTCTGCAAGCAGCCAGACAAGAGAGGTCGCTTTAAGACTAAAAGAGGCAAATATTAAGCGTCTTGCCCAGCAGAGATTTAAAGAGAAACTTGCCCTTAATAAAGCAGCAGGAAAGCCGTCATTTCATTTTGATGGCGGCAGCAGATTAGATAAGGTAAAGATAACATCTGTTTTTGATAAGGGACCTTCTCAAGAGGAGATAGAGGCTGAAAAAAAAGCTAAAGAAGAGAGTGAAAAAAGAGCTAAAGAGGAGGCTGAAAGACAATATCAGGATGCTCTTTTAAAGGCTGCACAGATTAAGGAGCAGGAGAGAAAGCTAAAAGAGGCTGAAGAGCTTGCTGCTAAAGAACTTGAGAGAAAAGCCGCGGAGCTTGCAGCAAAAGAGAAAGCTATAAGAGAGGCAGAGATAGCAGCACTGAAATTTGAGCAGCAGCAGGCTGAACTTAGAGCAAAAGAGGCTGAAATGGCTGCCCGTGAAGCTGAACTTAAATTACGAGAAGAGCAGTTAAAAGCCGCTGCAATAAGAGAGGAGCAGGCAAAAGCTGAAGCTGAAAAGATTGCTGAACTTGAAAGAAGAGCTTTGTCAGGGCAACAAGAGGAAGATGAGAAACATATTGCAGAACATAAACGCAGAGTTTCAGAGGAGAAAAATCTCTCTGAAGCTGATATTGAATCAAGAATCAGCGGAATATCTGATGATATAGCATCAAGAATTGCTGCTTTTGAGGCAGAGCTTTCAACGCCTTGTCCTCTTTGCAAAAAAGGCACTATAAAAAAAGAGAAGACAGAGACTGGAAAAGATTATTTTATCTGTTCTGATAAAAGCTGCCGTTTTGTGAGCTGGTCACAGCCCTATCCTTTTCAATGTCCGTTGTGCAGAAATCCATTTCTTGTAGATTTTGAAAAGAGCGATGGTACAAAGGGACTTAAGTGCCCAAGGGCATCTTGTTCATTTTCTCAAAATCATCTGGGGGATCCTGCACTTGCATATAATCAGCCTCAACCCCCTCAATCTGGATATCCCAATCCTGCGCCGCCCTACTCTTCTTCTACTGACTCCTTCCATCAGCAAGGCTATCCACCTTCTCAGCAGCCGCCGGCTAATACACCCAATGCAGCTCCTGCCTATGCCGGACAGCCGCCTCAAGTGCAAGGCAGCGAACCGCCTAAAAAGAAGCGTCTTGTAAGGCGGATAAAACGATAAATCAATACAATAGATAATAAGATATAAAATTAAGATACAAATTAATATAAGATTTATTTAAGGAGATGTTAGTGAAGTGGAGATTTGCCGACAAACGGCTTGAGACAATATACGACAAAGTTGAACAGAAAACCCGTCTTTCAAGAGAGGACGGGCTTCTTCTTTTTCAAACTCTTGATCTTAATGGAGTTGGTATGATTGCAGATCGAGTAAGAGAGCGTCTGCATGGCAGAAAGGCATTTTACATATACAACCAGCATATCAATTACACCAATATCTGCAAAAACCGCTGTCTGTTCTGTGCTTATGCTGTAGATAAGGGAGATGAAAAAGCCTATTCATGGGATATAGAAGAGATTGAAAAGAGGATCATGGAGAGAATTGATGAGCCTGTAAACGAGCTTCATATAGTGGGAGGCTTAAATCCTGATCTTGATTTCTCATATTTTATAAACTTACTGAAAACTGTTAAACGAGTAAGACCAAAAGCAAAAATAAAGGCTTTTACCTGTGTTGAGATAGATTATCTATCAAATCTGTCCGGGCTTTCGGTTTATGAGACAATAGCTGCATTAAAAGAGGCTGGTCTTGATATGATGCCCGGAGGCGGTGCAGAGGTTATGAACGAACGGGTCAGAAAACGGCTGTTTCCCCGCAAGATGGGCAAAGATAGATGGCTTGAGATAATGGAGTCTGTTCATCGTGCTGGTCTTACATCCAATGCAACTATTTTATATGGTCATATTGAAACAATTGAAGAGCGGGTAGATCATCTTATAACGCTTAGAGAGCTTCAAGATAAGACAGGCGGATTTTCTGCATTTATTCCTTTAGCTTTTCATTCAGCCAACACAAAGCTATCCCATATTCCTCTAACAACTGCGGTAGATGATTTAAAGATGGTCGCAATATCTCGTCTTATGCTGGATAATTTTCCACATATTAAGGCTTATTGGGTCATGATCGGTGAAAAACTTGCGCAGGTTGCTTTAAACTACGGTGCAGATGATTTAGATGGAACAATAATTGAGGAGAGAATAACCCATACTGCCGGGGCAAAATCTGCAAAAGGTCTTACCCGACAATTTATGGAAGATATGATAAGAAGTGCTGGTTTTACTCCAGTTGAAAGAGATTCATTTTATGGAGAGATTCATGCTTAAAATTGATGAAAATAGGATAGTTGATGCGGTTAAATTTGATGATAAAGACCTTGATAAAGCTGTTGATAAAGTTTTAAGCAAAAAACGTATTTCAATTGAAGATGGTCTTACCCTTTACCATAAAGCACCTCTTTTACAATTGGCAAACCTTGCAGATAATATCCGTTTTCAGCTCCACCCAGAAAGGATTATAACTTTTGTGGTTGATCGCAATATCAACTACACAAATATCTGTATGTCAGGCTGTCTATTTTGTGCATTTTATAAAGCCCCATTATCAGATAGACCAGATAAAAACAGTAGTAATAGCCAGCAAAATGGATACGTTATATCAAAAGAGTCTCTTTATGAAAAGATTAAGGAGACAATTGAGCTTGGAGGAACTCAGATTCTGCTTCAAGGCGGAATGAACCCTGATCTTGATCTTGATTACTACATCGATCTTTTAGATTATATCAAACAGAACTTTGATATACACGTTCATGGATTTTCTCCACCAGAGATATGGCAGCTTGCCCAAAAATCATCAATGAGCGTAAAAGAGACTATTTCAGCTTTAAAAGCATCAGGGCTTGATTCTATACCAGGCGGCGGTGCAGAGATTCTTTGCGATGAGATAAGGCAGAAAGTCTCTCCAAATAAATGCACAGCAGACCAGTGGCTTGAGGTTATGGAAAGTGCTCATAATTTAGGGCTTAGATCGAGTGCAACTATGATGTTCGGGCATGTTGAATCACCTGTTCATATATTTAACCATTTAGATAGAATCCGATCTCTTCAAGATAAAACAGGCGGATTTACAGCATTTATTCCGTGGACGTTTCAGCCTGATAATACAAAACTTGCTAAAATAAGAAAGTTAAGTGCAGTCGAATATTTAAGGGTTCTTGCGTTAAGCCGTCTTTTTCTTGATAATTTTGATAATATTCAGGCTTCATGGGTAACTCAAGGGGATAAAATTGCTCAGACAGCACTATTTTACGGTGCAAATGATATGGGAAGCACCATGATTGAAGAGAATGTTGTCGCTTCTGCAGGAGTTGATTTTATGCTGCCAGAAAAAGAGCTTCGCAGGCTTATTCAAGAGGCTGGATTTGTACCAAGACAGAGAGATTGCTTTTACAATCTGCTATAAAAAGATAGCTTTGCTGCAATTATTGCTCGATTAAATTTTGCATAATCAAATAATCTAACGAATTAAGGATAAAAAAATGACTCCAGAAAATCACAATATTGATCTTATTGCAGGGCAAAGGCTCATGGTTGGATTTGAAGGAACAGAGCTGAATAATGAACTGAAAACCCTTATTAGAGATATGAAGATAGGCGGGATTATTCTTTTTGCTATAAATATTCAATCAGCAGCACAGGTAAAGGCTCTGTGCAAATCTGCTCAAGAGTATGCAAAATCTTGTGGTAATCCGCCGCTTATTATTGCAGTTGATCAGGAGGGAGGAGAGGTTGCAAGGCTCAAAAAACCTGATTTCACCGAATTTCTTGGTAATCCCCATATTACAGACGCTGAGAATGCAGAAATTTTTGGAACTATAGTTGCAAATGAACTTAAATCTGTCCACATCAATATGAATTTTGCTCCTGTAATGGATTTTATCCCTGAACCAAAAGAGATGGGCAGCAATTTTAAAAGCATTATGCAAAACCGAGCATTTCCAGGAACCCCTGAAAATGTTGCAAAACTTGGCTCTTACGTTATAGAGTCAATGCAGAAAAATGGAGTAATGGCTGTTGCAAAACATTTTCCCGGCATCGGAAGAACAACAAGAGATTCTCATATAGAGCTGCCTATTCTAAAGACAGAGTATGCAAATCAAACTTTGATGGAAAAATCTGATCTTATACCGTTTAAAGCTGCAATAAAATCAGATGTTGCAGGCATAATGCTATCCCATATTTTATACGAATCAATAGACAGCGAGTGGCCCGCAAGCCTATCTTACAATATTGCAAAAAGGGTGCTGCGTGACCAGATGGGATATCAAGGGGTTGTAATGACAGATGATTTAGATATGAAGGCTGTAAAACACGATATAAAAACAAGCATCAGGCAGATTTTAAATGCAGATATAGATATTGCTATGATCTGCCATAAATCTCCTGCCATTGAAACGGCATTTAATGAGATTGTAAAGCTGATTACAACTTATGAGGAGTTTTACCGAAAGGCATCTGAATCTCTCCAGAGGATTGACGCTCTTAAGAAAAAATATCTTGTTTAGATTCTTGTACGGGAAAAGACATCGTGTTCAAGATTGCATAAATTGCCATCTTTGAGCATTTGATAGCCTCTTGCAGCGATCATTGCGGCATTATCACCGCAAAGAGAGATAGGAGGAAGATGTAATTTTAAATTTTTAGATGCAAGACTCTTAGATGAGTTAGATGAAAAATTGGAAGATGAAAAACTTGATGAGACTTTAAAATCTGATGAGATATATGAGAGGATTTTTTCTTTTAAAGCAGAATTTGCAGCCACGCCGCCAGCTACGGCAATATTTTTCACACCTTTACTTAAAGCAGCATTGATAAGTTTCTGAGCAAGAACATCTACTACAGAAGCCTGAAATGCTGCCGCGATATCAGCCTCTTGATCAACTCCATGCTCATGAATATATCGAGCAACCGCAGACTTAATTCCGCTGAAACTGAAATCAAAACTATCTTTTTCAAGATAGGATTTAGGAAAAGAGATAGCAGCAGGATCGCCTTTTTTAGCCAACTGTTCAATTACAGCACCGCCCGGATAACCAAGCCCTAACATTTTAGCAACCTTATCAAACGCCTCGCCAGCAGCATCATCACGAGTTTGACCCATCAACGTAAATTGATTATAAGAGGTTACATAATAGAGATTTGTATGTCCGCCGGAAGCTAAAAGAATAACAAACGGAAATTCAGGTGGATCGTCTGAGAGCAGCACAGAGTAAATATGCCCTTCAAGATGATTAACACCTGTTAAAGGGATACCTCTTGCCCATGCAAACGATTTTGCAAAGGAAAATCCTACAAGCAGAGCACCTATTAACCCTGGTCCTCTTGTTGCTGCTACGCCGCTAATTTTATCTAATGTAATGTTTGCTGATTTTATGGCATCAGTTACAACAGGGGTAATTGATTCAATGTGCATTCTTGATGCAAGTTCAGGAACAACACCGCCATATTTATGGTGGACATCAACCTGTGACGAGACCACAGAAGAGAGGATAACCCGTCCATCCTCAACAACTGCGGCTGCTGTTTCATCACATGATGATTCAATACCAAGTATAAGCATTATACCCATTCTACCTGAGATTCAGACTCTTCTCTTGATGCAATTTCACCGATAATATAGGCTTTCTCCTCCATTGCACTGAGTCTGTCCATAAAATCTTGGGCTTCATCTTCAGGAACAACGGCGATCATGCCAATACCGTTATTAAATGTCCGGTGCATCTCATGCTCTTCTACTCCGCCTGCATCTTGTAAAAATTTGAAAATAGGCGGAATTTCCCAGCTATCTCTATTTATAATAACCTTGCAGGCATCAGGTATAACTCTAATGATGTTCTCATCAATACCGCCGCCGGTTATATGAGCAACACCATGAACAGGCAGATCGCGAATAAGTCCAAGCACAGTCTGGACATAAATTTTAGTTGGAGTCAGAAGCTCTTCGCCAAGAGTCTTGCCAAGATCAGGGATATGACTGTCAACAGTATAACCGCATCGTTCAAAACATATCTTGCGGACAAGAGAAAAACCATTGCTATGAACTCCGCTTGATGCAAGACCAATTAATTTGTGACCGTTTCTAATCTCTGAGCCGTCTATGATTTTGGAGTTATCTACAATTCCGACTGTAAAACCTGCCATATCATATTCGCCTTCATGGTATATTCCCGGCATCTCAGCAGTTTCGCCGCCGATCAGGGCACACTGTGACTCGCAGCACCCTTTTACAATGCCCTCGATAATCTGCCCTGCAACATCGTTATTAAGTTTGCCCATTGCAAGATAATCGAGAAAAAAGAGAGGCTTTGCACCTTGAACTATGATATCATTTACACACATTGCAACAAGATCAATGCCGATGGTATCATGTTTACCCATTGCAAATGCGATCTTGAGCTTTGTTCCCACGCCATCTGTGGAGCTGACCAGCACGGGATGGGTATAGTGGGAAAGATTCAACGAAAAAAGACCTCCAAACCCACCGATTTCACCCATAACGCCTGATCTTGGTGTTGTTTTGGCAAGCTGTTTGATGACATGAACAAGATCGTTTGCTTTATTTATATCCACACCAGCATCAGCATAAGTCAACGATTTACCCATTGAAAACTCCTCATTATTACAGACATAAGTTTAAAATTTAAGTTAAAAAGACTAAACTTATTAAGCCAAAATGTCAAAACCTTTTTGACATCACACTTTTGATATTGTATTTAAACGATATTTTAAATTACTTACTTAGCATCATTCAGCCAATCCAAGGATTTTTTAAAAATGAAACAGATCAATATAGCTATTTTAGGGTGTGGAGTTGTAGGAACAGGAGTGGCAAAACTCCTCATGGAAAAGCAGAGATTGCTTGAGTCAAAAATCGGAGCATCTTTAAACTTAAAGTATGTTGCAGACCTTGATACTCAGACAGATAGAGGGATTGTTTTTAAAGAGGGGATTTTTATCTCAGATGCTAAAAAAGCGATAGACGATCCTGCAATCGACATTGTTGTTGAGCTTATTGGAGGGAAAAATATTGCTAAGGAGTTTATTCTCAGAGCACTGAAAAACGGCAAACATGTGGTAACTGCAAATAAAGCTCTGATTGCAGAGTATGGAAATATAATCGTAAAGAGTGCTTTTGAACATAACGTAGATTTTGGCTTTGAGGCAAGCGTCGGCGGGTGTATGCCTGTAATTAAAACGATTAGAGAATCTCTTGTGGCAAATAGAATCAACTCAATTACAGGAATTCTTAATGGAACATGCAACTATATTTTAACCAAAATTTCCCAAGAGGGGTGTCCGTTTGATGTTGCACTAAAAGAGGCTCAAGCTAAAGGTTATGCCGAAGCTGATCCATTTCTTGATATAGAGGGACACGATTCTGCACATAAACTCTCTATAATTGCAGCACTTTCTTATGGTATGCAGATTAACATAAATGATATCCATGTTGAGGGGATAAGCAGAATTACTCCTATGGATATCGAATTTGCAAGGGAGTTTGGCTATACAATAAAACTGCTTGCCATAAGTAAGAATAATACAGACAAAGTTGAGGCAAGAGTCCACCCAGCTATGATTCCATCAACCCACCCTCTTGCACATGTTAATGGCTCAATGAATGCCGTTACTATCAACGCTGACTCTACTGGAGAGACAATGCTCTATGGAGCTGGTGCAGGCATGATGCCGACTGCAAGTGCAGTTTTAAGCGATATTACAGATATTGCCAGAAATATAATATCATCAGCTATAAACAATAGATCATATAGTACAAGAGTTCCAATTCTCGGTTTTCAAGACAGCAACATAAGACAAATTCCGATAATGCCGGTTGATGAGATAAACACATGCTACTATATAAGGCTTGCAGCAGTGGATCGACCCGGAGTGCTGTCAAAAATTACAGGCATACTTGGTAATAGAAATATAAGTATTCAATCTGTTCATCAAAAGGGAAGGCGGCATAATGGACCTGTCTCTATTGTTATGATTACCCATGGAGCAGTTGAAAAAGATGTACAGCTCGCACTAAAAGAGATATCTAATCTTGATGTTATACCAGATAAACCTGTTGTTATCAGAATTGAAGATGAGATCACAGCATAATAAAATTTCATATTGATAAAAAAGTATATTTGTATCTATTTACATAAATGAGGAAAATATAATGAAAATAATCTGTTCTGATCTTGAAGGTGTGTTTATTCCTGAAATATGGGTCAATGTTGCAGAAAAAACAGGTATTGATGATCTTAGACTTACCACAAGAGAGATAAGCGATTATGATGTTTTAATGACAAAACGACTCGAAGTTCTTGATAAAAATGGTCTTAAAATACAAGATATTGCTGATATTATTGCAACTGTAGAGCCATTAGAGGGTGCTTTTGAGGCTCTTAACTGGATAAGAGAGCGTGCTCAAATCATAATCTTGTCTGACACGTTCGAGGAGTTTGCCAGACCTTTAATGAAAAAATTGAACTACCCTACCCTGTTTTGCCACAGTCTTGTTGTTGACGGCAGCGGAAAAATTGTAGATTACAAGCTAAGACAGGCAAATCAGAAAAAACACGCCATAAAGGCATTAAAGGGGCTAAACTACACAACTATTGCTTTTGGCGATTCATACAACGACACTGCAATGCTAAAAGAGGCAGATTACGGCTTCTTTTTTAGACCGCCTGATAATGTTGTAAAAGAGTTTCCTCAATTTGATGTCACGCACACATATGACGAAGTTAAAGCAAAACTTAACTCCTTAATATAACAGTCTATTTTAAATTAATATAAGAGAATGGTCGAGCTGGTAGTCAAAAAATATTAAAATAGGCTTGACCTTGAATCTTTTTTCATCTATATTACCTGAATTGCTGCGGGGTGGAGCAGTCTGGTAGCTCGTCGGGCTCATAACCCGAAGGTCAGAGGTTCGAATCCTCTCCCCGCTACCAATTTGATACTAAGGGGATGTGGCATTTGCCGCTCCCCTTTTTTTGGTTTTTAACTAAATTTTTTATTGTCAGCCGGTAATGTGTGTAAAATCTAAAATTTAAGCCACTATAATTTTTCCCCTTTTCTAATCTCTATCCCATAACAAATTTTCCATGATATTTAACAGAGAAAAATTTAAACGAACAGAACTGCTGCTTGGTTCAAAAGCACTTGATAGGCTGGAACAATCAACAGTTACTGTGATAGGACTCGGGGCTGTAGGCTCTCATGCAATTGAAGCACTTGCAAGAAGCGGTATAGGTCGGCTGAAAATTGTAGATTTTGACGCTATCGGCATTAGTAATTTTAACCGCCAACTTCTTGCATTAGAGTCAAATATTGGTAGGCTTAAGACTGAAGCTGCATTTGAACGGCTAAAGCAGATCAACCCTGATATGGAGGTAGAGTGCTTTAATACTCTATGCCATAAAGATACTTTTGATTCTGTATTTGACCTAAATAGTGATGAAGTTGTAGTTGATGCAATTGACAGCCTAAATCCCAAAGTCAATATCTTATACGAGTTAGTTAAAAGAGAGATACCTGTAGTTTCAAGCATGGGAGCTGCACGCCGTAAAGACCCTTCAGCCATAAAAACTGGTGATATTTCAGAAACAATAGGATGTCCTTTGGCAAAATCGGTCAGAAAGAGACTTAGAAGAATGGGTGTTCAAAGCGGTATCCGCTGCGTCTATTCTACAGAAATTGCAGATAAACAGAGCGTCTCTGATAACCTTGAACATAACTATTTTGACAGCGGAAGGCTCAGAAATCCAATGGGAAGCCTTTCGATGATAAGCGGGATTTTTGGTTATATTGCAGCTCTTGAAGCAATAAAGATGATATTAGATGATATTGTTGAATGGTAGTTTAAGATAAAAAATGGAAAAAGATAATATATTTGCCTTTAAAACTGATCCTGTAGAAGCCTTTGAGTTTAATGAAGAGGTAACATCTGTGTTTGATGATATGATCAAACGTTCCGTGCCTCTTTATGCAGAGTGCCTCAAAAGAGAGTGCCAGCTTGCATCTCAATTTTACCAAAAAAACACAAGAATATATGATCTTGGCTGCTCTCATGGAAATTTAGGAATTATGATACATGACAGCTTTAAACAAGATGGATATTCCATGATTGCAGTTGACAGCTCTCGGTACATGATTGAAAAATACAAAAACAGACTTAAACAGATCGGCGTTTCTAAATTTGAAAAGATTGATAACAGCACCCATAAAGCCGGTAATATAACCCTTGTATCTGCTCTTGCTGAAGATATAGAAATTTCAAACGCATCGGTCGTTATTGTCAATCTTACGATGCAGTTTATTAAACCTGAAAAAAGAGATAACTTTGTTCAAGCAATTTATAACGGTTTAAACAGCGGAGGAGTCCTTCTTCTGACTGAAAAAATTGTACATATGGATAAGAGCCTTTCAGAGCTTGAACTTGCTTTTTATAAAAAATTTAAGTTGGAAAATGGATATTCAGAACTTGAAATAAGCAGAAAAAGAGATGCTCTTGAAAATATTCTGATTCCTGAAACTCTTGAATCACATACAAAGAGGCTTAATGATGCAGGATTTCAAAAGATTGATGTATGGCTTAAATGGTTTAACTTTGCTTCAATGATTGCAATCAAGCATAACGATTAAATTATAACCAGCTAACTACTAACTGCGTGTGTAATATGGAAAACTTGATACTAAACTCTGACAAACTTCGTTTCACACAATTTGTATCTGAACTTAAAGAACTCGTATCAGAACAGCGTCAGATGCTTGCTGATCCAAAAGGCAATGTTTTAAAATATACGTCAGCAATTGAAAATATGCCGATATTATCTGCCTCTTGCAAAAATTTGGATAGCTCAATAGTAACTGTCGGCAGCAGAGATGATATTTTTGCGATAGCTGAACGACAAGACTCTATTTCAAAGAGTTCAACTGAAGATATTAAAGATAAAGATATTGTAGATAATATAGCAGACGAGTTGAAGTCAAATTTGATGGAGCTTGCCCCGTGGAGAAAAGGTCCGTTTGAGCTGTTTGGCATAAAGATTGATTCAGAATGGCAGTCATGGATAAAATGGAACCGCTTTATCAATAAAATTACCCCTCTTGAAAACAGGCGGATTCTTGATATCGGTTCAAGCAACGGCTACTATATGTTCAAAATGGCAGCATTTAACCCTAAAATGGTTCTTGGTCTTGAGCCTCAGTATGCATTCTATTTTCAATATCTTGCTCTTCAAAAATATCTCAAATTAGAAAATGTCTTCTGTCTGCCGGTTTCATTTGATAAACTTCCATTAATGACCGATTATTTTGATACTGTATTTTGCATGGGAGTTCTGTACCACAGAAAATCACCTCTTGATATGCTCAAAAAGATCAATGAGTTGATGAGAAAAGAGGGAGAGTTGATTTTAGAGAGCTTAATAATAGAAGCTGGCGACAATGAGCATATCTGCCTATTTCCTGAAGATCGATACGCTAAGATGAGGAATGTATTTTTTATTCCAAGCCTTAAAGTTTTAGAGTCATGGCTTAAAAGAACAGGATTTTATAACATAAAATGTTTAGATATTTCACGAACAGAGCCGGAAGAGCAGAGAAAAACTGAGTGGATTCAGACAGAATCTTTGACAGATTTTCTTGATCCTCAAAATCCGTCAAAAACCGTAGAAGGCTACCCTGCACCTGTAAGAGCGATTCTATCTGCACAAAAATTACAATAGAGTATTTTTAATATTCTTATTTAAACTTTGCAGCAAGATTGCTGTCAATTACATATATACAGACATCTTTTGCACCCTGATGAGTATAGCCAAACTTTGAGACCATATTATTTATCAGAAATTCGACATCTGTTTTAATCCTATTGTCATAAGTTTTAAAATCTGGTGTATCAAAATCTTTAATTGCACGGCTGAAATTCTCATTGCCAAGAAATGGTTCAAGCACCCTTTTTTTCAAACTGTGCACATATCTATCATAAAGAGCCGCAAACAGCTTAGTTTCAGAGATATCTTTTCCCTCAATCATTATTTCACGGGTTAGAGAGTTGGTTGTGTACTCTTTTAAAATATCGTGCCTCATCTCTTGGCGTTTTGCAGCAGTTAAAGTGTCTGCTGAAAGCCTGTTTTCAATGCTTTCAAGAAACTGGTCTGTTATATTGAGTAGCTCTTTTGTAAAAAAGCACTTCTCTGATGAACCAATCTCAAAATTGACTGCTGAAATATAGTTTTTTATATCTTTTGATATCTGCTCTTCATTGTAGTAGTAGAGTGACTCTTTTACCTGTTGCAGTACATTATAGTCATACATTCTCAACAGAGACTCAAGAAATCCGTCTGGTATCATTTTAGGCATCTCATTCATAAGATTTCTAAAAAATGAGCATAAAGAGGGCAT
The DNA here is from genome assembly GCA_964539635.1 of uncultured Desulfobacterales bacterium. Lineage (GTDB taxonomy): Bacteria > Desulfobacterota > Desulfobacteria > Desulfobacterales > Desulfobacteraceae > Desulfamplus. Next base: position 63,793 of record CAZIJN010000011.1, on the reverse strand, counting down.
GTTTATAAGTCTATCTTCCCTTGCAAATCGAGAGTAGAACTGATCAAATATTCTTAGTGAATCCCTGCCTGAAAAACCACTGTTTCCTTCAATTTCCGACTCTGCAAGGATTTTTCTCCACATTTTGGCTGTTAAGGCTTTTCTATCATCATTGTTAAGCCACTCTGGCAGCCGTCCTGAATATATCTCCATTTTTAAGAGCATAAGCTGAGAGTCACAGTAAAGCCTATATTTAGAGGCATCTTTTATCCACTCTGCAAGACTTTCCGATTTTTCCTTTAAACGTGAGGAGACTATCACTCGTGCAAAATTTTCTATGACCATCGGCAGAAAATTCTCCTCAATATGCCGCCCGAAAATATCACAATATATTTTCACTTCTGTATTGATATCAAGCACATAAGGGATATTGATATACTGTATTCTGTCTGAAAAAGATGGAAAATCTTTGATGTTATTCTTATCTTCAGGATTCATAAGTGCAAGAAACAGAGAGTTGACACTCTCTTCAATATCTTCCACTTTATGCACAGCCTCGCTGATAATGTTGTGCAGCTCCACCATACGTTCAACATTGTGGGATTTTATATCCATAAGTGCATAAATTCCGTTGTTTGTCTTGGCAAATCTTGAATAGATATAGTGGATAAGATTACTGTCTTTAAAAAGATTATTAATTCTATTTTGAAGCATCTGGTTGGTAATAACATGCTGCTGAACAGGGCTATCTCCCGGGTTAAAGACGCTTATTCCTGCACCAAGCCGGCGATCAAAATAGTAGGGACGGGCATAGAGCATCTCAAATACTTTTGAAGGCTCGCCAAGTCTCTCTAAAAGAGATTGATAAATTGATTCGCATATTGTGCAGCACTCTCCGCTAAAGACCCAGTCATACTGTTTTTCAGTAAAAAGCCTCCACTTAAACTCATCATTTTTAATGAGCTTGTCGAGCACTTTGCGTCTATGGCTTTTCGGAATAATAAGTATAGGATTGTCATGAGATATGCAGGGTATCTCAATATAATCTGTGTGCAAAGCAGTTCCCATACACTGGTCAGTCAGGATATTACCGTTTTTGTCGTTTGTCTTGTTAGAACTTTTAGTTTCAGATTTATGCTCAGCTTTATCAATAAGCTCAACAAGACGCTCAATTGCACTAATATCTTCTATATTTCGATGACCTCCAAGTTTTTCAATATCAAGCCGCCAGACAACCTCGTATCTCATGCCCTCTTTTGTGTTGGCATACGATTCAAATTTTTTAAGAAGATTATTCAGAAAAGTACTTTTTCCACAACCATGAGGTCCATGAAAAATATAAATTCTGTTCTGCTGGGTTCCGTGCCTCAAACCCTCCATATGTTTCATAAGGCGGTTTGCAAAAAGCCTGTCTGTAAAATAGGGATTTTCAGAACCCTCCACAAAAAGCCTTGTACAGTCATAATCAATTAAAGAGAATTCATCTGGATCGTTTAATATAGAATCTTCAGATACATCAACGTGAGTCTGCATCATATCATGAAAAACTTGAAACACATTTCTAAGTATTTCAGAAGGTCTCTGCTCTACAAGAGCAAGAAAGTTCTTAAATGTTATCGGTTTTAACCGCTCGTAATCTCCAATTTCACTATTAAGAAGCTCGATAGCTTGGTCAGCCCTTGTTTTATTATATTCTATAAGGGATTGCTTCTTCATAATCAATCAATCTCCCTTTTAAACAGCTTCCTGTTTTCCATAATATAGAGCACCCGTTTCCATGAAATAGGTTTTATCTCCTGCTTTTTTTCCTGAGGTGCAGATGATGATTGTAGAGGAGGATTCCAGTAGTTTATAAATTTTTGTTGGGTAGTAACTGAAGGCTCGTAAGGTTCACTGGTTTCAAGCCTAACAGAGCGTCCCCAAAGAAACTCAATTCCTATCATGGTATTTTCAATATAATCAGCCTTTAACGGCTTTCCCTCAAATTTATGCACTAAATAGAGCGGTCCTTGAGCTGTTTTTTCCTCGTTTACATAAATAATCGGCGGATGGTAGAGAGTATTAATAAGCATCTCCTTGTAAGCTGATGCCTTCCGCGACTTGATATAATATTCCCACGACATTCTCTCTCTATTGAGCCTCTTGCCAGAGACAAAAAGTTTATGTTTATCCATAAACTCCTGATCTATGTAGCTGTTTATAAAGGTAAAATCACACATATTTTCTCTTATGGAAAATATTCGGTCAAACCCTTTTTTTTTGTTTACGCGGCTAATATCTTTTAAATTTGAGGCATAATTATATTTTTTACGCTTAACTTCATCATGAGTGTTTATATAATCCCAAGAGTAGCAGCCGCGATCTTCCATATCCATTATGTGGTAAAAAAGACGCATACCAAGTGCATAAGGATTTAACCCCACTTTCGGCATAGCTGTAACTCCAGCGTTCACTTTGGCAAAATCGACCTCATGACCCTTTATTCTATCATCTTGCATAAATAACATCTCATGCCATATGCTTGCCCACCCTTCATTCATAATTTTTGTTCTTATCTGAGGCTGAAAAAAGATAGATGTGTTTCTAACAATCTCTATTACCGATTTCATCCACTCATTTTCCTCTTTTTCTAAAAAATCAGAGTGTTTTAGAATGTACTGAACCACGTCCATTCGGACAGCCTCTTTTTTTTCAGTATAACGGGTGTAAAAGGCATCAAATTCAGGATATTTAATTCTGACATCTACGAAAAAATCGTCTTCTACAACTCCAAATTGTTCAACACCTTTAGTGGAAGCTCCATCAGATTTGCCTAAATTGCTTCTACCCATTTGATTATAACGATCAATCTCTTTTAAATATTCATTTTGACCAACTTTTTTCTCTTTTTGTAAAAAAACATCAAAGTAGTAATCAAGTTTTCCTATAACCTTTTTTTTATCATGACTTACTGCATCAGAGATAACATCATGATATCCCACAAGATTATCAATACCCCTTGCAAACTCAATGACATAATCAACCCACCTTCCCTTTTCAGATCGATACTTTGCAATAAGCCGTTTGTCTGCAAGTGCCTGTCCATTAAAATCATAATCCCATGTATGCTTGAAAAATAGATTTTTCTGAAAAAAATCAATATGAGCTAAAACATGATAAAATATCATAACATTGAGCCAATCAGGGTTGTTATCATTATAAAATGAGATTGGCGGTCGTGTATTTATAACAGTTTCATAAGGATTGCTTGGATAGAGTTCATACATACCTTTGCCTGAAATAACCCTGACATCATGTACCCAATAATCATAAAGAGTCGGCATCATAACCTTGGGGCTTAGTTCAATCATATCCCTATTGGTAACAATATATTCGAGAGACTCATCTTCAAACGAAAGCCCCGCATCTTTTGCCCTCTGTTTGCACCCCTCCATGATCCCTTTAACATGCTGATCAATTATTTCCATAAAAACGCCCTCATCTATTTTTTATGATCTCTGTTTTTTTTAAGTACTTGAACAGATATTCTCAAGATATAAGATTCTTAATACCCTGAATAATTCTGGCATCTTCGGCATCTTCGTCCATCACGTCCATTCTTATTATAGTTGGATATTTTTCCAAAAGACCAGACGCATTTATATAGTTTTCAACCTCTGTAGGCTTAGATCTTGAGTAGCTGTGTTTTGCAACTGTAATGCCGATTCGTGCTGAGTAGGTAATCATCTTTTTAAGCTCCTCAACCGCCTCTTTACCCTGCGTATCCCAATCATCACCGTCAGTGCCGTGAAAAACATAGATGTTGTAATCTCTTGCAAGCCCCTCCTTCTCAACAAGCTCATTGACCATCTTGTAAGCAGACACAACCTTTGTTCCGCCTGCAACCTTGTAGGAATAATACTTGTAAAAATCATCTACCTCACGGGCATCAGTGTCATGAAGAATAAATCTTGTCAGTACCTGTTTGTGATACTGATACAGAAGCCATGAGTAGAGCATAACATGCTGAGAGACAACTGTTTGAGTTGGTTTTCCGCTCATTGAGCCTGAATAATCTCGAAGAAAAAAGATAAGTGCCTGTGATTCATAAGATTTCTCTTTTGATAGAATCCTGTAAATCATATCTGATGGAGAGACAATAAATGTTGAACTATCAATATTAGAGACATCGGGAATGTTGCCAAGGCTGATATTTGTCTCTACAATACGGCGTAATGTAGATTTTTTATCTAAAATCTGACCAAAACCTCTATGTTTATCAGTCATTTCATAGGTAAATTTGACAAGAGTACGTTTTCCTCCTTTATCCACAAGATTTGGCAGCTCAAAGTCTTGGGAAAGCACCTTTCCAAGTTCATAAGCATTGGCTTCAAACTCATGCTCGCCTCCTGAACCTTGACCCGGACCTTCACCATCGCCCTGCCCTTCTCCTTCGCCCTCTCCTTCAGATGGACGAATCCGCTCTTCACCAATTACATCACCCTCTTCGCCTTCTCCCGTACCTCCTGTTGGTTCTGCCTCTCCATCTCCCTCTTCTCCACCGAGTTGAATCTCATCATGGACAAATTTCTCCTCCACAGTAGTCGGAACAATTACAATCTTCCCCTTGCCCCCTCCTCTTATAGGCTTGACAATGCGTCCAATGCGGATTTTGCGTTTAAACCCATCTTCTTCCCGCTTCTTGTCCTTCTCTAAAAGTTCATCTAAGGTTATCATAAAACCTCCCTATGCGGTGACCAGATTGGATAAGGTACTACTCTCTTCGGTTTTTATAAGGCAGAAGATCATTTATCGTCCTCCTGACTACAGAAATACTCAATAGTTTTCTGTGCGCAGGTGCTGCAGTATCCAAGTTTGTTAATCATGGTGTTGATCATTCTGTCATGGAGCTTTTGATTCTCTTCGTTTGTTCTGTTTGCAAGTGCACCGACAAGGCTTCCTGCACCTGCAATATCAGATTTAAGCCTGACATCTGTTACTGCTTTAACCAGCTCTAAATTATCCATAAAGTCATAATTGGGATCAATAGAGAGCTTTTGACCATATATCTTTCTAATAGTATTTCTAAAAGATGACCGCTGCTCTTCGGTTTTGAGTCCAAGTCGATCTTCAACATTCTTAATATAACGCTCATCGATCTTCATTGCTTTAAGCTCGCCAGTCTGAGGGTCTTTATATTTCCACATCATATCAGCCCCAAGCTGTTCAGCATCTACGCCGATAATCATATTAACATAGTTCATAACATCTTTTTTGATTGCAAGAGGTTCGTCCATGTATGCGTTGAAAATCTCAGTCATGATTCTCTCTCTGTACAGCCCTCTTGCTGTCTTTAAATCCTCCATAAACTTTGCTCTGTCTGCTGACTCTGTAACATAATCGAGCACTACAGTTTCAAGAGTTTTAAAGATATCAAGGGCAAACATGCAGTGTCCTTCATTGGTTTCAGAGCTTTCAAGCAGAAGCTGAATTGCTCTTCCAAGATTTCTCTGACCAAGCCCTTTTTGTCCAAATCTCTTTGTGATATCAGTATCTTGATTAAGGCTGTCGATCAACTCTCCAAGAGTTTTAAGACTCTTTTCTCCAGCAACCTCTCCGGCAGCTAATTTCATTGTCTCAACAGGTGTAAGTTTTTCCGATCTCGGCAGGCGTGTAAGAACAACACCCACAGATGCAGCATAGTTTAGATTTGGGTCTTGATGCAGTTTTTCACGATTAATTGTACTTTTTACATCACTTCCGATTGCGTATTCAGTCAGCTCTTTTTGCAATTTATAATCTGTGTTGTGTGCCACATAGCAGATACGGCATCTATCAACAATCGGTGCCTCCTCTTTTTCAGCTAAAAATGAATTAAACTCAGAGTTGTTACTTGTAGCAATAATCAAAGTGTCAATGGGCCATTTGTAGCCGTCAATCTCAATGTTTCTGTTCTGGATTACCCCTAAATATACCTGAACAAGGTCTTTTTTGTTCTTATAAATCTCGTCGCTGAAATGGATGCCGCCGCCTGCAACTCTTGCTAATGCTCCACGTCTTAAGTCAAAACGGTAAGGGTTGTTGGTATCTGTTATGTGCAAAAGCCTCTGAATTGATTCTTCTCCAAGCAGATCAACCGCAGATGAGGTTATCTTATCTTTTGCTGGATATTTGCCTGTAATTGTTCCAAGACTCTCTGTAAGAGGAACTTGGGTTATCTCTATATGTGATAGCATACGTTCAATATTACTATCACAATGCTCTCTTATCTGATTCCAAATATATGCTGAACAGGCTCCAAGCGGACGATATAAATCAAAAATTTTTTCAATTTGATTGTCTGAAAATTTAAAGTTTTTAGCAAAGTACTCTTTTGATTGGGATTTAGTCTCCATGATGTTCATTGCAAGAATCATTGGGTCTTCATAGGTTTGAGACTCAATAACCTTTATTTTACCGTATCCCTCAATCTCGTCTAATTTTTTGAATCTAAATGTATATTTACGATTTTCTGTTTTGGAGAGAAAATTTCTATAAGCATCACATAAGTAGTCAACAAAAAAGGTCTTTCCATTGCCCGGTTCTCCGACCAGAACAAAAGCCATCTCTCTTGATGAACCGCCTTCTGAGGCATCTTTAACAAACGAGACAAAACTGTTGATCTCATCGTACATACCAACAAGATGCTTCTTTCCTTTGCTGAAAATACCAAACTGATATGTAGTTTTTCCTCTGACATTGATCTTTTCAACACCTGATTCAAGAATCATTCTTGATACACCCTGAAAGGCATCTTCAAATGTTCTTTTTCCATCTTTAACAGAATCTATATGATTTAGAAGCAATTTTGTATCATTATTGTCAACCATTTTTCCTCCCCGGCAGCAAAGATGCCACTATTTGTATCATTATATTAATTGCTCAATTACAAACTGAAGTACTTAAAATAAAAGCTGATTTTACCCATTAAGTCAAACGATTTATATGAATAAACATCTAAACGAAATTAATAACGAAAAATAGATCGCAAAATTGCAAACCAGCTTAATTGAGAACTTCAGGCTGTAAATGGCGGGAATCTAAGATAAGAGGGATTGTGAGGATATTTTATACCGGAATTTTAATCCTAAAACGTGTTCCATGCCCAAGTGTTGATTTTACTTCAATTTTTCCGTTATGCTGATGGACAATTCTTTCAGAGATAAACAGACCGAAACCAGTTCCTTTTTTTCCTTTTGATGAGAAAAACAGCGTAAAAATCTTACCCAGCGTCTCTGAATCCATGCCTATTCCATTGTCTGAAATCTCAAATACAATATATTTTTGCTCTTCTTTATCCATATCATCTCGGCTTGGGCACTCTTTTTTAGATATACTCTCTTTTACGCTGAAAATAATCTTATGCCCATCTTTAGATGTATCTTTTGCACAGGCATCAACAGCATTTTCAAGAATATTTATCAATGCAGACTGGACAGACTGAGGATCAATTTCAAATCTCTTTGATGAGACAGAAGAGAAATCTTTAATAAACTCAATTTTTTGAGATAAAATTTTTGACTCAAACAGAGATGCAGTCTCTTGAGCAAAATCTGCAACATTTACAGTTTCAAGATTTAATTCTCTCTCTTTTGCATAAAAGAGAATATCAAGAATCATCTTTTTTATCCGTCCAACCATCTGCTTGACAATATCCCAGCCTTCTGCAACTCTTTGTTGGTTATCTTTTTTAAATCCAGAGTCAAGCAGATACATGCCGCTGTCAAGACCAGTTAAAAGCCCCTTAATGCTGTGTGATATTGAACCAATCATTAAGCCCAATGTTGATAGATGATCTTGAAGCTCACTCTTCTCTTTTATAAGCTGCTCAAGATTTTCTGTGTATTCTTTGAGTTTTTCCCTCATAAAAATTTTGTCAGATGCTCTTTTTAGTGCAATCTCAAGAGCATCAACATTAATCGGCTTGGTGATAAAATCAGTTGCCTCATTTTTTAGGCTTTTGATAGCAAGCTCCATATCGCCGTGCCCGGTGATCATAATAACTTCTGTGTCAGGATTTTGCCGTTTTATCTTTTGAAGCAGAGCAATTCCGTCCATTACAGGCATTTTTATATCTGTAAGAACAATTTGGGGATTTATATTGGAAAATATTTCAAACGCCTTTTGTCCATTATCTGCTGTAACCACATCATAACCGAAATCAGCAAGAGTAATGCCGACGACATCTCTTATATCTTCTTCATCATCTGCCAGCAAGATTGTTTTTCCCATTTTTCGGCTCCTTAAATTACGATGCAGTATTATTGTTCTGCTATTGGAAACTCAATTAAAAAAGATGTTCCTTTTCCATGCTCTGATTTTACATGTATATTACCGCCAGACTCCTTAATTATTCCGTAACTGATAGATAATCCAAGCCCTGTGCCTTTGCCTACCTCTTTTGTTGTGAAAAACGGCTCAAATATTTTATTAAGAATGTGTTTAGGAATACCTGCACCTGTATCAGAGACCCGAACAAACACAGTTTTACCATCATAATTAGTTGTTAAGGTAATCCTTTTATCTGGCTTATGCTCGTCACTCTTATGCTCCTCACTAACACTATTGCCAGTATCTATTTTTTCATGAAGAGGGCTTTGTATTAGAGCTTGTGCAGATTGATGAGCCTCTTCAATTGCATCTCTTGCATTGAGCAGAAGATTGATAAAAACCTGCTCCAAACGGCTTGGATCAGCTTTGATAAACGGCAGATTCTCTTGAAGATTCCACACAACCTCAATCTCTCTTAATTTCAACTGCTGGCTGAATATCTCAAAGGCATTTTTCAACACATCGTTTACCTGAACCTTTTCAAGCTCCATATCTGATTTTCTGGCAAACTGCCTCATGTGGTTGATTATTTTACTTGCCCTGTCAACGTTGCTGTCTGTCTTTCTGAGCATTGTTTCCAATGTATTCGGGGGAATATTTTCATTTTGATTGAGTTTTTTGATTATAAAACTGCTTGCTGTCTTAATAACAGATAACGGCTGATTTAACTCATGTGCAATGCCTGATGCCATCTCTCCTAAAGTTGCCATCTTTCCAGCCTGAATAAGCTGCTGTTCAGTTTCAAGCCGTTTGGTAATATCGCTTGTTGTTACAAGATAAACTTTGTAATCTCCATATTCAGAAGGAGAAATTCTTATATTTACATATATTGTATCGCCGTTGCTGCAAATTTGACGAGCCTGATTGATAAAAGAGGATTTTCTTATCTCTTCTTCAAAATGCGCTCTTTCAGATTCAAGAAAGAGATTTGTAAAGCAGGTCATGATTATTTTATATTTATCATAACCATAAACTGTTGCAACGCTCTCATTACAGTTTAAAATTTCAAGAGTGTTCATATCCAATACAAAAACTGGATTTGGAATGTTGTTAAAAATTGCATAATATTTCTTTTCAGATCGCTCGAGTTTCTGCTCTAAAAGTTTTCTTGGCGTAATATCCAAACACATCTCCATTGCTGCCACAATCTCACCTTCTGAATTGCGTATCGGCGATGTTGTAACAATCCAATAGGTAAGCATTCCCTCTTTATTTAAGCCGCTCTCTTCACTGTAATAAGATTTTCCATCTGCAAAGGTCTTTTCAACAGGACAGTTTTCGCATTTTTTGTCTCTTCCCTTGTAGGCGTGATAGCAGAAATCATCAGGTTTAGGATTAAAACTTAGTGCAAAATCTTGATTATATTTTAGCAGCTTAAAATTTCTATCCTGAACAGTAATAAAACAGGGAACAAGTTCAAACAACCTCTGATACTCATCTCGTTGAGAATTAAGCTCGTTCTGCTTTTCGCCGATTTTCTGCCCCATCTGGTTGATAGCATCACCAAGCTGCCCCATCTCGTCATCTTGACATATCTCAACTCTGCCTGAACAGTCTCCGCCTGCAATTCTCCGAGTTCCGTCAATCAATCTTTTCACAGGTTCATTGACAAATTTAAGAACAAAAATAAAAATAATAGCAGAGCTGATAATAAAAACAAACAGAGCAAGAGTTATCATCTGCCGTTCAATTGCAAATATATCTTTATCTGTATCAGCAAGCGATACAACCACATCAATTGCCCCTAAAATCTTTTTATCTTCAGGGTGGACGTGGCACTCACCTGTTGAGCAGCCCGGTTCATTGACAATAGGCTCAATAATCCCAAGCATACGATAGCCTTCGGGAGAGTTAAATATTCTGGTTCGCTCTGAAAGCTCTAAAGTTGTTAAAGGCGGGTCTGAGTGGTGGCAGATATCGCACGCTTCAGCCTTTATGTTGGTTACGCTCTCTTTTTCTGTAACTCTGTTTGAAAACTTTATCTGACCTAACTTGTTATAAATCCTTATATTCTCAATCTCTTTGAGCTTTGCGATATTGTTGATAATCTGGTCGATGTCATCACGAGAGTTGAGCATCATGGCATAATGGGTGCCGAGTTTTATAGTTGCACTCAAGCGGTTCGTGCCGGCAACTATATTTTCCATTATCTTTGTCTTTTGGGATTGGATATTAAAATATGCCCATAAAGATATAGATATAAGCAGAGTAAGACCAACTGCTCCAATAAGTTTGGATACAAGACTGTGGCGTAAATATTTTAACATGATTTGTCCGGCATTCTAAAATTAACAACTATTTCATAACTTAGATTGAGTAAAAAAAGGAGACAGATTTAAATCAAGCCTGATATCTTTGTCAGACAACCCTAAAGCCAATCCAAGAAGCTGGGTAAGATAGAGAACTGGAATTTTCAAATCCGTATTGCACATAGAAGAGATTTTATCCTGATATGCTTCAAGGTTCATCTGGCACATGGGGCAGACAGTTATAATTGCGTCTGCTCCTTTGGCAGCCTGCAAAATATCTTTTACTAAATTTAAACTAACATCAGGGTCAGTATTTATATGAGAAGCACCGCAGCATTTTGCACCCATTGACCATTTGTGGACTTTAGCTCCAGTTGCCTCAATCAAACTATCCATTGAATGGGGAGATTCAGGATCATCAAAAACAATATATGGTCTTAAACATTGACAGCCGTAGTATGGTGCAAACGTAAACCCGTCAAACCGCTTTTTTGTGCTGTTTACATCAACGCCGTTATGTTTTTTAACCAATTTACCAACTGCATCAGCTCCAACATCAACCGCAAGAATATCAAGCAGATGACGAACTTTAACTTTTCCTGTCAGCTTTAAACCAGTTTCACTCAAGATAGCGTTAAGCTGTTCTCTAAGGTCTGCATCTTTTTTTGTCTTCTCTTCAACCTTTTTTAGATTGAGATAACAGGCACTGCATGGAACAAGAATATCTTTACAATCTTCTGATTTCTCAGCAAGGGCAAGATTGCGAGCCGGAAGAGCTAAAGATAATAGATGACTTAAAGACTCAGCCGCACTCGCGCCGCAGCATGTCCAATCCTCAATCTCCTCAAGTTTGCATCCAAGAGCCTTCATCAACGCCCTTGTGGAAATGTCGTATTCCATTGCGGTTCCTTCCAAAGAGCACCCTGGATAATAGGAATATTTCATAAGTTGTCTCCTTTAGCACGAAAAATAGAACTGACCTGCATCTCCCCAAAATAAAACTACTACCTGCCTGAACGCGACTGCGAACCACTGCCTTGAGAATCAGAACCAGTTGATGTTGTTCCAGAGCCTGTAGTTCCTTGATTCTGTCCGCCTTCAGCAAATAACACACCTGCTGTAAGCAAAACAAACATTATGCCGATAATGAGCTTTTTCATGGGTATCACCTCCTTTGTTGTAAATTCTCTGCTGTATGATATTAAACTGTAGAGACGCACAGCCATGCGTCTCTACTTGCAGCAAGATTATTCATTTTTAACACCTTCCATCTCTTCAACTTTGTTGAAAATTGACTCAAGCGGATGGCTGCCTTCAGAAGGAATCTGAATGGAAATTTTGCCTTTTCTCATCAGCCGTATTCCAAGCGGTGCAAACTGAAACGGAACAAGCGGATTTTTCAACGCTGCAAAATAAAGAGTCATAAATTCTGATTCTCTCACCCGCCCATGACGGCGGACGCTTTCAATAAAGTTGCGATAGAACAGAACGCTTTTACGATATCTTGCCTGATTCTCTTTAGTCTGATCTGACTGTGCAGCAATCTGTTTAAGAGCTGACATTGCCTCTGTCAGAGGAAGCCCGCGAGGACAGCGGAGAGTGCAGGTATAACAGGTTGAGCATAGATCAAATGTGTGGGTCTTAAAAATTTCGTCAGTATATTCCATCAGCACCATACGCCATAAATGGCGAGGCGTTTTATCCATTGCAAACGCATTAGGACACGATCCCGTGCATGTTCCGCACTGAATACAGGCACTTAGCATTTCCTGAATCGCAATTAAACCACCGTTATTTTGTGATGTTTGGCTCATATTTTTTATCCTGAATTAAAATTGTATTATCTATTATACGAGAACCGCATCTATCATTTCAAAAACCTGCTGGCTGGAAAAGCCGTCAACCACTGATGCCTTATTTGGACAGACAGACGCACAAGCTCCGCAACCTTGACACATTACAGGATTGACAAGCACCTTTGCATGCTCAAGGTCAAAACTTCTTGCACCATAAGGACAAGTTTCAATGCAAAGCCCGCATAAACTGCATATACTATAACGAACCTGTGCCGTAATTCTGCCTGATACCATTTCACTATTTGATAATATTCTCGCTGCTCTTTGGGCTGCTGCCTGTGCAGTTGCGATTGATTCAGGAATATTTCTTGGCGAATGGGCAAGACCGCAGGCAAATATCCCCTCTTTTAACGAATCAACTGGACGCCATTTAGATTCTACCTCTTCAAAAAAGCCGTCTCTGTCAATCGAAGCACCAAAAGAGGCAGCAAGATGAACAGGGAGATTCGGCACAACACCAGCAGCAAGCACCACGACATCAGCCTCTATTTCAATATCCTGCCCGATAATCGGCTCAAAACACCTTACAGAGACTTTATTTTGGGTGTTATCATTAACGCCAATATCGGTATTATCATTCACATCACTATTTTTCAGAATATTTTCTTCTAAATAATCGCTGTTTGTTAAATTAACTACTGGTTTGCGATCAGGCGTGTATCGGATAAACAAAATTCCAGCCTGTCTTGCCTGAGTGTAATAAGTCTCACTAAATCCATAGCTCATTATGTCGCGGTATAAAATTGTTATGCTTATCTCAGGATTCTCTTTTTTGAGAAATAGAGCCTGTCTTAACGCCGTTGCACAACATACGCGGCTGCAATAGTTTCTCGGCTCTTCACGCGTTCCAGCACATTGAATCATCACAACTGAAGATAGAGATTCAGGTTTTAAAGCTGCATCACCTATACTCTTTTCAAATTCAAGCTGGGTCATAATAGAACGTAGAGATGTCTGTCCGTTCGTCCCTGCTTTGTCTCTATCTTGAGCATTACTGTCTGTATCTTGACCAATATTTGAATTTTGACTAATATTTGCATCCTGCCCGTCAATATTAGCGTGATTTAATCCATAACCATAAGATTTTATCTGTGCCTCTCTTCCGCCAGTTGCTAAAATAACCACTCCATGTTCAATGGTTTGAACCTCTTTTGTTTGATTTTCATCTATCCCTTTAGAGTCGTTTTTTCCATTTTTGATTATGCTTTCAATTGTGGTGAGAAAATGCCCAACCTCTCCAAAAGATGCTATAACTTCAGTTTGAGTATGAATCTCAATCAACGGGTGTTTTTCAACTTTTTGGATAGTATCTGCAAGAAAATTTTGAACCTGATAGCCCTCTATTGTCTGTTTAAATATTTTGATATTTCCGCCTAATTTATCAGATTTTTCAATTAAATAGACTTTAAACCCGCTCTCTGAAACTGAAAGTGCTGCTGTCATGCCGGCAATTCCGCCTCCAATAACAAGAGCAGTCTTTGTTACAAAGGCTGCGGGCAGATTTTCTGGGTTAATCCATCTAACTTTTGCAATTTCAAGGTTCATGCTTCTTAAAACAACATCTTCTTCTTGATTTTGATACGCTAAAGAGCGGATATCTGCAACGCCGACAAGAGCAGAATTAAGACCAGTTTCAGCTTCTGATCCAGCTTCTCTAAATTTACGGTTGTAAAGATACGGCATACACGCACCAACTACTAACCTGTTTGGATTGCAGGCTTTAATCTGATTAACCAAATCTTTCCAGCCCTCAAGAGTGCATAAGCGGTCAACAAAAACAACGTCAGACACATCAGGGGAAATTTTTAAACGCTTAGAGATATCCGACTCATTCAAGTATTCGGACATCGTGCCGCTGCATCTGCATAAAGCTGCCATTATACGCGGAGGTTCTCGTAAAAGCTCTGATGAAATATCACTGTGTTCATAGTTAGTTTTTGTTTCGCTGCCTGATTCCGAGATATTTTTGGACATCGATCCGCCGCTTGATGCCGAAATATTTTTGGACATTGTGCCGCAGCCTGATGCTTCAACGCTGTCGCCTATACGAACTTTACCCGCAGCTATAACCGCATTTGCTGCACTCATTGCAGCAGCAGAAGCCTGAATTACAGAGTCGCTTATATCTTTAAATCCAGTAAACGAACCGCCAGCCATAATTCCGTTTTTTGAAGTTTGAGCCGTAAAAAACGGCACTGTCTCTGCAAATCCTGATGAATTTAAAGCTATGCCTGTAATTTCAGATAGTTTATTAGAATCTTTTGAAGGTCTCTGACCCACTGGCAGAACAATCATGTCAAACGTTTCGTCATGGACAGCACCATTAGAGTCAATATATCTGATAACCAAATCGCAGGAACTATTATTTAAATCAGGATTTACTGAATGCACTTTTGCATTTACAAACTTTACTCCATACTCTTTCTCTGCATCATCTCTGTATCGTTGAAAACTTTTGCCAAAAGTTCGCATATCCATATAAAATATAACTGTCTCCGCCTTGCCGTCTGTCTCTCGTTTTGCAAGCAGAGCCTCTTTTACTGCATACATGCAGCAGACAGATGAGCAGAAATCAGCTTTTATCTGCAAATCTCTTGAGCCTGTGCATTGAAACCATGCGATTTTTTGTATGGGCTTTTTATCGTATGGTCTGATAAGTTTCCCGATTGTAGGACCTGTGCCGCTTACAATTCTCTCAAACTCAAGACTTGTTACAACATTTGGATAGAGACCATATCCATAGGTATTTTTCCCCTCTGCTGGATTATAAAAATCAACTCCGCACGACAATATAACTGCCTGAGCTTCAACAATCCGTGCGTTTTGATTTTGAAAATTTTCGTATATGCCACCAATTTTTGGAAGCACCGATTCAGTGTCAAACGGTTTTAACAGATAATCCATAGCCCCGAGCTTCATCGCACCAACCGCAGTTTCAACGGTTGCATAAGCTGTCATCATCAGAACTTCAAGATTTGGGAACTGCTCTTTTGCTTTTTTAAGAACTGTTACGCCGTCCATTTCAGGCATCTTGATATCAATCAGCATCAGATGATAACTCTTTTTAGAGAGCTTTTCTAAGGCATCTTTGCCAGACTCTGCCATATCTGCGGAATAGCCTTCATCTTCAAGCCACTCTTTAAGAGAATCACGGACAATAAGCTCATCATCAACAACTAAAATATTAAACTTTTTTCGTCCTTGATCTGAAAATCTTATCGCCTTAGTCGGACAGACTGGTTCGCAAGCTCCGCATTTGGTGCATGAATCTGTATCTATCATAAATGTATTGGGAATTTTGTGTGGCACAGGCAGATAGACAGCTTTTCGCATTGAAAAGCCGCTGTTAAAGCTGTCAGGCACCTCAACAGGACACACCTTTGCACACTCTGCGCACCCAATGCAGAGATCAGCCTGAATCAATGATGGTTTGCTGCGAAAAGCTGCCTTAAAACTTCCTGCCTCACCTTCAAGAGAGATAAGTTCGCTTGAGAGAAGTATCTCAATATTGTCGTGAAAAAGCCCTTTTCTAAGACAGTATTGAGAAGCAGAATCTCTGTTTGCAGTAGGTAGCATTTTGCACATTCCGCATCTGTCATTTGGAAACTGGTAGTCCAATCTGCTCAAAATACCGCCGATATGAGGCGTTTTTTCTGCAAGGACAACTTTATAGCCAGATTCAGCCAAATCCAATGCAGAACGAATACCGCTTATTCCTGCCCCGACAACCAGAACTTTACCGATATTATCATTTTTCTCTGCTGTTTTATTATTCATGGTCTTTAGCCTTTTTGCGTTTTATGGGGTTTAGATGTAATGCCCGCACCTACAGAATTTATATTAAAGTAGATTAGACTCATTTTATCCCCACAACCTCTGGAAACTCCTTTTCCCTGAACTCTGAAAGAGGAGGAGCTTCATCAAAACTTCTTCCAGCCTCATAATCAAATGCCTTCTGGGTTCGGTGTGCAACTGTTCTAAAAAGCTCCATAACTTTAATATCGTTTGGGCAGACATTTGAACACTGCCCGCAGCCTACGCAGGCTGTGCTCATGTGGGCTAAACGGGTTAAGTGGTAGAAAAGGGTATCAGTCGGCATTTTAACAGCACCTTTTCTTGATGCCCATTGCAAGTATTGTGCTGGCTCATGTTTAAACACATCAGTTACAAAAACGCACTCTTTGCAGTAGCATACAGGACAGGCAACCCTGCAATTGTAGCAGTTGACGCAACCTGAAAGATACTCTGTCAATTTATCAAGATTATTTGTCTCCTCTGCTGTCTGTGAAAACATCTTGTCTCGATACGCTTTTTTCTCAGCGATTAAAGCATCTATTGCTGTCTTACGATCTTCTGGCTCTTCCCAATCAGGAAGTTTAAGAAGTTTAAGCAGAGATTCTCCTTTTGGCGTAAGTGCTTGAACAAGCAGATTTTTATTAGTATCCACGCCAAAAAGCCCAATCAAAATATCAGCACTGTATGGAATTGGGTGTTCGCACGCTTTGCAGGCAGAGGATAAATGTTCGTTATTAATTTTTATTGATAAATCTGAATCATTGATTTGCGAAGAATCTTTTTCAGCAGAGGTGTTATCAGAAGTTTTTTTAGCAAGCATACGATAATCATTATTTGAATAAGCCCCGAAGCAGTCAACGCCTATGATTACAAGCTCGTCAGTTGAGCCTTGATTGAGTTTGACAAGCTCTATAAATGCACGAATTTCGCAAGGGCGGAGAACTGCCGCAATTTTGCCTCCTGCCTGTTTTCTGGTAAGTCTTGACACAAGATTTGCTGCATTTAACGGAAAAGCAGGAGAGAGAGGGTCAGCACTGTTTATCTGTTCAGGGTCAGTTATCAGAACAGGCATTATTACATTTTTAGATTGCAGATGTTGAGGCACAAGCATTGCATTTATCTCTTCTGTCTGAAGAACTTTTTTGAGAAATTCTCTTATATTTGAGAGGATATCACCCTCTGTTATCTCTATTTTTGCTGTTGTTGTCATGGTTTTTCTCCATAATCTGGTAAATATCGTATTTTATTTAAGCAGAGATTCACGTTTCATTTATATCATGTTGATCTAAATTATCATTTTACCTTTTGCAGCACTTGGTCCTAAAGCCTTGATCTGAGCGGTAAGTTCTCTCATCACCTCTGCAAACTGAATACCATCGCTTGCTCCAATCCACGTAAGCCTGAGCCTTTCTGGTTCAAAACCAAATTGCGGCAGAATCTCCTTTAACAGCTTGATTCTTCTTCTTGCCTTATAGTTGCCGTTCATATAGTGGCAGTCTCCCGGGTGGCAGCCGCTTACCAAAACCGCATCAGCACCTTCCAAAAATGCCTTGATAATATACTGAGTATCAACCATGCCTGTGCACATAAGACGAATCATTCTGATATTTTTAGGATAGCTGAGTCGTGAAGTTCCAGCAAGGTCTGCTGCTGTATATGTGCACCAGTTGCATACAAACGCTACAATAACAGGTTCAAAATTGCTCATTTTCTATTCTCCTTTTATTTATTACATTCCAACTGCCTGCAAAGTATCAAACAACCCGTCAAGCTCTGCAAATACCTGACTCTCTTTAAAGTGCCTTACCTGTGCCGCCCCGCTTGGACAGAATCCTGCACAGCTTCCACACCCTTTGCACAACGCCTCATTAACAACCGAGACCTTTCTTCTCTCATCAAATTCTATTGCAGTATAAGGACAAAGCCCTATACATGTTTTGCAGCCTGCACAGATATCAGGGTCAATCCATGATATTGTTGATGGAACTTCAACCACGCCTCTTGTAACAAGCGAAAGTGCTTTTGACGATGCACCTGATGCCTGTGCAACTGTATCAGGAATATCTTTTGGAGACTGGCACGCACCAGCCAAAAAAATTCCGTCTGTTGCAGTGTTGAGCGGTCCAAGTTTGGGGTGTTCTTCAAGGAAAAATCCATCTGCACCCTGATTAACACCAAAAATCCTGCCAACTTCTGACGCACTCTCTCTTGCCTCCATAGCTGAACAGAGAACCACCATATCAACTGGAATTCGTATCAATCTACCCAGCAGGGTATCTTCAGCAATGCAGACAAGTTTTCCTTTTTCGTCAGGACGGATCGCCTGATCTGTAATCTCTGCGACTTTTCCTCTTATAAACGTTGTTCCCTCTTCTTGGCAGCGGCGGTAAAACTCTTCATATCCTTTGCCGTAACACCGCTGGTCAATGTAAAAATCATAGACCTTTACATGATGCCCGACCTTTTCCTTGATAAGATGTGTATATTTAAGAGCGTACATGCAGCAGACCCTTGAGCAGTATTCGTGATAATTTACATCACGGCTTCCTATGCAGTGGAGAATTGCAACGCTCTCTGGTTCTCGTATAAATTCTTTGCTCTGCTGTTTAAATTCCCTACTTTGCGAACGGTCAATCTTATTATCTCTTATCAAGATTTTCCCGCCAGTTGGACCTGTGGCATTGCTTAACCGTTCAAACTCAAGACTTGTAAAGACATTGGGATATTTGCCGTAACCATACTGCTTCATAGGTTCAGGATTCATCAAATCATAGCCGGTTGCCATAATTATTGCACCTACCTTTATGGTAAGCTCTTCTGGTTTCATAAAATGGTTGATAGCTTTGGGTTCGCAGACTTTTACGCACTCCATGCACTCGCAGCAGACTCCGCAGTTCAAACATCTCTCAGCTTCACGGATCGCCTGCTCTTCTGTAAATCCTGTTGCAGCTTCAATAAATGATGTTGCACGGGTTTCAGGTTTCAGGTGGGGCAGTATTTCTCTTGGCTCGTAATCCATATCTTTTGGGATTTTGTTATAGTCTTCATCTGTATTTTTATATTTATGAGTATCTATAATTTTCTCTGTCTCTTTATAGCTATCCCTTTTTTTCTGGTTATTTATAATTTTATCAGATTTTATTGATTGAGATTTTGATTTTGTTGATAAAGATGAATTTGTAATCTCGTCTGCCAAACTTTCAATAAATGCCTCAATTCCAGATGCTGCTTTATGACCGGTTGCAACTGCCTCAACAACTGTTGCCGGACCTGTTACTGCATCGCCGGCAGCAAAAATATTTGGAATAGAAGTCTGCATTGTATTTTGATTGACTGATATAGTTTTGCGTTTTGACCAATCCAAATCAGGAATACTGCCTGCCCATGAAGCGTCTGTCTGCTGACCAATCGCTGGAATCACAGTATCGCATGAGATTATAAAATCAGAATCTTTGACAGGAACAGGACGTCTTCTGCCGCTTGCGTCAGGGGGACCAAGTTCAGTCGTAAGGCACTCAATACCAGTAGCTTTACCATTTTCTCTGACAATTCGTATTGGTGCGGTGAGAAATCTAAATTTAACCCCTTCCTCTCTTGCTCCGTCAATTTCGTCTTTGTATGCAGGCATCTCTCCTTCTGTACGGCGATAAACAATCTCAACGCTCTTTGCACCAAGCCTTTTTGCGACTCGTGCAGCATCAATAGCCACATTTCCGCCTCCGATAACTACGATATGATTTCCAATAGCTATTTTATTTGTCTGTTCTAAATCTTTCTCTTTCTGGCTGCTTTGCCCAAGATTAATCTCTCTTAAAAAAGTAACCGCATCTATAAGCCCGTTATTGTTAGTGTTATCAAGATTTTCAGCAGAGTTATTTAACTGTGAAGGTTTATTATTTGATACAAAATCTTCCCCCTCAATTCCCATTTTAAGGCTGTCATGTGCCCCTATTCCCATAAAAATGGCTGAAAAACCATCTTGCTCCAAATCTTGCAGAGTTATATCTTTTCCAAATTTTACACCTGTTTTTGCCTCCACTCCAAGACGCAAGATATAGTTGATCTCTTTATCTAAAATTTCAGGAGGCAGACGATAATCTGGAATGCCGACTCTTAACATTCCGCCAAGTTTTGGAAGAGCCTCAAATATTGTTACTGCATACCCTTTGAGCCGTAAATCGTGTGCAACCGTAAGACCCGCTGGACCAGAGCCGATAACTGCAACCTTTTGTGGTTTATTCTCAATTTCTGGTATAGGCAGATTATCAATGTCAACCTGATCCGCTGCAAATCTCTTTAAATCCCTGATTGCTATCGGCTCATCTGCCTCATTGCGTCTGCATACATCTTCACAAGGATGCGGGCATACCCGTCCAAGAACTCCGGGCAGAGTCAATTTTTCGCGGATAATCTGATATGCTTGCTGATACTTTTTTTGCTTGATCATCTGCACATATCCTTGAACATTTGTTCCAGCAGGGCAGCCGTGGACACATGGAGCACGATCTCGTTTATCAATGCAGAAAGTAATCGGCACTGCCTGCGGAAATGCACGATAGATCGCATTTCTATCTGAAAGATTTTCGTTCCATTCGCTCGGCACTGAAACAGGACAGACCTTTACGCACTCACCGCAGCCTGTGCAGATTCCTTCTGTTACATATCTTGGCTTTCTTACAACCTTGACTGTAAAGTTGCCGATATATCCTGAAACCTCTTTTACTTCGCTGTAAGAGAGAAGTTTTACATTCTGATTCTGTGCAACCTCTACCATCTTAGGTGTTCCAATGCAGGCTGCACAGTCAAGAGTTGGAAAGGTTTTGTCAAACTGAAGCATGTGTCCGCCCACAGTTGTCTCTTTTTCCACAAGCCAAACCTTGTGTCCAGAGCTGCCAATATCAAGAGCTGCCTGCATTCCAGCAATTCCAGCACCAACAACCATAATATCAGGGTGGACATTTACGCTCCTGCTCTCAAGATGTTCGTGGAAGTTGACGCGGTTGATAGCAGCAGCAGCTAAGGATTTTGCTTTCCGGGTCGCCTCATCTTCATCTAAAGTTACCCATGACACCTGCTCTCTGACTGATGCCATCTGAAAATAGTAAGGGTTTAATCCAGCTCTTGCACATGCTCCTCTAAATGTCTTTTCGTGCAGGCGGGGAGAACAAGATGCAACAACAACACGGTTAAGCCCCATCTCTCTTATATCCCGCTCAATCATCTCCTGCCCGGGATCAGAGCACATGAACTTGTAATCTCGGGCAACCACAACATTTCTGAGCTTGCTGGCAAATGCTGCAACCTCCTCAACCCGAACCTTATAAGCAATGTTAATTCCGCAATGACAAATGTAAAAGCCAATCTTGACAGACATGGTATCACCTTTTTTGGATTTGGGTGTTGATAAGTTTATTCACAGTATTGATTAAATCATCTGCTTCTGGTGGTTTCTCTATATATGCCTCTGGCTGAGGTACGCGGCAGCCGAAGTTAGAGCTTTCATATCCTTGAAAATAAAACATTGTATTTATTGACAAAGCAGAGAGAATAATAATCGGAATATCTTGAAATCTTTTATCTTGGCGGATATTTATATAAAGATTCTCCTTACTACACATCATTACATCTAAAATGATAAGAGCGGGATTTTCCAACAGAGCTTTGTCCATTGCCTCTGCTCGATTGTCAGCAATAACGGGAATAAAGCCGCTGTTTGCAAGAACTGTTGATAGAAAAATTCCCATTTCAGGATCATCATCCACAATCAGAACCTTTATATTTGCAGCTTCTGGTTTCATGGTTTTAAAAGCTACTCTCCTCTGGTGTACAGCCTGTTTAAATATTCAGGCTATTTAAGATATCTCTATCTAAATATATAAATAGCTATAAGCAAATGAATCGTATTCAAATACAAATATTATATTAATCTATTAATATAACTGTATTGCATAAACGATACCACACATTATAAATAAATATAACACTCTGATTTTTAATACTATTTATTTAATATGATAAATAACTGGAGAGTTAGGAGAGAATATTGTTGCTCTTATTATGTTGCAGTGGTGCAACATAATAAGATTTATTGTTATAAAATGGATTGAAAAGGCTTGATATCAGTGGATAATTGAATATTAATTATATTGCACAACTTAATCTGCAACACATTATGCAACGTTTATTGGGTTGGTCTAAGATATGCACCCCAGTAGCCAAGTCCCACAAACACAACTCCTCCGATGGTGTTGCCGATAGTTACTGGAACTAAATTGTTCACTACAAAAGCTCCCCAAGTTATTGTATTTACATCAATACCTTCAGGTGCAACACCAGCCCATTTACTAAGAAAAATACCTACCGGAATAAAATACATATTGGCAATACAGTGTTCAAATCCTATTGCAACAAATCCCATGATAGGGAAGAAAATGGCTAAAATTTTACTGACTGTCTGACGTGCAGCAAGAGCCATCCAAACGGCTAAACAGACCATCCAGTTGCAGCCTATTGCACGGATTAAAGCCTCGCCAAAATTTAGATGAACCTTAGCATATGCTATTTTTACAGATGCTTCTGCTAATCCGTTATTGCCTGTTTTCCACAGCCCTGAAAAATAGAATAAAAGTGCTAATATAATTGAGCCTACAAAGTTTGCTGTATATACTACCGCCCACTTTGCAAGTACCTTGCTCAATGTAACCCGACCTGTAATGACACTTGAGACCATAAGATTATTTCCTGTAAATAGTTCTGCACCTGCAATTACTACAAGCATCAGACCAAGGCTGAAGGCTGCACCAGAGAGCAGCTTTTTTAGACCAAGCCCCAAAGATGCGGGCATATCAAAGGTTATTGTGGTAGAAAAAAGCCCTCCAAAACCGATATAAGCTCCAGCCATCATTCCTAACACAAATAGAGAGAGCCATGGCGATGTAGCTTTTGCAACTCCAACTGTCTGTGCTACTGTCTCTGCAATTATCTTTGGTCCTTTATCGTCCATGCTCTGGGTAGGAAATTTCTCAAGCATCTTTTCAAACATGGTTATAGTTTTTTTCTCCTGCCCCAATTTCGCATTAATTGCCTTGCGGACAGCCGAAGATATCTCCTCTGGCGTAAACGGCTTTGGCAGGTAATCCATTGCACCACGCTTCATTGCCTCAGTTGCTCTATCAACAGATGGATAACCGCTTATCATAACCACAGCACTATCTGGGGCTTCTGTCTCAAGTCTTGTAACCACATTCAATCCGTCAATCTCCGGCATCTGCCAATCACAAAGAATGATCGTATATTTTTTATTGGCTGCAAGTCCAAGTCCCTCTAACGGATTTGTAGTGGTAGTAACTTCAAACCCCTCTTGTTTAAAAATACGCTGGCATGATGTTAATACTGCTGTATCATCGTCTATAATCAACATTGTCTCTTTCATTTGGATACTCCTCCATAATTTTGGGCAGCGTTGTTTAAGCTTGCCCTAACAGATTGAATAAGCTCTTCTGGTGTAAAAGGTTTTGCTATATAGTTTTTTACGCCTAAACCTCTAATTTTTGAGATAGTTTCTGATGTCAGATATCCAGTCATCATCAGAATAGGCATATCAGGTCGTATTCGTTTTGCACATTTTATCATTTCAAAACCATCTTGACCCGGCATTTTAATATCAGTCAGCATAAGATCAAAATTATCATCAATAAGAAGAGATTCAGCCAAACCTACTGTCTGAGCAGTAGAAATCTCTATCCCCTCTGATTGGAGAACCCTGCTACAGCTTTTAATAACAATAAGATCATCATCTACTATCAGCACTTTCATATTCAGACCTCTTTATGTGTATCTGATTTTGCAGCCTCATCAGAAGATTTATGGGGAAGCCAGATGGTGAATATTGTTCCAACATCTGGTTTTGAATAAACTTTTATTGTTCCGCCATGACGCTGGATAATTCCGGCAGATACAGACAGACCAAGCCCAGTGCCTGCTCCTACCTCTTTTGTGGTAAAAAATGGGTCAAAGATTCTACTGATATGTTCCTGTAAAATTCCGCTTCCTGTATCGGAAAATAGAATCTCAACACCGCTCTTGTCGTTCAGCGTGCTTTTTTTTGCCTCAATATCGATCTTTCCGCCGGAAGATGTTGCATCTAATGCGTTGATAATCATGTTTATAAAGACGCTGCTGCATTGATTGCGATCCAGCATAAAAAGAGGCAGCGTATTATCGCCTTTGAATTTAAGATCGACTCCTTTCATAAGAGCTTGATTTTCCATTAATTTAACACTTTGTTCAATAAGCTGGTTTACATCTGTGGGTTCTGTAGAAAGTGCTGTCTGACGTGAAAAATCGAGCAGGCTTTTGACGATGTTTCTTACCCTTTCAGTCTGGGCTGCAACTGTCTCTAAATCAGATCGAACCTCATCATCTAAATCGTCTCTCCTTAAAATCAGATGTGTAAATGTAAGAACTGCTGTAAGCGGATTGTTTATCTCATGTGCAACTCCAGCAGCGAGCTTGCCCACGCTTGCCTGTTTTTCCGATTGAATCAGGCGGATTTCGCTCTCAGCTTTCTGCCGTTTTTCCCGCTCTTGCAAAGCCTGCGACATAATCAGAAAATTTTTTTGCAACTCTCCGATATCGTCTTTAGATATGGGACCTATATCAGGAGAAAAGTTTCCCCCTGAAATCTCTGAGCTTGCACGAATCAGATGGCTTACAGGACTCATTATCCGACCGGTAAAAAGCCACCCTAAAGCAATAGCAACAAACACTCCTGCCAGTGTAATGGCTGAAAAAACAGAGACAGCCTTTGCACGCAAATCTAAATATTTAGCTTCAAGCACTCCTACGTACAACATTCCAACTCTATTTTTATTTATATCTGTAATAGGTTCATAGGCAGTGATATACCAGTCATCAAGAACTTTTGCTCTGTCTGTCCACCGCTCGCCCTGCTCAAGAACCCTTAATGTCACCTCTTTAGAGGCAAAAGTTCCTAAAGCCCGATTTCCAGAAGAGTCTTTCACGCTGGTGGCAATTCTCAGATTATTATAAAATATCGTAGCTGTGCCGATATTCCGCTCTTTATACATTTCGTTTTTAAAGACAGTTTCGCCGATTTTATCAACAATCCCACTATCTCTGTTTAGTAAAAATCCTCCATATATAACGCCTGCTGCTCTGCCGTTGACAATAATCGGAACAGCCGCTCCGATTGTTAATGCAGCCATCTTTTGGCTTGAACCGCTGTTTAGTTCAGACGCATTCGCCTCTTTAATATCTTCTTTTTCTACTAACAGAGGATTTTCAGCTAATAATCTATCGTAATCAATCACAACTGTTCCAGCAATGCTGTTTCTATTTTTAATCACGCTGAGCACAAAAGGATTAGAGCTTATAATAGGATTTTTTTCAGAATCTTTATCATTATATCCATATCTGCTGATAACTTTTCCATAAATATTAGTTACTCCTGCAAAGTCAAGTTTGAGCATATTAACCAACTCGTCTATAAGTTCAGTCAAAAGAGCCTTATCTTCATAAATTAAAGTTGCCCTTTTAAATTCAGGAGAAGATGCAGCGACCTCTAACGCCAAACTGATAGAGTAAGTTTTTTCATCATATATAACACGAGCGACATTTAAATCCTGCCGAATGCGATTATTGGCTTCATCAAGCACTGATTTATAAAGTAGATTTCCTCCAACAAGAATAGATATCAAACCAATAAATAGAGAGACAACAATAAGGCTGGCAATCAGTTTGAATCTTATGGAGTGGATTTTGTTGAAATTCATCGTCATACTAAAACCTCAATCAATGGAAAAATAGTTGACATCTTAAGGCAAATATATTCCGCAACTGTAAAGATAATTATCACCTGACCGATTAAAAACTGCTCTTTTTTATTCCTTCTTTGAGCATAACCAAAATAAGAGCAAAATTTATTCCACTTAAAGGGAAAACGTATAAACCTAAAATTTATAAACCCTAAAGTTGTTGTTTATATTTTGGATAAATTACTTACTGGTCATAGTCCATACGCCATTCCAATCTGAATCTGGATCAATATTATGTAAGATAAGCTCACGACATTTTTTCATATATGCTGATGCTGGAGGATCGTTATCAGAAATTGCAGTGAACAGCTCCATAGCAGATTGAAACTTTGCTTTATAAAAAAGCTGTAATGCCATATCGTATGTATTGTAAATCTCTTGTTTTGCTTTAAACTGGTCTGGAAACATTGGTTCAAACACAACAACAGCCTCTTTTTTACCTACAACAGCAAGCCTTGCTATCTCTCTAAACGCAAATTCGCTACTATCAGCTTTATTTTGTTCACTGTTTAAATCAACTGCCTTTCGTGCAGCCTCTGAGATCATTGTGTAAGTTCCAAACTGCTTGTTTGCCCCTTCAAGTCTTGCTGCAAGGTTTACTGAATCTCCAAGCATTGTGTAGTCAAATCTTGAATGAGAACCCATATTTCCAACCACAACAACTCCAGTATTTAATCCGATTCTCATACGCATATCAGCACCTACTACCTGTTTCATTTCTGGATTTATTTGAGCAAGTTTCCGCTGGCATCTTAAGGCAGCACGCACAGCACACGCTCCATGATCTGGTACATCAAGAGGAGCGTTCCAGAATGCAATTATGGCATCTCCTTCGTATTTATCTACAGTTCCTCCCTCTTGGTGGATAATTTCGGTCATGGCAGATAGGTATTTATTAAGAAGAGAGGTAAGTTCTTCAGGAGAGAGCCTTTCAGAGATTGATGTAAACCCTTCAAGATCGGAGAAAAATATAGACAGCTCTTTACGTTCTCCGCCAAGTTTGAGCTTTTCAGGATGTTCGATCAACTGCTCAATAAAAACAGGGCTGAGATATTGACTAAATGCGTTTTTTATAAATCGTCTTTGACGACCTTCATGAAGATAGTTGAGTCCAAGAGAGAAGATAACTGTAAGAACCACTGCTGTCTCCTGAACTACAAGCGGAAGCCAGAAACCTGCAACGTAGAGAATAACTGAAATAGAGGCTGGAATTATAACTGATGCACCTGCTATAAAAATTAATGGGATAACTCCTTTAACATATGAGATACAAACGGCACAGATTATTGAACAGAGTATAGCGAACAATGATGCTGAATATTTAGGAACATCACGAATAAAATCGTCTTCAAGAAAGTTGTCTAAAATAGTTGCCTGTATTTCAACTCCGGGATAGACACTATCAACAGGAGAGGAGCGAAGATCAAAAAGTCCAGGAGCAGATAAGCTGAAAAAAACATATTTATCCTTAAAATAACTCAGATCAATAGATGAGTTTTTTTTGTCCAACGCTTGATCACTTTTGGATAAACTATCTGAATCAACTGGAGAATTTGATTTGTCCGCTCTATTTCTAAACTCAATTTCAGATGCAATAATTGATGCTGCACTGTAAGTTTTATGGGTTCCTGATGGTCCGCGATATCTTAGTATAGCCTCTCCTTTTTTATCTAACTTGATGGTTCTATTATCAATATTTAAACCTGCCTGTCCGATTGTGCCTGTAAAAGCGTCTGAACTATTAAGCATCTCTCTATTTTTACCCACAAAATATATCCCAAGACCAAGACAAGGGAAAACTTGGTTATCTGAGATACCCACCATTCGTACACGGCGGTAGATAGCATCAGGATCAGGCTCTTGCTGTACATTGCAGATTACTGCTGATGCTGGCACGAGTTCAGGTATGGGCATTGCAGCGTTTGTAAACAGACACGCTTTGCCTGCCCGAGTCTCTTTCCATGATTTTAAACCTTTAAGGGTAATTGGAGAAAAAAATTTGTTATCTGTTGATTCAGATTGAATAGAAGCGGAGAGATTGCCCGACTGTTTTAGAAATGCAGCAGACGCAACAGTGCCATATGCTGCAACTGATTTACTAAAAGATGCGTCATCTTCAACACCGTAAGAAGATGGCTCAGTAAAAAGCACGTCAAATGCTAAAGCCTTTGCTTGAACTCTTTTGCAAAAATCTACAACTACGCTGTATATCTCTCTTGGCCAGGGCCAATTAAGACCATTATTTTTACTCATCCACTCAAGGCTTGTTTGATCGACAAGTATTAGGCAGATACGATCAGTTGAAGATGATGGTTCTGCCATTAAAGATGCCCTCCAATCCCATGTTTTACCCTCCCACATATCCATAAGTCCAAAGAGCCATAAGCTGAGGGAAAAGAGGGCACAAAAAAGCCCTATTAAAACAGACTGAATCCATTTATACCGCAGAAATCGTAATTTGAGATTCATCAAAAATTTCTTCTTGCCTGTTCAAATCTTTTTTGTCTTACATTCGGGCTTTGAACGGTTCTAAAACTACCTAAAGACTTTTCAAGCATAGCTATTCTGTCTGCTGGCTTAGGGTGGGTTTGACCAAAATCATTTCTGCCGGATATAAGGCTTGTCTGCATAATTTTAAGCATATCAATAAGACCATGCGGATCATATCCGATCCGCCTCATTATATTTACAGCATGTTCATCAGCACTATTTTCAAAACTTCTTGAGTATCCATTGTTTATAAGTGTGCTTGTGATATCTGTAATTGAATCTTCAAATGTGCTGGTTAAACTTGCAAGCTCAGAAGAGCCGAAATTTTTTGCACCTTCAACTCCAATAGTTGTAAGTGCTGAGGTTATTCGCGATTTTTTAATTGCCTGTACTCCATGTTTCTCCTGAACATGGGAGATTTCATGGGCAAGAACACCGGCTAAAGCATCTTCGCTTCTGCAGCATCTTAAAAGCCCGCGGGTGACAAATATAAAACCGCCAGGTGCTGCAAGAGCATTTATCTCATTTGAGTCTTGAATCAAAAAATGGTAGCCTCCATAAGTTTGGGGTCTATCAGATGCACGAGATATGCTTTGCCCGAGAATATTAACATATTGATTAGCACTCTGGTTTGTGTATGGTCTATACTTTTGTAGGATAATTGCCCCTACAGTCCTGCCGATATAGTATTCCTGTTCTGGTGTAAAATCTTCAAAACTTTTAGTTGTAGCAGTAGCGACTTTCTGTAAAGATTGAACTTGCGAAGAGGATATCAGCCCTGAAGCAGCTCCCAATTGTGCCCCGACCTGTGTTACAGCGTTCATAGTCTGGCAGCCGCTGATTATTGCTGAAACAGGAATCATTGCCAACCCAAGCACACCGTATCTACCTGCTGCCGCTAAAATTTCTCTTCTTGTTATCTTTTTGCAGGGATCAGCCTCTGATATGCTATTAATTTCTGATACTCTATTATCCTCTTGGTTTATCTTCTGTCTCTCTTCTGACAACTGATTTAAAATAGATATCTTTTTTGGGTTCATGATCTATATCCTCCCGGCACAACCTCTCCTTCACGCAAAAATTGTTGTATCTGAAAGTCAGAGATTGTTACAGCCTCCATATTGTTAATCCACGAAAAGTCAATATTTGGATTTTTAGCTTGATACTGCTGCTCCACCTGTCTATTAAATCCTTTGCCTGCAAGTGCAAGCTCATCTCCAGTTGCAGAGTGAGTGCCGCTTAAACCGCCAGATTGAAGGGTTACCGCTTTTTGTGACAATGCCGAGTTATGAAGCCAGCCTCTGAGTCCTGTGCGGATAACCCTTACATTTGACCAGCCGTTTGATTGGCTTGATATCTCGACAGACTCTCCATAATTGAGGTTTGAGATCATTTGTCCGATAAAAGAGGGTTGGGAACGTAAAGCCCCCTGTTTTACAATTATATTAGCTGTTTTCATTTACAAACTACCTCCTGTTATTATAATTTATGTTGTGGTTTGCATGTTATGGTTTACACTAAGTAATATTTGATTGTTATGTTTATTTAAAAGCAATGTTTTAAGCAGATTAGGTGAATCGTAGAAGTCTTATCCATATACACCACCTCTGAAAAAGTTTACAACCCACATAATCACAAAAATACTAAATATCGCTTTGGGTACAAGGCAGCGAGAGTAAAGAATTTTTAGAGTGCTGCTGCAACATCAACCAAAAAGATGATATAGGTTCAAAAAAAAATAGACGCTACAGTAAGTTGAAAATCAAACAGGAGATAATAATACCAATGGTGATAAGTGAACAATATTAAAAATAACGATATCTCTTTAGAGTTATTAGCACCTGCTGGAAATAAAGAGATTGGTAAAGCTGCAATCGATCACGGAGCAGATGCGGTCTATATTGGAGCACCAAGATTTAGTGCACGTAAAAATGCAGGCAACAGCTTAGATGACATAGCACAGCTTATTGATTATGCACATCTATTCAATGCAAGGGTATATCTCACACTAAATACAATTCTTACTGATTCAGAAATTCCAGATGCAATAGATATTATCAAACAGGCATATCAAGCAAAAGCAGACGGAGTTATAATTCAGGATATGGGGCTTGTGCAAACAGAACTTCCTCCAATTCCGCTTATTGCAAGCACACAAATGCACAATACTACGCCTGAAAAAGTTAAATTTCTTGAGGATGTGGGTTTTAGCAGGGTAATTCTTGCAAGAGAGTTAAATCTTTGTGAGATACGAGAGATCCGTTCGCAAACATCAGTTGAGCTTGAGTCTTTTGTACATGGAGCTTTATGCGTATGTTACAGCGGGCAATGCTATCTGAGTCAGGCAGCATTTGGCAGAAGTGCAAACAGAGGAGAGTGTGCCCAGCCTTGCAGATTAAAATATACATTAAAAGATGGAAACGGCAGCGAGGTTATCCAAAATAAACATCTTCTCTCTTTAAAAGATTTAAACCTTATTGAGCATATTAAAGATTTGGCAGAAGCAGGCGTTACCTCTTTTAAAATTGAGGGTCGATATAAAGAGAGAGCTTATGTTAAAAATGTTGTTGCTGCCTACCGAGAGGCTATCGATCTTTTTATTAAAAACCATAAAGGATTTAAAAAACAAAGCTCTGGCAATATCACTCTTAAATTTACTCCAGATATCCACAAAACCTTTAATCGAGGATATACCAATTACTTTATTTTAGGCAGCAAAGAGGCAAAATCTCAAGCTGCAATAGATTCACCAAAATCAATAGGTGCTAACGTAGGTAAGATAACTTATCTTGATAAAAAGAGCTTTAAAATGGAAGGACAACCTCTTCAAAATGGTGATGGAATCTGCTTTATCTCCAAATCAGGCGTATTAAAGGGATTTCGGGTTGAGCGTGTTGAAAATGGCTCTATTATTCCTAATGATATGCAGGGGTTGAGCGTAGGTGTGACTCTGTTTAGAAATCACGATCATCAATTTTTGAAATGTTTGGACAAACAGAGTGCAGAACGCAAAATAGAAGTCTCAATGAAATTCAGCCAGACAGACGGCATGATAAATCTTACTGTTACAGATGAAGATGGATACACGATCAATGCAGTTTTACCGGCTGAATATGAAGAGCCGAATCAGCCGGAAAAGATTAAAGATCAGATTTACTCACAGCTTACAAGTACAGGTAATACAATATTTAAAGTCAAAGAGTTTTTTATTGATACAGACACTAAAAAACCCGGATTTCTACCCAAAAGCCTTCTTAACAGCTTAAGGCGAAACTCCTTAGATGAGCTTACCCTATTACGAGCAAAAAGCTATAAAATGCAAACACGAGCCAATACTTTAAACAGCTCTAAACTTCCTGCCTGCCCTGAAAAAAATCTCACTTATCAGGCAAATATCTTTAATAAAGAGGCTGAAAAGTTTTATGCGGCACATGGTGCCCAAGTTATTGAACCTGCTTTTGAAACAGGATTAAGCCCTTTAAACAAAATACTTATGACTACAAAATACTGTATCCGCCGTGAAATTGGAGCATGCCTAAAAAAAGATGGGGATAAAAAGCAGAATCGACAATTAAAAATTAAGTCTCCACTTACCTTGACAGACGGAACACGTAACTACAAGCTGAAATTTGATTGCCAGCAGTGTAAGATGCACGTCATGTTAGAAAACTGATGATGTAAGTTATTCAAAGAAACTGAGGGAAACTGATATTCATATGAAAATACTTGTTGTTGAAGACAATCCCATGCAGAGGCTGTTTTTAACCAAATCGTTAAATCAGCTCAATTATGATATTTTTGAAGCAATCAATGGCAATGAAGCTCTATCTATACTTAAGAACCATAATATAAATATTGTGATATGCGACTGGATGATGCCGGGCATGGACGGAATTGAACTTTGCAAGCAGATCAGGGCATGGAAAAATAGTGGCAGTTATGTGTATGTTATTATGGTAACCTCAAAATCAGAAGAGGAAGACCTGATGGTAGGTTTTGAAGCTGGTGTTGATGCCTATCTGCAAAAACCTATCTCAACAAAAAGATTGAATGTTCAGGTTAAAGTCGGTATCAGAATTATAAATCTTGAACAGCAGCTAACCTATGAAAAGCAGAAGGTGTCACGTTTTGCACAGGAGATGGAGACTCTTGCAAAACATAGGGCTGAACAGCTTGTCCATGCTGACCGCATGGCAACTTTAGGGGTAATGGCTGCCGGCATTGCACATGAGATCAACAATCCTGCAACATTTATTAATGGTAATATCCAAACTTTTGAAAAGTTCTGGAATATCATTAAAAAGAGACTTTTATATACAGATACGATTGATAAAAGCCAAAATATAGATAAAGATAGGCTCAATCAAAAACGGATAATTTATAAAAAAGAGAATGAAAATAATAAGCAAGATAGTCAGATTGCCTTTATAATAGAAGAGATGCCGAGCCTTATTGAAGGTATTAAAAACGGGACAGGCAGGATACAGAGAATTCTTAAAGGGCTTAAATCTTATGCCCGTCAAGATACACCCCAATTTATTGAGTACAGTATTCATAAAATTATTGATGATGCTCTATTACTTTGCCACAATTCTTTGAAATACAATGTCACAATTATAAAAAATTTTATGGAAAATAGCCCATCTGTGGTATGTGATCCCCAGCAGATAGAGCAGGTTTTTATAAATATATTCAACAATGCGGCTGATGCCATGAGCAGTAGAAATCAGGGGGTTCTTAAAATTACCACTTATATTGATACGTTCGCTGATAAGTTGGCTGATAAAATTGACAGAACATCTTATTGTAAAGATAATAATGAGATTACAGTAGTTGTTGATGATAATGGAACTGGATTTAACAAAGATAGTCTGAATAATATATGGAATCCTTTTTTTACCACAAAACCTGTAGGCAAAGGCACTGGTCTTGGCATGTCCATTTCTCATGGTATTATTAAATCTCATGGCGGCACTATTTTTGCTGAAAACAACCCTGAAGGCGGAGCAAGATTTATAGTAAAACTTCCTTCTGTTCAGCAAAATTAACTAATGTCTAATTTTCCTATTATCTCCTTAAAAAGAGGGGAGCTATCCTGAAGGTGTGCAAAGGAACTATACAACAATGGCAATAGATGCAGATAAGAACAAACCCCATATTTTAGTAGTTGATGACGAGATAGCAGTTATCACTTTGTTGAAAAGAAATCTTGAAATTGAAGGCTATACTGTTTTTTTAGCTGAAAATGCAGTTAATGCACTAAAAATCCTTAAAAAAGAGAATATTGATGTTGTGGTAACAGATATCAATATGCAGGGAATCAGCGGGCTTGAACTTGCAGAGATGGTTCGGGACAATTACAGTGCTAATGTGATTATTGTGACAGGATACATAGAAGATTACAAATTTCAGGATATCATAGCAACTGGAGCCAGCGATTTTGTGCAAAAACCTCTATCAGTCAAAGAGCTTATTGCAAGAATTGAGCGGGTGCTTAAAGAGAGAGCTATTGTTGCTGATCTGAGAAAAACAGAACAAAATCTACGCATTGCCAAAGAGCTTGCTGAATCTGCCAATCGAGCAAAAAGTGAATTTTTAGCAAATATGAGTCATGAGATAAGAACCCCCATGAACGCTATAATGGGATTCAGCAGCCTGCTTATGTCAAATCCATACAATAGAATCGATCATGAGGATATAGAGCAGATAGAGATAATATACAAATCTTCCCAATCTTTACTAACTGTTATAAATGACCTTTTAGACTGTGCAAAGATTGAGTCAGGCGAGATAGATATAGATAATTCAGATTTTGATCTATGTATGCTTATTAATGATATTACGGCTAATTTTAAAGAGCGTGCAAAACTAAAAAAGCTCGCTCTTTCAAGCAGCTTTGCACCTAATATGACATTCCTATACAGAGGTGCTGAAAAGAGGCTGAGACAGGTAATTACCCATCTTGTTGGAAATGCTGTCAAATTTACCAATAACGGCGAGGTCTCCATAAATGTGTTTCAGGAGCAATCTGACGGTTCAAGCGTGACAGTAAAATTTATCATAACCGATACAGGGATCGGCATTCCTGATGATCGCAAAGAGTATCTATTCAACGCTTTTGTTCAGGCAGACGGCTCTGCAACCAGAAAATATGGAGGAACAGGTGCTGGTCTTTTCATATCAAAGAAGTTAGTAAGCATGATGGGCGGTGATATAGGTTTTGAGAGCATAGAATCTAAAGGTTCAACATTCTGGTTTACAGTTCCACTTAAAAAAATTGAACCAATAGAAAATGACTATAGCTGTATTGATTTTGATATAGACAGATTCCAAAATGATCGAACTGTTTTAAATATCTTGCTGGTAGAAGATCAGTTTTTTAATCAGCAGTTGATTATTGCTATGCTTGCAATGCACAACATTAAAGTCGCAGACAATGGAAAAGATGCAATATCAATATTGGAGAAAGAGCATTTTGATATTGTTATCATGGATATTCAGATGCCTATGATGGACGGAATTGAGGCAGCTAAAATAATTAGAGACCCAAATTCCGAAGTGATTGATCATGATGTTTTTATTGTAGCCATGACAGCACATGCAGGTGAAAAAGATAGAGAAATGTGCCTTAACGCTGGAATGGATTCGTATCTGTCAAAACCTTTTGAGCCAGATAAACTTTTTGAAATTATTAATTCAAAAGCAAAATCTTCCAATAAAGGTCAATTGATCAATAAAAAAAGTCAATCTTTGGATAAAGATGTTATCAAAACAGCCTCTACAGCTTCTAAAAATTCTACAATCTCCAAAAATTATCCAGACAATACAGATTATGTAGAAGCTAAAGATTATGCAGACGCTAAAGATTATATAGACAATACATACTCTACAGACTCTTTAGTTGATATTGATTCATTTATGAAGCGTATTGATGGAAATAAGGAGCTTGGAAAGCAGCTTATAGAGATATTTCTCTCGAATTATCAGGAGAAGCAGACAGATATAAAAGAGTCTATTGAGTCTGAAAATCATGATAAACTTAAAATGGCTGCCCATGCTTTAAAGGGAATGCTTCTGCATTTTGGAAAACAAGTTGCTCAAATTACCTCGCAGCTTGAAAATATGGGAAAATCAGGCGTTGTTGATCGACAACAAGCTATGGAACTTTATGATAACCTTGTTGTCAATTTAGAACATATGATATTAGAATTAAACAAGTATAAATAAATGAGATTTTACTAAAAATCTTGGACTAAATTCCATAGTTTTTACTAACAATTTGGAACAATAAAAACAAATTATATTCCATCTAAAAAAAACAGAGATATATGCGAAATATAAATTTCAAATATTCTAAATACATTATCGTAATCATAGCAATACTGCTTATTATTACAGCCATTTTTTATGGAAGAAGCTATATTCCCCATAACCATCTGACGCATGAGGAGAACTCTGCGTATCTGCATCTACCTGATAGAGCGTTAGGGCAAACAGATAATAAGGATAACTCAAACCAATTAATATCTGAGAATAAAAAAATCCCTTCAGATAGAGCCGTAAAAGAGAGCACAACCGCAACAGTTGGTGGTAACGGCAGCAGCGATAGTGATAACAGCAGTATTGATAGTGACAAGGGCAGCAGCGATAGTGATAATATCATTACAGTGCATTATCATGAAAAACCTCCTTACTATGTAACTGGTGATTTTGGAGTCTATGGACTGTGTGCAGAGCGTGCAACTCATATTTTTCAATCTGCTGATATTAGATTTAAATGGCAGAAGACACCTGCACCGCGGCAGTTGGATATTATAAGAAGCAACAAATCAAGAGATTGCGGGATCGGGTGGTACAAAAATCCTGAACGTGAAAAGTTTGCAAAATACTCTCTTCCATTTTATCAAGACAGCTATGTAGTGGCTTTAAAACTTGCAAGTAGTCATAAAGAGATAGTTTCAGGAAAACCTATAAAAGAGCTTTTATCCAATCCTGAGCTTACTTTTTTGTTAAAAAGCGGTTACTCATATGGACAATTTGTTGATAACTCAATAGCTCTATTCAGTCCAAAACGTATAGTTACTACACTTGAACCAATTGGAATGCTGAAAATGATATACCTAAAACGTGCTGACTATTTCTTTATTTCAGAAGATGAAGCAGAATCTATCATAAAAATATCAGGATTTTCAGAGAGTGAATTTGATCTGATAAAATTTTCAGATATGCCGGAAGGCAATAAAAGGCATCTTATTTTCAGCAATAGAATTGAAGATGAGACGATTGAAAAGATTAACTCAGCAATTATATTATATAAATATGATAAAACTATCCCTAAAAATTCCTTTAAAATAGAGGTAAAAAATTAATTGATACAGAGTACCTTTAACTATAATAAACTTATATTGGCAACTGCAATTGCATTTATTGCCTTTTTTATTGTTTTTATCTTTTTTTATGAAAGATATGAATACGATAAAGCTGGTTTTCAGATACATGAACATGCAGTAGTTATCTCTGACGCACTGTGGAATTTAAATCCTGAAGGTGCGGACGCATATCTAACCCTTGCATGCAAATCCCATAATTATAAAAGTATCTCTGTAATTGATATCAGCGGTCGCCTGTTTAAGAGTGCTGATGGAGCTGCAAACGGATTTACCCAAAGAATTTTCACATTTTTAAAGCTGATGCCTGAAGTTACTCTTGAGTCTGATATAATTTATGACAACAAAAAGATAGGGATCGTAAAAGCTATCTGGCAGTGCGACACTATCTATTCAGAGATATATGTGCTGTTTGCTCTTATTTTGCTCTACTTTATCTGCTATCTCAATATCAGGCTTCTTAAATCAAAAAATATGCTTGAACACAAGGTGCGGCTTCGTACAATGGAGCTGTCAATCGTTAATGCCTCATTAAAGATTGAGATAGAAGAGCATCGTCAGGCACAAGAGGCTCTGCGTAAAAGCGAGGAACAGTACCGCATTCTTATTGAGAACATACCAGACATTCTTTATAGGACAGACACTAAAGGCATCATTCTTTTTATATCACCTTCTTGTGAAGATATTTCAGGCTATACTGTTGAAGAGGCAATCGGCAGGCAGATGACAGAGCTTTTCTATATAGAGCCTGAGCAGCGGAAAAAATTTATGGAGATTATAATAGAGAATGGTCATGTTAATAATTATGAAGAAAAATTGAAAAGAAGAGACGGATCATTTTGGTGGGCTTCTACTAATGCCCATTTTTTCAAAGATGCTGATGGAAATATTGCAGGCATTGAAGGTGTATTTAGAGATGTAACTGTCAAAAAAAATCTTGAAAATGAACTTCGTCAAGCTCAAAAGATGGAATCAATAGGAACTTTGACAGGAGGGATTGCCCATGATTTCAACAATATTCTTAACATAATGATTGGTAATGCAGAGCTTGCCATAGATGATATCTCTCAATCAAACCCTGCATATTATAAAATGCAGTCTATCATAATGGCTGGACATAAGGCATCTGGCATTG
Source organism: uncultured Desulfobacterales bacterium (assembly GCA_964539635.1). GTDB lineage: Bacteria > Desulfobacterota > Desulfobacteria > Desulfobacterales > Desulfobacteraceae > Desulfamplus. Next base: position 25,717 of record CAZIJN010000011.1, on the reverse strand, counting down.
TCAAACAGCTTTTAAGTTTTAGCAGAAAAACTGATATGGAGTTTATACCGATAGATATTGTGCCGATTATCAGAGAGTCGGTTACTCTTTTACATTCAACAATACCTGCATCTACAAAAATTATTGCCAATATACCGCAAAATCTTCAAGCAACTGTTCTTGGTCATCATACCCAGATTCATCAGATTATTATCAACCTCTGCGTAAACGCATCTCAGGCAATGGAAGATATGAGCGGAACTATTGAGATAGCTGTTGAAAAAGTTGCAATCCATAGCAACGACTATTTAGAATCTGGTGTCCACTATATTGATGGAGTTATAGAGTATGCAGGAACATCTGGTCATATTGTAAATGGAGATTATGTCAAAATCACTGTAACTGACACAGGTACCGGCATTAGTGCTGATATTATTGACAAAATCTTTGACCCATACTTTACAACAAAAGATGTTGATAAAGGTACTGGAATGGGTCTTGCCGTTGTTCTTGGTATTGTTAAAAACCATAATGGAGCGATTAAAGTCCAAAGCAGCCCGTCAAAAGGAACCACATTTTCAATTTTACTCCCGCTTGTAGAATCAGAATCTGTTATTTCTTATGAAGAAGAACAGCAGCCATTAAATGAAAAAATCTATTATGGAACAGGGCGGATATTGCTTGTTGATGATGATGAGTTTATTGTGGAAATGACCACCGAGATGCTTGAAAGGCTTGGATATCAAGTAGAGAGCATAAGCGATCCTGAAGATGCTCTCACGCTTTTTATCGCAAACCCGGACAGCTTTGATCTTATTATTACAGATATGACTATGCCTCAGATGACAGGAGCAAAATTAGCTGAAAAGATAAAGAGGATTAGAGCCGATATCCCGATTATTATAAGCAGCGGTTACAGTAATCTGATAAATGAAGAGAAGGCAGAAGAGAGCGGTATTGCTGCATATATGATGAAACCTGTATCAATGCAGGAGTTAGGAGAGACGATTAGCAAGGTACTAAAAAATTGAAGCAGAAGATACCTAATATTTTACCTAAACCACAAAACAAATCAAAATCAGGAAAACTAATATGATTCAATCAGAATCGGAACAAAGCCTGAATAGAATATTGATAGTTGATGATAATCCAACAAATCTCAGAGTGCTGTTTGAGTATTTGAGCGGAGATCAGGGCTATAAAATTTTTATTGCAAAAAACGGCAGAGAAGCTCTTGAGCGGACAGCCAATGCAAAACCTGATATTATCCTTCTTGATATTTTAATGCCTGAAATTGATGGATATGAAACTTGCCGCAGATTAAAAGAAGAAAAAGAGACAAGAGATATCCCAATAATATTTCTGACCGCATTTGCAGACGCAGAGAATAAAATTAAAGCCTTTAATAGCGGGGCAGTTGATTTTATAGTCAAACCTTTTAATCAAGAAGAGGTTTTGGCAAGAATAAAGACACACCTTACTATCTCTCGACAAAAAAGAGAGCTTGAAAAGAAAAACAGCGAACTTGCACGGGCAAATGCCTCAAAAGATAAGCTGTTTTCCATAGTTGCTCATGATATGAGAAATAAGCTCTTTGGTCTGACAGGCAGCATTGAGATGATGGAGATGTTTTTCAATGAGCTTAATGATGATGAGAAGCGGCTGAGAATAAGAGAGATGTCAAGCTCTGCACAGCAGATGTATAAACTCTTTGAAAATCTTTTCACATGGGCAAGAATGCAGACAGGCAGCATTGAGGTTGTAACGGAAAAGATAAATGTCAGCAGAACCGTCAGTGAGCTGATAGATTTTTTCAAACCTGATGCTCAGGCAAAAGGTATCTCTATTATATCAGATATAGATGAGAAACATACTGTTATGTACGATAAGAATATGCTGAACTTTATCATACGAAATCTTGTGCACAATGCTATCAAATATTCCGATAACGGCAATGTAGTTACAATTTCATGCACTGAAAATGGCGGATACCACAATATATCTATTAAAGATAACGGCATAGGCATCAAAAAGGAGATTTGCGATTCAATATTTCAGATAGGAGTAAAAACAGCAGCCCCTGGTACACGAAAAGAGCAAGGCAGCGGACTTGGACTTATAGTTGCTAAAGAGTTTGCAGAGCTAAACAATGGAACGCTTACGATCAGATCAGAAGTTAATGTAGGAACAGAGGTAGTTTTATCTCTTCCAGTTTAAGGCATAAAGAGGAGAAATGAGAGTCAGTTAAAAGACTCGCATATAAAAATCATACGATAGCTGATATGAATTATTTTAAAAGCCCGAGTAATTCAAAAAGGCTTGAGATATCTACTTTCTAAAACCGGGCTTTTTACTTGGATTTTAAGTTACATATCTTCAGCAATAGAGACTGTCCTGTCTCCTAACATATTTACATAGCTTCCCATCTCATTATCATACCAGCCATATATTACTGTCTGTGTTACCGGCACACGAATTGTTGTTGTGTTCAATGTTGATATAATTGTCTGATCAAGCCCTGGTACAGCAGTAAGGTCAATGTTGACCTCAGCGGTTCTTGTGTGTGTTTCGTGTCCCTCAATTGTTGCTGCTGCCCTTGGATTTCCAATCAGATCGCATGATACATTCTGTTTTTCCGTGTAGTGCAGGTATCCCCTTGGATCGCTCTGTGATGCCTGACGATAGATATCATTTATAAAATCTCTTCGTATCTGCTGCCCTTGAATATCCTCCTGAAGATTTAACACTAAAATAACAAGAGAGCCTGTAGTTGTAGGAATTCTTACAGATTCTGCGATAAATCCTATTTTTTGCATCTCTGGAATAACAAGTGCAAGAGCTTTTGCTGCTCCTGTTGATGTGAGAATTATGTTGTTTAAAATACTTCTGTTCTTCCTTAAATCTGTTTTTCCAGAACCTGGCAGGCGATCCAATACCTGTTGTGAGCCTGTGGCTGCATGAATAGTTGCCATTGATGCTGACAGAATCTTCTTTTGTCCAAACACATCAAGAACAGGTTTCATCATATGGGCAAGGCAGGTTGTTGTACAAGATGCGTTAGATATAATGGTGTGTTTTCTCGGATCATAGATATGATCGTTAATACCCATAACTGTTGTTACAGAATCTTCAGGCATTGCACCTTTTAAATCCATGCCCTTATCTTTTAATTTAAACGGAGCTGATACAATGACTTTTTGAGCACCAGCAGTAAGATGTCCTCTTACTGAACCTTTAGGATTATCAGCAGGCTGGGCAGGATCAAGGAACTGTCCTGTTGTATCAACGACAATAGATACCCCATTCTCTTTCCATTTTATATCAGCAGGATTTCTTGCCTCCCTCAAAAATTTAACATTAATTCCATCAATAACCATTGTCCCTTCAGCTTCGTTGATACTGCTGATAACCGGCTTTGCATTGCATCCATGCAGGTAGTTTGCAAGCCAGCCGTAAGTTGAATCACGTTCAATATAGTGGGCAATATCTTCCATTCCGCTTCCAACATTTCTGCCGACATTGATCACAAGCTCATCAAAATAACGTCTGCTGATGTGATGCCATGCAGTTAATTTGCCGATCCGCCCAAAGCCGTTAATCCCAAGTTTTTGTGTGCCCAATTTAGATTCCATAACTATTATCCTTATAATTTGTGATAGTTAGAGCCGAATGCCTCTTACTTATACATATTTGAATTAGTTGTAACCAATTTTAGTTTACAATCGGAAGCTCTCCTTTGAAAATCGCACCTTCATGACCATCTATGCTTATAAAATCACCTGAACTTAATGAAATTTGGTCGATAACACACCTCTTTTCAGATTCATAACATACCATGTTTCTGTATCCTACAACACAGGTTTTATCAAGCCGATAGGCAACAATGGAGGCATGGGAAGTCATTCCGCCCCGGGCAGTCAAAAGACCATCAGCAGCATGGATTTCACGGATATCATCAGGTACAGTATCATTGCGTACAAGTATGAGAGATGTATTTGGCTCAAGTTTCCGCCATCTTTTTATATCTTCAAGCGTAAAAACCAACCTTCCGCTCATTGCACCGCCGCTTACGCCTATGGCATTGCCCATATATCGATCTGAATCAACAGCCGCAGATTTAGCATTTGGATCAAATTCAGGTCTTGTTTTTCGCTCTCTAATACCAAGGTCTCGAGATTGCAGAATATGCAGGTCTTCAATTTTAGGACTCTCAAATGTAAACTCAATCTCTTGCGGACTCCAGCCCCGTTTTTCTACAAGCTCCTCTGCCCAGTTCATAAGCCCTTGATATATTTGAGGGAAATGCGTCTCAAGAGTTGTATCAGTATTTCTCATCTCTCTTTCTTGCTGTGCTACTGATATAGGAAATGTGTTTACAAGTCCAGCCACAACATCTTCGCCTTGACTGCCGCGGGTAAAATCGCCCCATAGACTTATCTGATCACGAGGAGAGCGTGGATCGTGGGTCAGAACAACGCCTGTTCCAGAACTGTAGGATATATTACCAAAAACCATCTCCTGAACTGTAACTGATGTCCCCCAATCTTGAGAGAGCCGTATTATTCGTCTGTATGCCATTGCCCGAGGAGCGTCCCACGAATCAAACACCATCTTGATTGCACTAAGAAGCTGATTAAAAGGGCTTGAGTTGACATCAAAACCAGATTGAATAATATGATCTTTATAGGCAAGGGCAACTGTCCGCATCTGCCCGCCTGTAAAATCTTTTTTGTATGGAATACCCCATCTGTTTTTATGGTGTGTTATAATGGCATCAAAAGCATCTCTTTTCAAACCTTTAGCCATGCCGAAACATTGCAGAAAACGGCGGTAGTTATCCCATGCAAGCCATAGATTACCTGTTTGTTCTGCAATACCTTGTGCAATCTCTTCATTTATGCCGACATCAATAAATGTGTCCATCATGCCGGGCTGAGATATAACAGAGCCGCTGCGGACAGAGAGCAGCAACGGATTTGATGGGTCTCCAAATCTTTTGCCGGTAGTTTTTTCCAACCTCTGAAGCTCGACTTTTACCTGCTCTCTAAAGTTATAACGTGCCGGCTGATAGTAATCTATAAGATCACGATAACGAAATGCCTCAGTAGTTATGATAAATCCAGGAGGAACAGGAAGTCCGCATGCAGATAGAGTCATCAAGTTGTTACCCTTATTCCCAAGGTCCATAGCTCCAAGAACCCAAGGTTTTGGGTCGTTAAGAGAGGTTATGATCTTTTTGGGGTCATACATCAACAGTTTTTGCAGATGCTCAGATGGCAATCCTTGTGCATGGTGGAAAAGGGTGTTCTGAATTCGCGTTAAGAAATTATCCAACTGCTGCAAACCTAAAGATGACGACATGCGATCTCTAAAAAAAACTTCTGCAACCCTCTGTCGTATCTCAAACGAATTGCTGATATTATTTTTACGCAGATTGTATTTACCAAGAATATATTTTGAAGGCACTCTATCTAATACGCTGTTGAGATTTTCTTGGTGTGTTGTGTGAAAATAGTCGTTGATTATGTTTTTAACAGCCTTGTTAAGAGCCTGAAATATATCTAAATATTGCGTAAAGGTAAAACCCTGTACATCAAGGGAGTGGGTTAAAAGGTCCATCTGAAACTCATACTCTGTTGATGTGATGCCGTCTAAATTCAGGGCAGTGTAAAACATCTGAAGCCTGTTTCTTATCTTGTGCAAAGTCTCCCGTGTTACAAGCGTAAGATCGATCTCTTCGACTAAATCCTCAAACAGAGGATTTACCATTGATTCTAAACGAAATGTAAGCCCAAGCGCATCAAATTTTGGTTCATGGTAACTGCCGTAAAGAGATGGAATATCTGTATTAACATGCCTTTTTTTAAAGATATCTTCGTGAGCCTCATGCCGCTCTTCTGATAAAAGCTCTTTTTTGAGCAATCTTAAATAGTTAAGCAGCTGCTGGAGCTTCCACTTGATCTTTGAGTCAGCTCTCTCCTGTTCTGCTAAAGCCTCTTTAAGTTTATCAATATGAGGAATATTTGCAGTGTTCACAAGCTCTAAATATTTGTTGATTTCAGTAAATGATGGGGTATATTTTTGGTAAAGCAGCTTGTAAAGAGTAATAAGCGATATCACTCTCTCGTGATCAGTAGGTGTTACATCGGCGTTTTTGTTTGATGTAATCAGCAGCTTTATCTTCCCTCCAGACATTGTAAGCAGATCAGAAGGAATTTTAAGACCATTTTGCTCTAAATATTTCATATCTGAATGTACACCATCAAGAAATGGGTTGAGCGAACTACCAGAGTTATCAGAACCTGTTGAGATACCCATCTGAGCTATAAAATCATCTGGCACGTAAGAGAGCAGATATTTTGTGTCACGCGTCAGCCAATATTTAAAGATAGCCTCTGTCATTGATATAATCCGGTTACTGCTCTCAACATGGATACGCTTGCGATAAAAATGGATAAGCGTATCTTTTCTGTGGCATATCTCATCTAAATAGGTTGAGTTGTCACGAATAGCACCTTCTGCTCCAATCTCGTTAAAATAGACAGGAAATAGTCGTGCGAGCTGCTTTATAAGATTATAAACCGGCTCAATCGGGCTGTTAAGAAGCTGTGTAACCTCACGCGGAAAGAGATCAGTATCTTTAATCAGGACACCATAGACAGACAGATAAATAATAAGATGCGATATAAGTCTGATTGACCATGATGGATTTATGGAGATAAGAGCTATCCAAACCCGTAAGTTTTTGATGTGTGTCGTGTTGTCTCTAAGCTGCCAGTCTCTGCCAACCCCTTTCACTATTGGAATCTGAAATCCTGCATCAATTACACAATCAAGAAAGAAATGGACAAGTGCACGATCTCCTGTTTTGTAAACTCCTCTGCCCATATTTAGGATTGAGTCAAGAATGGTTTCTGGAAACTGTTCAGCTCTAAGTTTCAAAATCTTAAATGTCTGTCGTATGAGCTGTTGAAGATAAACTGTATTTTCTACTCCAATCAACCATCTTAAGGTGCTGTTAATATCTTGCAGCGTTGTAATATGGATCATTGAGAGTCCTGGAATATTTAGTATATAAAACAGAAAAAGCACTTTCCAGTGGTTACCCTCTCTGCTTGTGCTGCCTGCTTTAAGAAGTTGTGCAGGCATAGATTTATAAAGCTCTATAATCTCGTTGTTTTCTGGAAGACGTGTAAGTTCAAGAGCTAACTCTGAAGAGCCGAGATTATCCTGATAAGTCAATCTCAAATATTCAACTCTCTTTAGCTCTTGTTTAATTCTATTATGAGATATTGGCGAAAAAAGCTCTTTTACCTTGTCAGGCATTAACTTTTCTGTAATATCGGCTGCCCTGTTTCGGTCAATGTTTTTGCTTTTTTCTGTACTCATAGCTTCAATCTCCTGCTCAAACCATGAGAGAGGATCGTTCTCTTTTAACCAGCTCTTATACGCAGTCTCGTGATATCTAAACATAAGCAGGTTTAAATTTTGCCAGTCAAATAGTTTTATCTGCTCGGCGTTTATGCTCTGTATTAACTGTACAGCGATACGATTCAGCCTAAAATAACTTCTTGAAAAGATAATCAAAATCTGCTCGCTGCTGTTGGCAATACGGCTGAAGGTTTGATTTAGAACAGGAAGGATAACATCAACTTTTTTATCTGAGGTTTTAATAATTTTCTGGAGAAACTGCATCAAGCAGTCAACTGCCTCTGACTGTATTGCATCTCTTGAATTAAGATTAGGTGAGTGAAACCAAGTTCTATGTTTTTGGGAGTGAACCTCTTGATTTGCCTCAACAGCATCGTGGAAAATATTTAAAAACAGACTTACCACCTTAGCAGCATCAGCATGTGATAAAATCAGATGAAGATGATCAAAAGCATATTTTTTAGCTTCAGATATTATAAACTGCCAGCTTCTCATTGGATTTGAAAGCTCTTTTAGAAAAACTACGACATCTTGATAAAGAGCAGGGTATTTATCAAATACAGAGAGAATAATATTATATTTTTCCTCTATTTCAACATTAACCTTTGTCTCTTCAAGATTGACTTTCAAAGCCTTTGATCTTATTTCTGTATTTGATTTTATTGTCAAAACAGCACCTATGAAGATTGTACAAAAATATAAATAAAAAAAATATAAATCAAAAGATAGTTTATTTCTATTGTTAAAATGCTTATATGTCAAGAAAGGTGATTTTTTGTGTGGTGCAAAAAATTGTAGATTACAATTGTTAGATAATTAACGAAATAGAAACTACAGGAGGTTTATAGAATGTCAGAGAATAAAATTTATCAAAGCCCCAAAGAGATAATAAATGTAAATAATCAGCAAAAAGATGGTATTTTCAAACGGTTTCTTGACTGGATCGCAAAAGGTGCAAAAAAAGCAGCAGAAATGGGAGCAGCATGTGGTTCGTGAGTCAGGAAATAGTAATAACCTGTCAGTTTGATGGGTCAAGGATAAGCAAATAGCCGTGCGATTTATCGCCCGGCTGAACATAATTTCCACAAATGAGATATGAAAGCTATATAATCAAATAAATGAGAGTTTACTAAAAGTCTTGGACTAAAGTCCATAGTTTTTACTAACGATTTGGGACAATAAAAAGGCTTAGAAATTACTTTCTAAGCCTTTATTTTTATCTTTTGTATTTAGCTCTTTTGCCGGAGGTTTGTCTGATATCTTGTTTCATATCTTAATTGTGAATTGTGGAGGCGGCTTCCGGATTTGAACCGGAGAATAACGGCTTTGCAGGCCGTCGCCTTACCGCTTGGCCAAGCCGCCTAATTTTGGAGCGGGAAACGGGATTTGAACCCGCGACTTCGACCTTGGCAAGGTCGCACTCTACCACTGAGTTATTCCCGCTCAGACAAAACAAAAAATCTTATATACCTGCGCAGACTATTTTGTCAACACTTATCGTTATAATGCGACAAGTTTTCTGAATTTAATAAAATAATCTGCACCTGACCAGAGGGTAAAAATCAGTGCTCCATATAAAAGTATGTATCCAATTGAATCAAAATTAATACCCAAATATGGATAATGGATCAGAAGAGGAATAATCGAGGCGATTTGAAAACCTGTCTTATACTTTCCAAGCCATGATGCAGATACATCTTGCCCATACTCAATAATAACGCATCTAAGCCCTGTTACGGCAAGCTCTCTTCCAATAATCAGACATGCAATCCATGCAGGTATAAAATTTAGAGAGACGAGCATTATAAATGCTGAGGAGACAAGGAGTTTATCTGCAAGCGGATCAAGAATTTTACCTAAATTGGACACAAGCCCATATTTTCTTGCAAAATAACCATCAAAATAATCTGTAATAGAGGCAAGAGAGAAAACCAGTGCCGCTATAAAAAGGGTCGGTTTGCCAGGATACATCATCAGTACAACTAAAATAGGTACGGCTGCTATTCTTGACAGGGTCATAAAGTTAGGATTTAAACAGAGCCTTTTAAGCACTATAACGGTTCTTTGAAGTATTAAAGCTATTTGTTTAAACATCTGTGTTAAATCATCCTGACATCTATAATGGTTATTTGTAATGGTTATTTGGTAAAATATTATAATCGCTACTTTTGATTCTTTTTATTCCAATCTGCCATAAATGCTGCAATTCCTTTGTCAGTCATGTGGTGAGAGGCAAGAGTGTTTAGAACCTTGTAAGGAATAGTGGCAATATCTGCACCAAGAAGAGCTGAATTAAGCACATGGAGTGGATTTCTTACACTTGCAACGATAATTTCAGTGGTATATCCGTAATTTGAATATATATCGACAATCTCTCCGATCAGACGCATGCCATCTTCTGATAGATCATCAAGCCTGCCGACAAACGGGCTTGCGTATGTGGCTCCTGCTTTAGCAGCCATAAGAGCTTGAAGTGCTGAAAAGATAAGAGTTACGTTAGTCTTAATATTTTCGCTGGATAAGGTTCTTACAGCCTTTAATCCTTCGACAGTCATTGGAATTTTTACAACAATATTATCACTTATTTGTGCAAGCTCACGTGCTTCTTTTACCATTCCGTTATAGTCAAGACTTATAACTTCTGCACTTACAGGACCATCAACAATAGAGCATATCTCCTTTATGATATCCTTGAACTCACCCTTCTCTTTTGCAATTAGAGATGGATTGGTTGTAACGCCATCTACCATACCCATACTGTTAGCATCTTTTATCTCATCAATGTTTGCTGTATCTATAAAAAACTTCAATGTATCCTCCATATTTCATGTTTATTCTGAAAAAAACGATATTTTTTGTTCGTGGTCACTGTTTAGCAATTTTAAAAGATGTTCCACACTATGACCCAAAACAGGGTGAACTATCTCTGGTGCTATATCACAAAGAGGTTTTAATACAAAGCATCTTTTATCCATTCTTGGGTGGGGAATTGTTAGAGTATCTGTATTTATAACTTTATCATCATAAAAAATAATATCTAAATCAAGTATTCTCGGTCCAAATCGCACACTCTTTTCATATTGACCAAGTTTTTGCTCAATATTTTTTAAATTGAACATAAGTTCGTCAGGTTCAAACTCAGTTTCAATTTTTAATGCACTGTTGATAAACCAATCTTGATCTTTGTAATCAACCGGGTCTGTTTTATAAAAATGGGCAACATCGATCACATCAGTTCCCTTAAGCTCTTTGATATGCTCTATTCCCTTGATGCAGTTGGCATATTTATCTCCCATGTTTGAACCAATAGAGATAAATACTGTGCTCTTTTTTTTCATCTAATACTCTTTTAAAGATATTTTATATACAATCGGAATATTTCTAATTTCTAAAATCGCAGCTAAACGCCCTGCCCCGCTTGAGTTCAAACTAAACGTCCTGTATCCTGTAAATTCAAACTCAACTCCCTGCCTACTTAAATTCAAACTCAACGGTCTCAGAAAACGGGCTTGATATATTGCTCTCTGTGTAAGACCTTACTTTATAAAAATAGATAAATCCCCTCTCAATCGAGTAGCTGTATTCTGATAGCGGATAAGGGATATATGCAACACGCTCAAATTGCAACGGGCAATTTTTACAACCATTGTCAGATAGCCGTAAAGCTGCTCTGAATAGTTCTGTCCCTTTAATATCAGGGTTCTGATTTTTTATGGGATCAGAAGTGCCATTTTTAGTATCATTACGGGTGAAGCTCTTCCAGCTTAAACGAACGGTAGAGTTATCTCTATCTAATGAGTATTTAAGATTAATCGGCGGCTTAGGCTCATTTCCAACAGGTGGAAGCGGGTCTCCTTTTTTACCGCATCCAGCCAATAAACATGCAGATATAAAAAGAGTTATTAATATTATGCTTAAAAAAATGCCTCTCATATCTTCAGCCTTTCTGCTGCCTGTTCAACTGCCTTTTTTACATTCTCATAGCTTGTGCTGCCGTGCGTAACGCGGCGGGAGAGCATCTTTTCAATAGAGAGAAAATCAAAAATATCCTCTTCAATTAGATCAGAAAAACTTTTTAACTCCTCAATCGATAACTCATGCAGCTCTTTCGATTTACAGATATTTTTATCTGATTTGCAAAATTGACTGCTTCCACCATTAAGGGCAAACGCAACAGCCTTTCCAGACACAGAGTGGGCTTCACGAAACGGCATTCCCTTTACTACAAGATAATCGGCAAGATCGGTTGCGTTAAGATAACCTTTTTGGGCAGCATTGAGCATGGTTTCCCTGTTAATTTCAATATTTGGAAGCATTTTTGCGTAGATATCAATGCACGCTTTAAGAGTATTTACAGTATCAAAAAGAGGCTCTTTATCTTCTTGCATATCTCTATTATAGGCAAGCGGCAGAGATTTCATCAAAGTTAGAATTGCCATAAGATTGCCTACAACTCTGCCAGTCTTTCCTCTTACAAGCTCTGCAACATCAGGATTTTTCTTTTGAGGCATAATGCTTGAGCCTGTAGTAAAAGCATCAGATATTGTAATAAAAGCAAATTCTGATGATGACCAGAGAATTAACTCTTCAGAAAAACGAGAAAAGTGGATCATGCAGATAGCAGCATCCGATATAAACTCCATCACAAAATCTCTGTCTGATACAGAATCCATGCTATTATCAGAGACCTTTGCGAATCCTAATAATTCCCGTGTCAATTCACGATTAATTGGATAGGTTGTGCCTGCAAGAGCAGCAGAGCCGAGCGGCATAACATCAGTCCGTTTTAACGAATCTTCAAATCTCTCATAATCTCGTTTAAACATCTCATAATATGCCATAAGATGGTGGGAAAATAAAACCGGCTGTGCCCGCTGAAGATGGGTATATCCCGGCATTACAACGTCAATATATTTTTGTGCAGTTTGGACAATCACCTTCTGAAGATTAAGAAGAGCATTCATAAGAGCTTGAGTCTCTGCTTTCAGATAGATTCTAACATCTAAGGCTATCTGATCATTTCTGCTTCTTCCTGTATGAAGTTTTCTTGCAACTGTTCCAGCAGCTTCGCCTAATGCACTTTCAATGTGCATGTGGATATCTTCAAGAGCATCTGAATATTCAAACTCTCCGCTTGCAATTTTAGCTCTAACCTTTTCAAGTCCTTTTAAAAGCGTATCTGCCTCATCATGCGTAATTATTGACTGGCAAGCCATCATCTTTAAATGGGCTATGCTGCCGTCAATATCGCAATTATAAAGCTCCTTATCAACATCAATAGAAGAGGTGAACCGCTCTACCATCTTATCTGTGCTTTGGGAAAATCTGCCGTCCCAAGGTTTTTGTGCCATTCAAATGCCTCTATATCTTTTTAGATTATAATTTTCTATCTTTTGCAAGTTTTCTGATTCTAAGTCTTAGCGCATTGAGCCGTATAAAACCCTCTGCATCTTTTTGCCTATAAACATTATCATCTTCAAAGGTTGCAAACGATTCATCATAAAGACTTGCATCAGACTCTCTTCCAAGCACATAACAACCGCCTTTATAGAGTTTTAGACGGACACGACCAGATACATTAATCTGAGTCTCATCAACCATCTTCTGAAGAAGCTCCATTTCAGGCGAGAACCAAAAGCCATTATAAATAAGCTCTGCATATTTTGGAATCAATGAATCACGAAGATGGGCAACCTCTCTGTCAAGAGTGATTGACTCCATGCTCATGTGGGCAAGCCTTAAAATTGTGCCGCCGGGAGTTTCATATACTCCTCTTGATTTCATACCAACAAATCGATTCTCTACAAGATCGATTCTGCCGATTCCGTTTCTGCCGCCTAAAGCGTTTAGATGCTTCAAAAGTACAGCAGGCGGCATCTCTTTTCCATCGACTGCAACAGGATTGCCCTGCTTAAATGTTATATCAACTATTTCAGGCTTATCTGGTGCATCTTCGGGTCTGATTGACATGGTGTACATATCATCAGTTGCAGGCTCCCAAGGATTTTCAAGAACTCCGCCCTCGTAACTTATATGAAGCATGTTGCGATCAGTGCTGTAAGGTTTTGCTTTGGTCTGCGGAACTGGAATTCCATGATTTGCTGCAAACTCCATAAGTTTTGTTCTTGATGTTAAATCCCACTCTCTCCAAGGTGCAACAATTCTTATGTTTGGCTGCAACGCAAAGTATGATAGTTCAAATCTAACCTGATCATTTCCCTTACCCGTTGCTCCATGACTTACAGCATCAGCCCCTTCCATTGCTGCAATCTCAATCTGGCGTTTAGCAATCAGAGGTCTTGCAATAGATGTTCCTAAAAGATACTGCCCCTCATATATTGCATTTGCCCTGAATGCAGGAAATACAAAATCTCTGACAAACTCCTCTCTTAAATCTTCAACATAAGCCTTAACTGCACCTGTTTTAAGAGCCTTTGCCTCAAGACCGTCAAGCTCTTCTTCCTGTCCTAAATCTGCTGTCAGCGTAACAACTTCACATTTATATGTCTCAATAAGCCATTTAAGTATCACTGATGTATCTAATCCGCCTGAATAGGCAAGAACCACTTTTTTTATATCTGACAATTTGTTTCTCCATATTATAATTATAAATTTTTAATAGTGTTGAAATTTACAATCTCCATTGTATCGCTACTCATGGTTAGAGCGTAAATTCCTTTGTTGCTCAAATAGTTTACAAAAGATTCATCTAAATATAGTGATGAAAATATTGGATAGATTTTATATCCTTTATATTCAGGAAAATATTCAAAAAGCTCGCTGCTATTAACAAAAGCTGCAAACTTTTCAACATCACGAATTTCAGGAGATGATTTTGTTTCGTTTAGTATAAAAACGCCGTCACACAGGGCTATAGCATCAAACTCTCTCCGCTTGCTTTTATCAACAGTATTTCTCTTTTTTACTCTGATAGCAATATAATCTAACTGTTCACAGCCAAAATACTCTTTAGCAATTCTCGGGATATTGGGTGCAACAATGTCTTCAACAACCGTTCCCATCTTATTGGCAAGGTCTCCCCATTGGCGGTTCATGGCTGATATCTGCTGCTTTGTAGTCTCTACCTGCCTATCAGTGTGCTGTTTTAAGTTTTCTACCTGCCTATCAGTGTGCTGTTTTAAGTTTTCTATCTGTTTATCAGTTTCCTGTTTTCTAATCTCTATTTGTTTATTGTTGCTATCTACTTGCTGCTTTATAATATCTATTTCTTGCTTTGTAGTATCTATTTGTTGATTTATGGCGGTTATCTGTTTTTTAGACCAATCTTTATACTCGCTCATCTCATTTTTGAATTCACGCATTTCATCTTTGAACTCGCTCATTTCATCTTTGAACTCGCTCATCTCGTCTTTGAATTCACTCATCTCGTCTTTGAATTCACGCATTTCATCTTTGAACTCGCTCATTTCATCTTTAAAGTCACGCATCTCTCTTGCAAACTTGTCAACTGACATATTTACCTGAATCTGCGTGTATGCAAGTTTTCCTACGAGTTCCTCAATAAATGATAGTTTTTCTGCTGCTTCACCCATATAAATACACCTCCTTTTTAAGAATTTAAGCTGACGTTAGAAATCCTAAACAGATTTTTTGCTATGATTATTATACATTGATTTTCAATATCAAAGCCTCAAGTATTGCTTTGTGCATGTGCCGCTTATTCTCAGCCTGATCCCAAAAAACAGCACCGGGTGCTTCTAACACATCTTCAGAAATCTCTTCTCCTCTGTGAGCTGGAAGGCAGTGCATTACCATCACATCAGGCTTTGCTTTAGATAGAAGCTCTCTATTTACCTGAAACCCTTTAAATGCAGCCTCTCTTTTTTTCTGTTCTTCCTCCTGCCCCATGCTTGCCCAAACATCAGTATAGACAACATCAGCATCTTTGACAGCTTCAACAGGATCATGTGTAAATATAGTTTTATTTACAGCATTTAAGCCTCTTTTTGCAGCAGATGACTCTTTTACATAATCAGAAATACCATATCCTTCAGGTGTTGCAACTACAAGATTGAGATCAAGAACTGCCGCAGCATTTACCCATGAGTTGGCAACATTATTTCCATCTCCAACCCAGACAATCTTTTTACCTGCATAACCTCCTTTGAACTCAATAACTGTCATAAGATCGCTTAAAACCTGACATGGATGAAAAGAGTCGGTCAGAGCATTGATCACAGGAATGGTTGAGAGTTCAGCAAATTTTTCAACCACACTGTGATCAAAAGTTCTTATGACAAGAGCATCAATATATCGTGAAAGCACTCTGGCTGTATCTTCTGGAGGTTCGTTTCTTGATATCTGTGTATCTTGTGAACTCATATAAATCGGGCTTCCTCCAAGCTGAATTATGGCTGTTTCAAAAGAAACCCTTGTCCTTGTCGATTTTTTATCAAAAATAAGACCAAGACTCTTACCAATAAGTGGTCTGTCTGCAATGCCTTGATTAAATCTTTTTTTAAGCTGAATTGCTCTCTGGAACAGATATGTAAAATCAGCGACCTCCAGATCAAGCAAAGACAGTATATCTTTCTTCAAAGTTATCTCTCCTTAGAAAAACAGGTAACAGATATAATTATCTCCTGCTATAAATTATAAATATCGAAATATAAAAGAGACCAACCAAATTAGGTCTCTTGAAATAGAGATTACAACACGCTGTCCAATATATCTACTAACGCATCAATCTCCCCGCAAGTTATGATTAAAGGCGGTGCAAAGCGTAAAATATTACCTTGTATGGCATTAATAATAAAGCCTTTTTTCAGGCATTTCTCCACAACAGGAGCAGCTTCAACTTCAAGCTCCACCCCAATAAGCAGACCTTTACCCCTTACATCTTTAATTACCGAATGTTTACTCTTCAAGGATTTCAGCTTGTTTCTAAAATATTCGCCTTTCTCGCGGCACTCTTGCAGAAATTCGGGCTTTGAGATGATTGATAGAGCAGCGAATGCAGCCGATGCCACAAGCGGAGTTCCACCAAATGTTGTAGCGTGGCTTCCTACTGCAAAACCTTGAGCTGCCCGTTCTGTAGCGAGCATAGCACCCATTGGAAGACCATTTGCAAGAGCCTTTGCAAGAGTCATAATATCGGGCTTAATATCATATATCTGATGGGCAAAAAGTTCTCCACAACGCCCCATACCAGTTTGTACCTCATCAAATATCAGTAAAATCCCCTCTTTATCGCACAAATCCCGCACCGCTTTTAAATATTCAGGTGAAGCTGCAACAACTCCGCCCTCTCCTTGAACAGGCTCCATCATCACTGCACACACAGTCTCGTCAACAGCATCTTTGAGTGCATTAAAGTCATTAAACGGAATATGTATAAATCCCTCAATTAAAGGATTAAAACCATTTTTTATTTTGTCTTGACCTGTAGCTGTAAGAGTTGCCATAGTTCTGCCGTGAAAAGATTGGTTCATAGACACGATCTTGTAACGACAGTTGCCCTCTTCTCTATTAAAATAACGGCGTGCAAGTTTTATAGCTGCTTCGTTTGCCTCTGCTCCTGAATTTGCAAAAAAGACTCTGTCTGCAAAACTCTTTTCAACAAGCATCTGTGCAAGCTCTGCCTGAGGCTGTGTATAATAAAGATTTGATACATGAACTAAGGTTGCAGCTTGACGTGAAATTGCCTCTGTAACGGCAGGGTGGCAATGTCCAAGGCTGCAAACTGCAATACCAGCAAGAAAATCTGTATATTTATTACCATCTTCGTCCCAGAGAGTTGAGCCTTCACCTTTTACAAAGACTTTTTTAATCCTCCCATAGGTGTTAAAAACATATTTATCTGTCTTCTCAATTGTATTCATTATATAATTTCCATACATCTTAGATTATTTAGAGATAATTTATAAAGTAACCTGTGTTCCAATACCAGAATCTGTAAAAAGCTCCAAAAGCAGTGCATGAGGTCTTGTGCCGTTGATTATGTGAGATTTTGAGACACCGTTTTGAAGAACCTCTAAAGCACACTCCATCTTAGGAATCATGCCGCCTTTAATCTCGCCGCTTCGGATCATATTTTTAATGCTCTTTTGATTCACAGAAGAGACAAGGTTTGAGTTTGAATCAAGAAGACCATCAACATCAGTCATAAGAATTAGACGTTCAGCATTAAGAGCTGATGCTATCTTTGATGCAACAAGATCAGCATTTATATTATAGGTCTCTCCATGCTCTCCAACTCCCACAGGAGCAATAACTGGTATAAAACCTTTGTCAGTAAGGGTATGGATAATTTCTGGGTTAATCTTTGAGACGCTTCCAACCATGCCGGGATCAATGATTTCAGGAGGATTTCCACCTTCGCTCTCCTTATATATTGTCATCTTTTGGGCAACGATCAGATTTCCATCTTTGCCTGTAAGACCAACAGTCCGCCCGCCTTTCTGATTGATTCTTGCAACAATCTCTTTGTTCACCTTGCCGCCAAGAACCATCTCAACAACGTCCATAGTCTGATTGTCAGTGTAACGCATACCACGAACAAAACTTGGAGTTATCCCCATTGCAGCTAAAACCTTGTTAATTTGCGGACCTCCTCCATGCACAACTACAGGATTTAATCCAACATACTTTAACAGAGTGATATCACTTGCAAAATCCTCTTTAAGATTCTCATCAACCATTGCATGTCCGCCGTATTTTACAACAATGGTTTTGCCTGAAAACTTTCTTATGTAAGGCAGAGCCTCAATAAGTATATCTGCAACATTCATAATCTTTACCTTTTACATTTTATATAAACAGATAGAGACGCACAACTATGCGTCTCTACAATATTACAGAATCAAAGAAACGTTAATTTCTATAATAGATTATAATATATATCTACTTAAATCTTCGTCTTTAACAATTGCAAGCAACTGCTTGTCAACAAAAGCTGCATCAATCACAATTTTTCTGCCATCTGTGTCAGGAGCTTCAAACAAAATATCTTCCAAAAGTTTTTCCATCAATGTGTGAAGCCTTCTTGCTCCGATATTCTCTGTTCTATCATTAACATCCACGGCAATGGCTGCAATTCTATCAACAGCATCGTCTGCAAATTCAAGTTCAACACCTTCAGTACGCAATAGAGCCATATACTGTAAAATCAACGCATTTTTCGGCTCTGTCAAGATTCTTTTAAACTCATCTTTACCCAGCGAGTGCAGCTCTACACGAATTGGAAATCTGCCTTGAAGCTCAGGAATCAGATCAGACGGCTTTGATACATGAAAAGCCCCTGATGCAATAAATAGAATATGATCGGTCTTAACAATTCCATACCTTGTAGGAACAGAGCTACCCTCAACAATTGGAAGCAGATCACGCTGAACTCCCTCTCGTGATACCTCAGGACCATGACTGCTGCCATTGCCTGCAACCTTATCTATCTCATCTAAAAAGATAATGCCAGACTGCTCAACAAGCTCAACTGCCTCTGCTGTCACCTTCTCCATATCAACAAGATGTGCTGCCTCCTCCTGACATAGAATCTTCATTGCCTCAGATACTTTAACCTTACGGCGTTTTGTGTTTTTAGGCATCATGCTGCCAAGCATATCCTTCATGTTGATGCCCATCTCTTCCATACCCGCATTGGTAAAAATTTCGATCATCGGCATAGAGCGGGACGGAACGTCCATATCAACAAGACGGCTGTCTAACTTTCCAGCTTTAAGCATTTTTCTGAGCTTTTCACGGGTTGAAGAGATATTTTTATCTGTCTTTGCAGCTACAATATCGATCTTGTTTGCACTCTCTTGGACAGGGTCAGTCATATCAGCAGACAGATTAAAAGGAAAAACAGCTTGATTATCAATATCAGAACCATTCTCATTTTTTTCATCAGAACCAGACCCATTTGGTTTTGCTTCTGAACCCGGTAACAGCAAATCGAGCACCCTCTCCTCAGCAATGGCTGCTGCCTTTTCCTGAACCGCTTCCTGCTGCTTTGCCTTTACATTATTAACTGTAAGCTCTACAATATCACGAATCATAGACTCAACATCACGCCCGACATAGCCGACCTCTGTAAACTTTGATGCTTCTACCTTGTAGAACGGAGAGTCAGTAAGACTTGCAAGACGTCTTGCAATTTCAGTCTTTCCTACACCTGTGGAGCCGATAAGTATTATATTTTTAGGGGCAATTTCATCACGCAGATCTTCTGCTACCTTTTTTCTTCTCCATCTGTTTCTTAAAGCAATAGCAACCGATTTTTTTGCATCTTTTTGCCCGATTATATATCTGTCAAGTTTTTCTACAATCTCTCGTGGTTTTAAATCGTTCAACATTATTTTATTCTCTTTATCTATAAATTTAAAATTTAAATAGTTTTCTGCATGTTATTAATAATACTTCCAGCCGTACTTATCTCAATATAAGATGCTCCATGATTTACTCCAAAATGACCCGCAAGCACAGTAACAAGAGCGTCTGGAGAGAACTGCTGTTTTTTTACAAGCGTTGTGATCGATTTTCTCAAAAGCTCTGAGGAATCATCTTCTGCATCAACATAATCAGCTTGAACGCCATAAGATAAAGCAAGCTCTCGTACTACCCGTTTATCATAAATCTGTGCATATACAGGGTTGTCTCCTCTGTATGCAGCTATTGCCCGAATAGTATCTCCAGACATAGAGTCTGCAATAATTGCACATGTGTTAAGACGCATTGATGCTTTTACAGCAGCTTTTGCAAGATATGCAACAACTTTGTTGTGGTGCATGTATGGAACATCTAAAAAGGTCTTTCTGCCAAACTCAACCTCAGATGCAATTTTTGCCATCATCTTAACAGCCTCTACAGGATAATCTCCATTTGCGGTCTCACCCGAGAGCATCAGAGCATCAACATAATCAAAGCAGGCATTTGCAACATCAGAGACCTCTGCTCTTGTAGGTCTTGGAGCTTTAATCATTGAGTGGAGCATCTGTGTTGCAACTATCACCGGCTTACGCCGTTCAATACAGGTTCTTACTATACTTTTTTGTATTAATGGAATTTTTTCCGCAGGAATCTCAACAGCAAGATCACCGCGTGCAACCATTACTCCATAAACATGCTCTAAAATGTCATCAAGGTTCTCAACACCTTCTCTATTCTCAATCTTGGCAACTATCTTTGTCCTGCTCTTTTTTTTGTCAAGTATCTCCTGTACAGCAAGAACATCATCGCGGTTTCTTACAAATGAATGGGCAATAAAATCAACATCATAGTCTGCTGCAAACTCTATAAATCCCTTATCCTTTTCGCTTAAAGAGGGTAGTTTAACATGAACAGAAGGTATATTCACACTCTTTCTGCCGCTGATTACACCGCCGTTTTCAACTTTGCAGATTAAATTTGAACAATCTTTATCTGTAACTGTAAGTGCAACTGATCCATCGTCAATTAAAATAGAGCTGCCCACAGGCACATCTCTTACAAATTCAGAATATGAGACATAAAGCTCAGTATGTTTGGAGATATCACTATTGATATTTTCCATAAGATGGCATGAATCATCTAAGTTCAGCCCTTTTATATTTATAAAATCTCCATAAGCCACATTAATTGGTGAATCAATTGGACAGGTTCTAATTTCAGGACCTTTTGTGTCGATCAAGATAGCTATCTTTTCAGAAACTTTTCTCACGTTATTAATAACTTTAAGAGCCTCATCATGTGTCTGATGTGCAGTATTGAGTCGAACAACGTCCATGCCTGATGCGTAGAGCTGCCGTAAAAATTCAGGCTCACAATTTTTATCAGATATTGTAGCAACGATTTTTGTTTTTTTGATCATCTTAGCAACTCCCCATTTTTATATTTTTTTTTGAAAGCTGTTTATACAGATTTTGATTATCATCTGTTCAAGCAGAATAAAAGGGTCTGAATCTGACGAGGATTTAAACCTGTAATCGATTTCACTTAGTTCACACATAATTGAGATAAGCTCATCAAGTCTGAATTTATCTGCTTTTAAAAATGTCTGATAAACAGGATAAGCACTTTTTGGGTTTGAGGCAATCATCAAATCAGTAGAGTTTTTAGCTGGAGCGCTTTTAGCTGAAGAGTTATTTTCTGAACTTTTCAGCTCTTCATTCCACTGGCTCATAGTTTTTTCCGTTTCAGCGTCAAATTTAATTATATACGGCATTGTACCTGCGTTAAACTGCTGATAACTTTGATTTCCAGAACGCCAACACGCATTTCCTCTCTGAGATTCAACTGCAATAAAACTTTTTACCACAAAAATTTTACGCATCTGATTTACTATTGAAGCAAGAAGCTGCAAAGGATGAAATCCATTATCGCAAAGAGATTTATAATAAAAGAGCGATGACTCTAAATTTTTTTGAGATACTGCATTTGTAAGCTCAAAAATCGGCTCTTTTTTGCTCCGCTTTACCACAGAGTAAACATCTTTTATAGTTATCTTCTCTCTATCTCCTATAAATGATGTAAGCCTATCAAGATTATCGTTAAAAGCTGCTGGATCAAAACCTGTCATCTCTGTAAGTGCCTGAAAAGCATCACCATCAATACCTTTGCCTGTTCGATCAAGCACATCTATCATGGTGAGCCTCAGAAGTTCTGACTGCTGCTCTTTGTCCGTCTTAGTGCTGCCTTGCGAAACTGTACAGTCAATAGCGACTCCGGTATTTTTGATAGCAGTAAAAAGAGTGCGTCTTTTATCAGCATTTGAAGAGGTTATCACAAGGTAGTGATTTTCAGGAAAGCCCTTTTCAATCAGACTTTGCAGACTTTCAAGATCGCTTTGCAGAAACCCTGTTGAAGAAGCTGTTCCAGAAGAGCTGAAAATAGGTGCGTTTTTTATGGCAACTACCTTTATCTGCTGAAAAAAAGAGTAGGTGCAGATACGCTCCATCATCGCCGGTATTGCAGCATCTTCTCCTTCTAAAAGTTCGTAGCACAGCTCTTTAAGATTTCCGGGCAGCAAAAAGGAGATAACAGCATCAAAGACCTTTCTGCATAAAAATTCCTCTCCCCAGATAAAAAAAACAGGCGGGATTTTGTTCAGATTATTAGAGTCGTGAAGGTTGGTGCCAGATGAGTTATCAGATTTTAATGAGCTTAAATAATCGCTTAAAACATTGTGCTTAATTTCTGCCATGCTCTTTTTTTCCTGAAACGTTTTTTGCACGGTTTAACAGATAAAAAATCATACAAACTCCAGCCGCTGACATAGATATTCCGATTCCTTGAGAGACAGAAAGAGCACTTAAAATAAAATCTCCTCTTGGGTCGCCTCTGAATGTTTCGATAAAAGCACGTAAAAGTCCATATAAAAATATGTAAAACCAGAATGTTATCCCGTCAATTTGTTTTTTTCGATCAATTGCAATCAGAACAAAAAAAAGGGTAAAGTTTGCAATTGATTCATAAATCTGGGTTGGGTGGAGACCTACGTGCAAAGGTGCAAGAGATGCGGGGTCGTTAAATGTCACAGCCCACGGAAGATCGCACTGCTGCCCATAACAGCAGCCGGCAAAAAAGCAGCCGATACGCCCGACTGCATGTCCAAGTGCAATTGCAGGTGCAACAATATCAGCGGTTTTGCCAAGAGGAAGCCCTTTTTTTTGTATAAATAAAAATGCAGCTATAACAGCTCCAATAAATCCGCCGTAAAAGACAAGTCCGCCGTTCCAAATCTTGAATACAGAGATGGGGTCAGATGCAAATTCATGCCAATTTACAAAAACATATAAAATCCTCGCTCCAAGAATTGAAGAGATCAAAATCATAAAAAATAGGTCAGTTATCTGATCTTGAACAATGTCGTACTTTTTTGCCTGTCTGCCTGCAACAGCAACTGCTGCCAAAAATCCAAGACCAACAAAAAGCCCGTAAGTGTAAAGGGTTATACTCCCGAATTGAAATAGAACTGGATGCAAGTTGTTTATTCCTTAAAGTTATTGTTGTTTATATATTAAGCTCATCTAACGGGTTTGTTAGAAATAATTTTAGCTCTTCTCCTATCAAATTAATATCGTCCAAAGGACTTGTTACACCATATCCTTCAATCATTCTAAGACCGCTGCCATAAAGAAGTTTTACAATTAATTGAGGAACACCTTTAATCAATGTAATTACACTTGAAACTTCCTGCTGCGTCATAACAACTGGTATATATTTTTTTTCTTTTGCCCGTACAGCGTCGATTTTTTCGTTAAACTGGTGCTTTAAAACTCGTTTATATAGAAAAACGAGAGCATTCATAGCCTGATTTTGGGTTGATGGTGAAACATTTTCATTTACTGCAAGATAGGTTAAAAACTGTTCAATTTTGGCTTCTCCTCCATTCAAATCTTCTCTTGATTTCATTTTGTGAAACTGAATATACCTTTTAATCCAATCACAATATGAACGTTCTGTATGAATTGAGTAATGGTTGATACGCATGACATCATGAACATCATCCATTATTTTTCTATTTTCGGTTCTTGACATTTTTATATTCTATATGATACGCAAAAATTCTCTATAAATGTTAATAATATTTAAAAAAACTGAATATAATATTAGCTTAATGTTGTCATTATTTACATGATGTCAGCAATAAAATCAACTCATCGAATCTTTAAAGAATTATTAATATGTTAAATGCAGATGACATTAAAGAAATATTGAGAAAAGAATATCCTTATCTTGCCTCGGAATACGGAATAAAAAAAATAGGTCTTTTCGGTTCTTATGCAAAAGGAAAACAGACAGAAAAAAGCGATATAGATATCATAGCTGAATTTGAGAGACCTATCGGGCTGAAATTTATGGAATTTACAGAATATCTTGAGAACATATTAGGAAAAAAAACCGATGTTCTTACTCCTGAAGGGGTAAAAAGTATAATAATTAAAAGAATCTCTGACGATATTGAAAAGAGTATAATTTATGTCTGAAAGAACCGACAATGATTACCTTGCACATATCAAAGAGGCTGTCAAAAGGACAGCTTTATACACGGAAAAAATGACTTACGAGGAGTTTCTTGGAGATATAAAAACTCAAGATGCTGTTATCCGTAACATTGAAATTATTGGTGAAGCTGTCAAAAATCTGTCCGAAGAACTCAGAAACAGATACACAGAAATTAAGTGGAAAAGTCTGGCGAGTATGAGAGATAAGCTGATACATCATTATTTCGGAGTCAATTTCAGTATTGTCTGGAAAGTGGCAAAAGAAGAACTACCTGATATTGGCAGGCAGATTGAAAAAATCAAAGAAACTGAGAAATAAAACGGCTTTTACTGTGTGAAATCGTGGTAAACCGTAAATTGAACAAAAGGAGGTAGTCTGAATGACCTAATATCAGATTATAAATGAGTTTAACAAATTGCTTTTTTCAGCTTATCTTAAATTAAAAGTGCTTTGATAATAATGAATTTAGGCTGTTATCAGGGCAATGTTGCCTGAAAATAAATTGTTAAAAAACTGAATATAATATTAGCTTAATGTGGTTATTATTTATCCGATGTTAGTTATAAAATCAACTTAGCAGGGGAAAATTAAGCTGATAATTGTATTATACAAGAATTGCTTAAAAGAAGTTAAAATAAATTAGGAATATAAAAATGAAATTACATGATATTTTAACAGATATTCATGCACTGGAAGAGGAACTGCTTGATTTTGAACGCAAATATGGAATTAGGTCGGAAATATTTTATACAGCTTATGTGAGCGGAGAAGAGCCTGAAGATGACCAATGGGTTTTGGACTTTGGAGAATGGTCAAGCGTTTACAAAACATGGCTGACTCGTCAGGCAGAGTATCGCAACGAATTGGAAAATTCTTATAAATATCCTTATAGTTTGAAAGGATTAGTGAGAGTGGCAGCATAATGAATCCTTTACGAACTTCTGAAGATTATGAATTATTTCTCTACACATTGTCAGATAAATTTTCATCAATTCGTAATTCTACCATCACATTTGCCAGAAAAGGTATTTCTCTTGCCCGTGTATCAGGAGAGATATATTTTAACCATAGCATCAAACTTGTAGTGCGTGAGCGTATTATCTATAATCGTTTGCCAGCAATTATAGACTGGTATGGATATGAAGTGTGGCAAGGGGAAGAAAAATTGTATTGGTATGATTCACAACCACACCCTGACGAAATAAGTTTACAAAATAACCATCCTCATCATAAACACATACCGCCAGATATTAAACATAACAGAATAATTGCACCAACTATGAGCTTTACAAGACCTAACTTGACCTCGCTTAGGAATAAGAATTTAATAACTCCCGAAACTGATTATATGTGTATTGACGCT
>CAZIJN010000010.1:20773-117335 GCA_964539635.1 uncultured Desulfobacterales bacterium | reverse complement strand
AAACAACATAATCTCTTTTTCAGATTCAAGCGACAACTTCCTTGACATTCACCGGAACCAGAGCTATAATGCCTGTTGGAATTTACGGGCAGTGTGCAGATATGACAAGCATAAATAAAATTGCCGATAAATATAACATTCCAGTTATAGAAGATGCTGCCCAATGCTTTGGTGCTGTCCATAACGGCAGAAAAGCGTGTAATCAATCTCTGATTGGCTGCACCTCCTTTTTTCCAACCAAACCGTTAGGCTGCTATGGAGACGGCGGAGCAATCTTTACCCATGATGATGCAGTTGCAGATAAACTCCGCCAAATCCGAATTCATGGTCAAAAAGTAAAACACCAGCACCCGTTGGTTGGAATTAACGGCAGATTAGATACTTTGCAAGCTGCTATTCTGATTGAAAAAATGAGCCTTTTTCCTAAAGAGTGCGGACTTAGAGCTGACGTTGGCAGAAGATACACAGAGCTTCTATCATCAATTGAAGATATTACAACTCCAGTCGTTGCAGAGGGCAACACATCAGTTTATGCACAATACACAATTTTAACTCCTGATAGAGAACAGGTTATAAATAGACTTAAATCAAGCAAAATTCCCTCTGTTGCATACTACACAGCACCTCTGCATCTTCAAGGTGCTTTTGCTGATTTAGGATATAAACAAGGAGATTTTCCAGTTGCTGAACAGGTCGCAGCCCAATGTTTAAGCCTTCCAATGTCGCCATATTTAATAGAATCAGAGCAGGAGACGGTTGCAAAAGCAATAGCTTAAATTCCCATGAAATCACATGATCACAATTTTAAAAATCTATTTTTGGACTTTCCACAAGAATCATTGAAATGGTTTTTCCCACAAGCCCATCAACTCTGGGGAACAATTCATAAAATAGAATTTATCCGCCAAGAACCTAAAAAACATAAACTGTCTGACCCCAAACTTGTATTAGACATGCCTATTCTCTTCTTTTTTGAGAATCAGCAGCTGCTTTTGTGGCTTTAAAATGAAATATAAACATGAAGAACGCATAGAAGTTATAAGACAAGCATATTCAGGATTATTTCAACTTGTTTCTGGTGTATTATTTGATAAATATGTTGATTTTATTGATACTTATGCTGAAATAAGCAAAGAAGAGCAGGAAAGTATATACCATGAAATAATTGAGCATAAGGAGACTGCTATGTTAGCACAATATATAAGAGAAAGAGGAAGGAAAGAAGGTATTGAGCAAGGTATTGAGCAAGGTATTGAGCGGGGTATTGAGCGGGGTATTGAGCGGGGTATCCAACAAGGCATTCATCAGGGAATAGTTAAAAAAGCAAAAGAAGATGTTATTGAAATTCTTAAACTACGTTTTGGTAACATTTCAAGTGAAATAATTGAGAATATAAATCAGATAGATGACCCTGCAAGACTAAAAGAGCTGTTTAAGCAGGGAATACAGATAAAAGCTATTGACAGCTTTAGATTAAACTAATTTTTACACGATCTTAATTTGATCTCTTATTTTTTACCCCCTTAGCTGAAGCTCTGGGCTGATGTTATTTCAGGGCATCGCTAAAATTAAGATTGTTGATTTTTACTTGCATAATGTAAACTTTATTGTTAAACAGACGATTCTGAAACATAACATGATTAAGATGACAATCGTGTGAATAAAATATTTTCTAAACTGATAAGATAAGGGGATTTCAATTGTTATACGACTTAAAAGGTAAACGGATATTTGTTACAGGTGCTTGTGGCACTATCGGTAGTGAATTAGTTAGGCAACTTCTTGAAAACTATGACATATCTGAATTAACTGGTATTGATAACAATGAAAGCGAACTCTTTTTTTTGGAGCAGAGATTTTTAAAATTTAAACACGCCTCTTTTTACCTTGCTGATATTCGTGATGTGAATAAATTAACGCACATAATGAAAGGCAGTGATGTAGTATTTCACACAGCAGCTTTTAAGCACGTTATTTTATGTGAGCGATCCCCTTTTGAAGCTGTTCAGACAAATATTAATGGCGTTAAAAACGTAATTGATGCTGTTTTTGCAAACAATGTTGATAGATTCATTTTTACAAGCTCTGATAAAGCTGTAAATCCCACAAATGTCATGGGAACTTCTAAGCTGATGGGAGAAAGACTCGTAACAGCAGCAAACAGTAATAACAAAGGCAAAAAACCTCTATTTGCTTCTACTCGGTTTGGTAATGTGCTTGGTTCAAGAGGTTCAGTAATACCAATTTTTAAGAAACAGATTGAAAACGGCGGACCTGTAACACTTACTGACAACGAGATGACCAGATTTATTATGAGTATCCACGATGCTGTACAACTTGTAATAGACTCTGCACAATTTATAAATGGAGGAGAGGTCTTTATAACTAAGATGCCTGTTATAAAAATTAGAGACCTTGCAGAAGTGATGATCGATGAGCTTGCCCCTCAATACGGACACAAACCAGAAAATATCTCAATTGAAATCATAGGTACTAAACCAGGTGAAAAAATGTATGAAGAACTTATGAGCCATGAAGAGACCAGAAGAACATTAGAGCTTGAAAAATACTTTGCAGTTATTCCTGCTTTTAGAGGTATATACCAAGATATTGAATACAGCTATCCAAAAATAATTTCAGATATAGTAACAAATCCCTACCATTCAGGAAACGAAACCCCTCTTACAAAAGAAGAGCTTAAAACTTTTCTATATACAAACAGACTTTTAATTGAAAAAGATGAAAATATTAAAGAACCTTCCGAACGGTATTGGCCTTAAAAATGAATAGAATTAAACCCAGTTATACTCACATTGGGAATAAATTGAGCTTGCTGATTATAAATTCAAAGATGAGTAAGGAGAAGCAATGCATGTATTAATATTAGGCGGAGACGGTTACCTTGGCTGGCCAACAGCTATGTATTTTTCAAACCGCGGTTATCAAGTTACTGTTGTTGAC
Source organism: uncultured Desulfobacterales bacterium (assembly GCA_964539635.1). Lineage (GTDB taxonomy): Bacteria > Desulfobacterota > Desulfobacteria > Desulfobacterales > Desulfobacteraceae > Desulfamplus. The sequence goes on along the minus strand of CAZIJN010000010.1, from coordinate 114,374 downwards.
AACTATTTGCGCCGTAACGCCTGCACAGAACTTGATGTAGGTATGCTCTATACTATACCTACACTTATTGAACGTGCAAAAATATGGTATGAACATACAGGAAAGGAGATTAAGGTCGTTATCGGTGATCTTACTGCTCCTGAAATAATGAGATCGTTTTTTAAGGGTGATATATCTTATTCATGGTCTGTTAATAACAAATTTACAGGCATACCAGATAGTATAATTCATTATGCTGAACAGCCTTCTGCCCCCTATTCACTACTTAACTACAAATATGCCAATATTACTTTAGCCAACAACCTCTTAGTAACAAACAACTTAGTTTTTGCACTTCGTGATTATGCTCGTGATACCCATGTTGTTCATGTGGGAACAATGGGAGAATACGGCACTCCCAATATTGATATTGAAGAGGGGTGGCTTGAAATTGAACACAAAGGTCGAAAAGATAGATTTCTTTTTCCTCGTCAGGCAAGCTCTCTTTATCACACCACAAAAATCATGGATACGGATTTAATGTGGTTTGGAGTAAGAATGTGGGGGCTTCGTATAACTGATCTTATGCAAGGACCTGTTTACGGCATTGAAACAGAAGAGTCAAAAATTGATACTCGCCTTATGACTTTATTCAACTACGATGAAATATTTGGAACTATTGTGAACCGCTTTATCACCCAAGCTGTTGTCGGCTATCCTCTTACTGTATATGGAAAAGGGGGTCAGACTCGTGGTTATTTAAATATCAACGATACTCTCCAATGCGTACACATGTCTGAAAAAACTCCAGCAAAAAAAGGTGAACTCAGAATTTTCAATCAAATTATGGAAACCTTTTCAGTCAATCAACTTGCAGATATAACAAAACGAGTTGGAAACTCATTAGGATATAATGTCCAAATACAAAACCTTGAAAATCCACGTAAAGAAGCTGAAGAGCACTATTATAATCCCGCTTATCAAGGTTTAATTGAAATAGGCGTAAAACCTCATTATCTGACAGACGAAGTTATGGCAGGTATGTTCAAAGTAGTTGAGAGATACAGAGAAAATATTAGAACAGATGTGATTTTCAGAGGAGTTAAATGGTAAAATAATTATGAACAGTCAAGAAACTAATAAATCATCACTTAAACCTAAAACTTTTAACTGGCTTATAACTGGGGGATGCGGTTTTATAGGTACATCTTTAATAAAAAAATTAGTAGAAGAAGGAGGACACAATATCCGCATATTGGATAATCTTTCTGTAGGAACTGAAAAAGACCTCTCTAAAATTTGTAACTATTCTGTAATTAATCTCCATGAAATACCTCTATCATTTTCAAACTCATCTAATATTCAGCTTGTAATAGGAGATATAAAAGACCCTCAAACCTGCATACTATCCTCACAAGATATAGATGTGATTGTACATTTGGCTGCTAATACCGGTGTTGGTCCGTCAGTAGAAAATCCACGATTAGATATGGAGGCAAATGTCATAGGTACTTTCAATATGCTTGAAGCTGCAAGACAAAATAAAGTCAAAAGATTTATCTTTGCCTCATCAGGTGCGCCGGTTGGAGAGTGTACGCCTCCAATACATGAAGAATTAGCTCCCCACCCTGTATCTCCTTACGGAGCAAGTAAATTGGCTGGAGAAGGATATTGTTCTGCATATTTCAGAACATTTGGGATTGAAACTGTTGCATTAAGGTTTGGCAATGTCTATGGACCAGGATCAGGGCATAAAAACAGCGTGGTGGCTAAGTTTATACGTAATGCTATAAATGGAGAAACTCTTGAAATTTATGGAGACGGCAGACAGACAAGAGACTTTATCTATATTGATGATCTAATTTCTGCTGTTATGCTTTCAGCTACGGTTTCAGGAATTGGTGGAGAATCATTCCAGATTGCTACAAATGCAGAGACCACAGTAGGAGAGCTGACTAAGAAGTTAGTGAATATTATGAAGCAGAATGGTGTAAATAATATCTCTATTATCTATGGAGAACAACGACAAGGCGATGTAAAACGTAATTATTCAGATACATCAAAAGCCTTTCGTATGCTGGGGTGGACATCTAAATGTAATTTAGAAGATGGACTTTTAAAAACATTTTTATATTTTTATTTAAGTAACTAAATGTATTTAAACCACTATTAAAGTACATAAAAATATATCAAATGTATTATAAATACTCTTAAAACTTGTATTCTAACCGACATTGAGCACCCTATATATAACTATCTGAAAATATTGAATTAAATTTTTTGGCTAAAATTAACCACTTATAATAAAATCAATATGTTATACAGTATGCTGCTCAATGTGGGTTCTAAGTATTACCTGAATCAGTGGTATGAAAATTGATTGATATTGAATTTATTAAGAAAACTTCATTTTTGTTTTAACCTCGCAGGTGAAGTAACAAATAGATTTTTACTAATGATTTCAAGACATATCAAAAAGTGTGCCACTGATTTAGGTATTATTAATAATTCTTTGGGATATCTAATAAATTGTATAATCACAAAATACTTTAGAAACACCAACATATCAGATAAATAATACTATTAGATACCATTCGTGCTGAATTTCTTTCTACAAAATAAGACTCATTGTCAACCACAAAAAAAACTCGTAGAGCCAAATTTTTTATGAAAATATCAACTTTTAAAGCTCGTATTATATCTAATTTAACATGGTCTTTAGTTGCAGAAGTAGGCACGAAGCTTATTTTCTTCTTGGTAACAGTTTACTTAGCTAGAAAACTTGGTATAGAAAGTTATGGTATTTTTGTTTTCGCACAAACAATTATCAGTTATTTTTGGTTTGCAGTCGATCTTGGTATAAGTATGTATGGATCGAGAGAAATATCAAAAGACAAAAAAAATAGCATCGGTATAATTAATTCTTTATTAACATTACGCATAACCAGCGGTTTAATTATATTTTTTATCTTATTTATAACTATACAGATGTTTATCGCTAACGATTTAAAAAAAACAGTTATGATAGGATGCTCATTTTATTTAATTTCTAGAGCTATAAATATAGATTGGGTATTAAGAGGGTTTGAAAAATTCAAATATATTGCAATTGGCAATATTGCTACCTTCTTTCCTATGATGTTACTAGTACTAATATTAATAAGAGACAAGGAAGATGTTGTAATAGCTTCATATATGTGGTCACTATGTTATCTAATAGGTGGAATTGTTTTATTATTTATTCTTTATAATAATCTAAATGTTAAATATATTCCTGATTTTAAAATAGACAACTGGATGAAACATTTAAAAGAGTCGGTTCATTTTTCAATTTCTGGTGGTCTTTCTATGTTATACTATAGTTTACCAATATTTTTCATAGGTACTTTTGCCACTGATTATGAATTAGGAATTTTTTCAGCACCATTCAAATTAGTTTTTTCTATAATATTTATATATTCTATGATTTCAATGTCATTGTATCCCATTTTTTCGGAATTATTTGAAAATAATATCAATAAATTTTATAAATTACAATATCTTTACATTAAGGCTTCAGTAATATCGGGTATCATATTAAATTTAATGATAAGCATATATAGTAAGGAACTAATTATAGTTATCTATGGGATAACTTATTCAAATAGTTATATAAGTTTCAGTATATTAACTTGGTTTACCTTTTTATTATCTATGCGAGTAGTTTATAATACAATTATTTCAGCAGCAGGATTACAGAGATATAATACTTTAGTAAATTTTTTTTCTATAATATTTTTTTCTCTAACATTTTTTTTTCTATCTTCATTTACAAATATTTCTTACCCTGTAGTAGCAAGTTGTTCTTTAGTGATAACAGAGGCTGGTGTAGTATTTTTGATGATTATTATATGTAAAAAGAAAATAGAAATCCATTTAAATAAGGTTAACTGATTGTTATGTCAAAAAATCCATCTTATTCTTTTATTGACAAGATTTTTTTAGTTTTCATATTTTTAATCCCATTGATTCCAAGACCTACAATTGAGAATACTGCTAAATTTTTAGCACCTTTGTCGATAGCAATTTTAGTACTCATTTTTATTATATGGTTTTTGACTCAAAACGCATTGACTTTTTCAAAAAATACAAAGATCGGACTTTTAATTTTCATATTGTATATTATAACATTAATTTACACTTTAAGAATTATTGGAAATGAAGAATGGGATGAATTGCCTTATTATTTCTCTAGAATCATGAGTTACTTGTTGTTATTTGTATTATTATTTTGGATTATAGTTAGACGAATATCCATAAGGGTAATATATAAGTCGGTCTTTTTTGGTTTTTTATTATTATCTATATTTGTAATATTTATTGGATTTACAGGCATTTCATTTTTTGGAGAACTTCGACCACCAAGAGTTTATGGAATTCAAATGCCTTTTTATAAAACAATTGCTATACCTCGAAGCTATGGAGAGTTCGGAATTATTGCATCAGCATCTTGGTCATATTTTTTGATTTATAAAAATGAATACAATAAGACACTTATAAAAATATTTGCGATTATTTTATTACTATCAATAACAATATCGCAGTCAAGAAGTACTTATCTTGCTATAATTTTAGTTACAATATATTATTATATTTGTAACAATACTAATATGTCGAAAAAACTATTAACCCTTTTTATTTTGCCAATTTTTATATTGCCTATTTTAATTTATATATTGATATTATTTGATTTTAGAATTATTGACATATTTATAGGTGAAGGGATTTATGAAAAAAATGTATTAGCAAGATTCCTTATAAATAATATAGTTATAAATTTTATTAAACAAAATCCCATTAATCTTTTAATAGGAGACCATCATAATAGCTGGGTAGAGTTTTTCTATGAAATAGAAGGAGCGGAAATAGGAATTCATAATCACTTCTTGTCTAATCTAATTTTTATAGGACTTATTGGAGGCTTTCTTCATATTCTTATATATATACTGCCTATAGTTAATCTTATAAAAAGAATAACAACCAAGGAAAGAAATATTTTGTTAGTATTTTTAAGTTCTATTGGTATGATTTCATGTTTACATTTTTATGAGGGTTTTTTCTCTATTATTATAATATTAATATTAAGTACGTTATGGTCTTTTTATAGTAGAAATTACGGAGTTGGTAAAACATAAATTAATGAAATTTTAGGCATCCTTCATATCACCTCAAAAATAGTTTACACTTTTTTTTGAGAGAATCCCTTAAAAATAGAGGTGCGGCTACAAAAAGTGTCAGGTGGCAAATGGAGGATGCCAAATCTTACATGTTGAATTTGCTTGATTCATAATAACGTAGTGTAAAATCCAATTTTTTAACTCTCAACTGCTAACTCATATTATAAGGTAAACATTATGACTAAAAGCATCCATATAACCCCAGCTGCAAGTAGTCTCAACATTTTGTTAAAAGACAGACTGAAAATAATTTCAGAATATGGCTTTGAAATTATCGGTTTCAGCACTGACGACAAAGAGGGCAAAGAATTTGAATCTGCAGGATTCAGATTTGTTCCCAGCCAATACCTTACCCGTAAGTTCAGTATTATCAAAGATATTGGATTTTTTATTGAATGTTATAAAGTTTGCAAAAAAGAAAAACCCGATATTGTAAACACATACGGACCTAAACCAGGTTTATATGCCCGTATCGCAGCAAAATTAGCCGGCGTTCCGATCATCATTCATACCTCATGGGGACTTTTTTTCTCTGAAAAATCCCATTGGACAAGAAAATTCCTTATTATTGCATTGGAAAAATTTTCTGCCCTGTTTTGCGACTATATCTTTTCCGTAAACAAAGATGATTACAATCTTATGCAAAAATATTGTTTTAAAAAACCAAAACAGACAGGCTATCTTGGTAATGCAACTGATATAAGAAAAAAATTTAATCCAATCTTTTATCAAAAAAAAGAAAAAAATGATAAAATTATTATCGGCAGTGTAGGGAGACTCACCAGAGCTAAAGGATTTATGGAATTATTCCATGTTGCAAAAGAGATAAAAAAGAAATATCCGAATGTTATATTTTCTATCTTGGGGCGAGATGATAATGTTCGCAATGGAGGAATTCCCAATGACATTGTATCTAATTTAATAAAAACAGGCATCATTGAACGGCATTCCCATAAACCTCATCATGAAATGCCACTCTTTTACAACTCCATAGATATAATGATATTACCCTCTCACAGAGAAGGATTTCCTCGAAGTCTTGTTGAGGCGGCCTCAATGTCCAAGCCAATAATAACTACAAATACAAGAGGATGTAGAGAAGTGGTTGAAAACGGTTACAACGGTTTACTTGTTCCCATAGAAGATAGTGAGTCGCTTACCAAAGCCACGGAAAAGCTTGTCTCTGATGAGGAATTAAGGAAAAAGATGGGAGCAAATAGCCGGAAAAAAGCAGAGAAAGAATTTGATGAAATCGTTTTGGTCAACAGAATTCTTTCTATCTATAATTATTTTATTTTAAATAAAATTGTAAATTTATGAAAAGAATCTGAGGTTCTCAAATATCTGTAGCAGCCTTAAAAGAAGGATGCAATGACAATTGGAACTGTTTGGACTGTAAATTTTCAAGACAGGGCAAAACGGCTTAATTAAATCATTATCTACACATAGGTACACAATGTTCTACTCAAAATTTGGAAAACGATTTTTTGACCTTATCCTTACCCTTCCCGGAGTTGTTCTTCTTTCTCCCCTTATGGCACTTATAGCTCTTTTCCTGAACTTTGGAATGTATTGAGGAAGGTATCACCTATCCAGGACACGCGACTTCAAAGATATTTATGAGATGACAGAATACACATATTTTTATATAAAGACAGATAATTATGAACAACCCCCACGACAGATTTTTCAAGGAAACCATGACCAGGAGGGAAAACGCAGTCTCATTTTTCCATGAGTACCTGCCTGCAAACATTGTGTCAAAGATGGACTGGCACACGCTCAGGATTGTGAAGGAAAGCTTTGTGAGTCCCGAACTGAAAGAATGCTTTTCTGACATTGTGTATGAAATCCGGGTCAGGGGCATGGCAGTCCTCATTTATCTGCTGTTTGAACATCAGTCACGGCATGACTGCCTGATGCCCCTGCGTTTCCATCATTACATGGGCGGGGTATGGGATTTGTGGGTGAAGCAGAATCCCGGCAAATACAGACTGCCGACTGTTATTCCCATTCTGTTTTACCACGGACGGGAGAAATGGACCACCGGCACACAGTTTCAGGATATGATTGAAGGTTCTGAGTTTTTTGCGGAGTATGTTCCTAAATTCAAATATATCCTCAAAGATATGTCAGCTTTCACCGATTCTGACATAAAAGGAATCATAACCATCCGGCTCTTTGTGCATGTCATGCACCGTATATTCCTTCCTGATTTCAGGGAGCATTTTGACAGGATGCTGCCCCTGTTTGCGGAACTTGCACAAAAAGAGACAGGTATGGAATATCTTGAAACCATTCTCAGATATATTTATGATGTGCGTGACGATATTGATCCTAATGACACTGAGACAAAACTCATTGAGGTTATGGATGAGGCAAGAAAGGAGGAGATTATGACCGTTGCAGAAAGACTGCGTAAGGAAGGCGAAATCAGGGGGGAAATCAGGGGGGAAATATTAGGAAAAATTGCAACATACAAAGAGCTGCTGGCAAGCGGTTTTCTTTCAAAGGAAATGGTGGAGCAGAAACTGGCGGAGCTTGACCAAAAACTGAGGGAACTGGGAGGACAGGGCAGAACAGCCAAAATATCGGGATTGAGGCATGACCAGAGCAATATCAGAAAGTAACCTTTACGCAAAAATTGTTGAACTCTTGCAGACTTCAAGACAGCAGGTTCTACGTTCTGTCAATCAGACAATGGTTTATACTTACTATGAAATCGGCAGAATGATTGTTGAAGATGAACAGCAGGGTAAACAGAGGGCTGAGTATGGAAAGCAGGTTTTAAAAGACCTCTCCAGACAGCTTGCCGCTGATTTTGGTAAAGGGTTTTCCGTTGATAATTTACAGAATATGAGACAATTTTATCTTACCTATTCAATTTACGAGACACCTTCTCGTAAATTTGTTTTGAGCTGGTCTCACTACCTGAAACTCATGCGGATTGCTAATCAGGAAGAGAGAAAGTTTTATGAGATTGAGTGTTCCACTAACAATTGGTCTCTCAGAGAGCTACAGAGACAATTTGACTCTGGTTTGTATGAAAGGTTGGCATTGAGATTGGGTAGGGATAAAGCTGATGTGCGTCTATTGGCTCAAAAAGGGCATCTGGTGGAGAAAGCCTCTGATGCCATCAAAGACCCATATATTTTGGAATTTCTCGGTTTACCAGAACGTCATCAATATTCTGAAACGGTATTGGAACAGGCAATAATTGATAATATCCAGTCTTTTTTAAAAGAACTTGGTAAGGGATTTATGTTTGTAAGCAGGCAGGAGCGGATTTCTTTTGATGAACGCCATTTCTACATTGATTTGGTCTTTTATAATCGTATCCTGCGGTGTTTTGTCATTATTGACCTGAAAATTGGAGACCTTAAACATCAGGACTTGGGACAGATGCAGATGTATGTCAATTATTATGACCGATTTGTAAAACTGCCTGATGAAAACAAAACCATCGGGATTATCCTGTGCAAGGACAAAAACCAGACATTAGTGGAAATCACCTTGCCTGAAAACAACGACCAGATATTTGCCAGCCGCTACCAGACTGTGTTGCCAGATAAACAAGCATTTATACAACTTTTGAATCAGGATGATGAACTATGAAGTTCAGGAAGGCTTCAACGATTAAACTATTATTGCTTCGGTTTCAAACGATGAAAAAACGGCTTAATTAAATAATTATTAACACACATAGGTACACAATGTTCTACTCAAAATTTGGAAAACGATTTTTTGACCTTATCCTTACCCTTCCCGGAGTTGTTCTTCTTTCTCCCCTTATGGCACTTATAGCTCTTCTTGTTAAAAGCAAATTAGGCAGCCCGATTCTGTTTAAGCAGGTGAGACCCGGTCTGCATGGTAAACCATTTACCATGTATAAATTTAGAACAATGACTGATGCTCGGGATAGTAAGGGGCAGCTTCTACCAGATTCCCAAAGACTGACTCAATTGGGTAAATTTCTTCGTGCTACATCTTTAGATGAACTTCCTGAGCTTTGGAATGTATTGAAAGGAGATATGAGCCTTGTGGGTCCTCGTCCTCTGCTGATGCAATATTTGCAACGTTATACTCCTGAACAGGCAAGACGGCATGAGGTAAAGCCGGGAATTACTGGTTGGGCACAGGTTAATGGTAGGAATGCCATTTCATGGGAAGAAAAATTTAGATTAGATGTTTGGTATGTAGATAATTGTTCAATTATTATGGATATTAAAATTATCCTGATGACTCTTAAAAAAGTCTTTAAAAAAGAGGGAATAGTTATTGCGTCTAAAGATTTTAGAATGCCAGATTTTATATCCATAAAAAATAATAACTTATAATCATTCAAAAGAGGTATATATGATTAACATAAATATTAGAAGACTTGAAGCAGATGATTTAGAGTACCGTGTTGCATGGTATAATAATCCATTAATATTTAATCAAGTTTATTTAGATATTCCATTTTCTCTATCAGATACAAAAGAATGGTTTAAAAGAAACACTCTAAATAACAGTAGAAAAGATTTTTCATTTGATTATTGTGTTGAAAAGAATTCTCCAGTGTTAATAGCGATGGGTGGATTAGTAAATATTGATTTTCAACATAGACGGGCTGAACGATATTTTCTATTAGACCCCTCTTTCCAAAAAAAAGGTATTGGTTTTAGATTATTAAATTGGATATGCAACTTTGGCTTTATACATTTTAATTTAAATAAAATTTATGGTACATCTATTGACAACAATGAAGCTATTTTAAAAACCAATAAAAAAGAAGGATGGGTTCATGAAGGAACATTAAGGCAAAATATTTTTTATAATGGTCGGTTTGTTGATCAACACATAAAATCTATTTTAAGAAGTGAATGGGAAAACAAAACATGGAAGACCGAACACATCGCCTTTAATATTCCAATAACATTCTGATTTATTAAATATATGTTTTTTTGTACTTTATTTATAAAAACTCTGAATTACTTTACTACCTTATCGTATCATAACCAACCTTATAAGGATATAATACATGACTAATATAATTGATAAGAGTGCCATTATTGAAGATGACGTGGAAATAGGTTATTTTAATGTTATAGAAAAAAATGTTATTATAAAACGAGGTGTAAAAATTGGGCATCATAATACTATATTAAACGGAAGTATTATAGGAGAATACACTGTTATAGAACATAACACCTTGCTGAAAGAAAATACTCGCATAGGTAATAATTGTTATATCGATAGTTACTTTAGATCATCTGGAGATAATATAATAGAAAATAATGTAATCCTTAGATTTGGATGCACAATTGCTAGAAAATTAGTTATAGAAGATAATGTTTTCATTTCACCAAATGTAATGACCATTTTTAGTAAGCATACAGGAGATTGTTCTTCACAAACTATAATTAAAAAGGGAGCATTTATTGGAACTGCGGCTGTTATAGGTCCTAATGTAATTATTGAAGAAGGTGTAGTTATAGGTGCACAAGCATATGTATCAAAAACTTGTAGTATTAAAAATGGTATATATACTGGTGTTCCAGCACAATTTCTTAAAATGAAATAAATATCACTATTATGAAAAGGATATATTCAGAGGTTGGTAGCGAATTTCATTGGCAGGGTATTCCCCCTTCTCCTTTTCTCAAATGGCCAGAGCCTTATATCTTTTTTTCATCTGGAAGAGCAGCACTGCTTAGTATTTGGCAGATTATGACAAATAGTCCTTCAAAAAGCCTATTTGTACCGGATTATTTTTGCCAAGAAATTACACAATGGTGGAGCAATCAAGGCATATTGATAAAACGATATATTGATGGACCTCATTTGTTTGAGCCAGTTTGGGCAACATTAAAACCTTCAAATGGAGATGCAGTCTTAGCAGTAAATTATTTTGGCATTCGAGATGGAAATATATGGGAAACGTGGCAAAAAGCTAATAATGGTATTTTGCTTATTGAAGATCATACTCATGATCCTGTTTCTGACTGGGCACTCAATTCAAAAGCCGATTTTGCATTTGCATCTTTACGTAAAACATTTCCTGTCCCTGATGGAGGGATTTTATGGTCTCCTAAGGGTTTAGCACTTCCAGAGGAACAGAATATTAGTGATTTGAGAGGAAGTGCATTAAAACTTGCCGCAATGATTCTAAAAAAAGAATATCTTAAAAAACAAGATAATAAGTTAAAAGAGATTTTTCGTAGCTTTCAGATTGAAGGAGAGGTTTTATTGGGAGAACCTAAGTCTGTTAATATATCTCCTTGGAGTAGATTTCTACTATCATTTGGTTATCCAATCGAGTGGCGTGAATCTCGAAAAAGAAATGTACGAATATTACTTGATTTAATTGCTCAAAGCTCTATCATAAAGCCACTTTTTACTAAATGGACTACAAATCATTGTCCTTTTAATGCTATTTTACTTTTTCCATCTAAAGCAGTTCGAGATAAATACCGTTTACGACTGATAGAATCAAATATTTATCCTGCTATTCATTGGGAGTTGAGCAACGCTGCTTCAAAAGATATTATAGAATTATCTAATAGTATTATGACAATTCCTGTGGATCATCGCTACAATAAAGAAGATATCAATAATATAGCAGAGGTTCTTTTAAGTTAAAAATGAAAATATCTAATAATAGCAGACTTATCCCCACATCAGATTCTTCATCATGGATAAAAGCCCTTAATCAATGTGGCAATTATGATATATACCATCTTCCACAATATCATCTTTTGGCAGAAAAAATGGGACAAGGAACAGCTTATCTCTTTTTCTTCCACTATAATAAAGATTATGCAGCTTTACCTTTCCTTTTGCGTCCAATATCTGATGTTAAAGGATTAGAAAGTTGTGCTTATAATGATATAACTTCAGTATATGGATATCCAGGTGTTATCACATCTAAAAGTGAAGATGATTTAGATACTTATGAGTTTAGGGATAAATTTCAAAAAGAATTAGTCAAAGTTTTTGAACATCTATCAGTAGTTTCGTTTTTTAGTAGAACAAATCCCCTTTTAGAAACTAATTGGCTTTTTTCTGGTTTTACAGAAGTTGTTCCTCTTGCAACTACAATTGCTATTGAGCTTTCAAAAAGTGATGAAGAACAGCTTAAAGGAATAACTAAAGGACATAAATATGATATCCGAAAAGCTAATAATAATGGCGTTATAGTAGAAGAGGATAAATCCTTTCAATATATTGATGATTTTATTTCTATATATAATGCAACTATGAAGCGAAATAGTGCTGCTGCTAATTATTACTTTCCAAAAGATTATTACTTAAGTTTAAAACAAAGTTTAGGAGACTCCATGAAACTCTATTTAGCCAAATTCGATGGAGTTATAATTAGTTCGGCTATGTTTTTTTTTCAGAAAAACATAATTCAATATCACCTGTCTGGGAGTCTTTCTGATTTTTTTCATTTAAATGGAGCAAAACTCATAATTGATGAAGTACGCAAATATGGAACAAAAAACGATTTTATATGGCTGCATCTTGGAGGGGGAGTTGGGTCTTCAGAAGATAGTCTTTTTAGGTTTAAAGCTGGTTTTTCAAAAGCAAGATTTCCCTTTCAAATTATTAAAAAAATAGTAAATAAAGATATATACTCTGAATTATGTATAAAACGAAAAGAATATGCAAAAAATAATAATTTAACATTACAAGAAACCAATTATTTTCCTGATTACAGAAAAACAACAGTAAATTATGAATTACAATTGATTAATTGAGTTTCAAGTTATCCACAAGTTTGACCCACTACCTTTCTTTTTACATTTTAAGTAATCGGGGAAATATTTCAATGCCAGCAATATCAATGTTTTACGGAATTATTATTTATTTGTATTTTAAGGACAACAAACAACACAAAAGTCCTCATATTCATGTAAAATATCAGGAGTACGAAGTAGTTGTTTCTATACCGGAAGGGAAGGTCTTGGAAGGAAATATGCCACAATCGAAGATGAAACTTCTTCAAGCATGGATTGAACTTCACAAGGATGAACTTGTTGCCAACTGGGAACTTGCCGTATCAGGACAGCAACCATATAAAATTGAACCGTTGAGGTAAATATGAACCCAAGAATAAAACAAGTCATACCACGAGATGGTTATAAATTGATGCTGTTTTTTACAAACGGAGAAAAAGGGGTTTATGACTGTAAGCATTTGCTTGATTTCGGAGTTTTCAGAGAACTTCAAGATAAAAATTACTTCAACTTAGCGAAAGCATTGCATGGTACAGTTGTATGGCCGCATGAGCAGGATATATGCCCCGATACACTCTATATTGATTCAATAAAAGAAAACGCCTAACCAAACGCTTCAGCGGCACTTAATGTAAGGATTAGTATTATAAATAATGACAACAAAAAATAAAATAGAGACCATTTTTTTATCCCCACCCCATTTAGGCGGCAGTGAGCTTAAATTTGTACATGAGGCGTTTGAGAGCAATTACATTGCACCTCTTGGACCTCAAGTAGATGCTTTTGAAAAAGAGTTTTCTGAATATATTGGAATAAAACATTGTGTTGCATTGGCAAGTGGAACAGCCGCGATGCATCTTGCTCTGCGTTATCTTGGAATTACCGCTGGAGACGAAGTATTTGCCTCGACTCTTACCTTTATCGGCAGTGTAACGCCTGTGATATTTTTAGGTGCTGCTCCTGTATTTATCGATTGCGATTGTGATACATGGAATATGAATCCCGACCTTTTAGAGATAGAGTTGGAGAGGTGTGCATTAATAGGCAGTCTGCCAAAGGCTGTAATTCCAACAGACCTTTATGGTCAATGCTGCGATTATGACCGTATTTTTTCTGTGTGCAACAAATATAATATTCCAGTTGTTATTGATGCAGCCGAAGCTATGGGAGCTGAATACAGAGGAAATCATGCAGGCAGAGGTGCAAGAGCTGCAATATTTTCTTTCAATGGAAACAAGATATTGACAACATCAGGCGGAGGAATGTTAGCCTCTGATGATGAGGAGCTGATTAAAAAAGCAAGGTTTTGGTCTCAGCAGGCACGCGGAAATTTTCCCCATTACGAGCATGAAGAGATAGGTTATAATTACAGAATGAGCAATATTTTAGCTGGGATTGGAAGGGGTCAGCTTCAGGTTCTTGATGAGCGGGTAAAACGAAAAAGAGAGATATTTGAGTATTACAAGGCAGCATTGGGACAGGTTGCTGGAATTGGGTTTATGCCGGAAGCCGAATATGGAATCTCTAACAGATGGCTTACTGTAATATTGATAACGCCTGAGATATTTGGGGCTGATTGTGAAACTGTAAGGTCAGCATTAGCAGCCCAAAATATAGAGTCACGACCAGTTTGGAAGCCTATGCATCTTCAGCCTGTATTTGGCGGGGCAGTAAGTCCGGCGAGGGAAACCCAATTTAAAACAAATCAATTTAAACAATATCAATGCCGTGCGGTTGGTGGTTCTGTATCTGAGGATATGTTTAAACGGGGGCTGTGTCTGCCAAGCGGTACAGCAATGTCTGACTCTGATTTAGATAGGATTGTTGATGTTATTTTGAAATGCCGAGGTTAGTTTTAGCTTATTCTACAGCTTTAAAATAAAAATATATAAGGAGGAGTCCTCCATGGTAAAATCATATACCATACAACTTCCAGTTTCCGTGTTTTCAGTGTTCAGAAAAGAACCTAATGATTTTATAAGAGAGATGAAATATGCTGCTGCTGTGAAATGGTATGAAGTGGGGGAAATCTCTCAAAGCAAAGCTGCCGAAATGACGGGTTTGTCTCGATATGAGTTCATTTCTCTGCTTACACGGTATAAGGTTTCAGTTATTCAATATACAAAAGAGTTACTTGAAGAGGAATTAAAAAATGCCTATTGACAAAGTAATTATTAATGCCTCTCCGCTTATACTCTTATTTAACAGCGACCTCTCTTTTTATAAATGTTCTGCATCATTGGGCATCCAGACAATAGGAACTGGTTCGTTACTTGTTCTTGCCAAAAAGAAAAAAATAATTAATTCAGTAGAACAATCTCTTATTAAACTAAAAAATTCCGGGATGTGGATATCTGATACAGTCATACAGTTGTTAAAAGAAAGTGCTGGAGAGTGATTAGGCTGTACAGACTGTAAGTCAGTTGTATTAAATGCTTAAAATCAAAGCAATTATAATTAAAAGCAAAAAATATCATGAAAAACCAACTTAAAAACCCCAATTTTTATATAATTATCGCTGTTGATCTGACGCTGTTTATCCTTGCACATGCTTTTGCATACACGCTCAGATTTGATCTAATGATGAATCCAAGAGAATGGTCTAATTTCTGGGAATTTCTGCCTTTTGTTATAGGGATTAAGTTTTGCTGCTTTATAGCATTTGGTGTGTATCGGGGAATGTGGCGGTATGTGAGCATAAATGATCTCTTTACCCTTTTAAAGGCTGTTACGCTTGCCTTTTTGATTATTATAACTTTGGTTTTGGTGATGTATCGCTTTCAAGGATTTTCACGCGGTATTTTTATTATTGACTGGATTTTAACTTTTGTGCTGATTGGCGGCTCAAGAGTTCTTATTCGGCAGGCTTTCCACTCCCACATTCTTAAAGATAGGTTTGGTAAGGGAGCGGTATATAAACCAGAGACGGCAAAGAAAAAGGTCATTATAATTGGTGCTGGAGATGCTGGAGAGAAGATACTCAGGGAGATAAGGGATAATCACGAGTTAAACTATCTGGTCAAAGGTTTTGTTGATGATGATCCTAAAAAAGTGGGTAGAGCCATACATGGCGTAAAGGTTTTAGGGGTGCTTGATTATCTGCCGGAGATTGCAGCAAAAGAGGCGGTTGATGAGGCTTTGATAGCCCTGCCATCTGCAACTGGAGCTGAAAAACGAAGGATTGTTGATATATGCAAACTATCTGGCGTAAGTTTTAAGACACTGCCGGGAATCGGGGAGCTTATTGACGGCAGAATAAGCGTTAAAGCTCTGCGTGATGTAAGCTATGAAGACCTTTTGGGCAGACCTCAGGTTGATCTGCAAAAAGATAAGATAAGCAACTATTTGGCAGATAAAACGGTTCTGGTAACAGGTGCGGGCGGTTCAATAGGCTCTGAACTGTGCAGAAAGATTGTAGAATACAAGCCTGCCCAGATTATTTTGGTAGATTCTTCTGAGCCGAATCTTTACAGCATTCAGATGGAGATGAAGCACCATCTTAAATATCTTGATTATGTAACAGTGCTGGCAAACGTGAATGACAGCAGCATCATGGAGTGGACTATGAAGGCATATAGACCAGATGTTATATTTCATGCTGCTGCATACAAGCATGTTCCAATGATAGAGCGAAACCCTTGGCAGGCTGTTTATAACAATATTTTGGGTGCTCAAACAATGATGGAACTGTCTGTCAAATATGGTGCAGAGCGGTTTATCTTAGTCTCAACTGACAAGGCTGTCAGACCCACAAATGTTATGGGTGCAAGCAAGCGTGTCTGCGAAAAACTTATGTATTCATTTATGGGCGGTTATACGCGTCTGATGGCTGTAAGGTTCGGTAATGTAGTTGGCTCTGCCGGCTCGGTTATTCCGCTGTTCCGCAGGCAGATTGAGGCTGGCGGTCCTGTTACTGTAACCCACCCTGAAGTAACCCGTTTTTTTATGACCATACCAGAGGCATCACAGCTTATTCTTCAGGCTGGTGCGATTGGAACCGGCGGGGAAGTATTTATTCTTGAGATGGGCACGCCGGTTAAAATTGCAGATATGGCACGAGATTTAATAAGGCTCTCGGGCAAAGAGCCTGATGTTGATATTGAAATCAGGTTTGACAAGCTCAGACCCGGTGAAAAGTTATATGAGGAGCTTATAACAGAGGGTGAAGGAATTGTGGTTACATCTCATAAAAAGATAATGGTATTAAAGTCTGAAGGATATTTTGATGCTTATGGTGGTCAGAATGCTTACAGCCGTTGGCTTGACGAGCGTTTATCTGAACTTTATGCAGCAGCCGAAACTTATGACGCATGTTTGATAAAAGAGAAGCTGAAGGCTGTTGTGCCTGAATATGAGATGCAGGATACTGAGTGTGTGTTTTAATTAAACTGTAGAGACGCACGGCTGTACGGCGATCTGTTAATAATTATCAGGAGGTAGGTATTAATTGGAAATTGTACATAGATTAAAAGATAACAGAGATTACTCTATTTTAATGTTAAAGATAGCTCTGATTACCCTTATTACCCTTTTAGCACTTGTGTGGCTTACTATTTTAACTGTGTCACGGTACCACTACCAGAACGGAATCAATGCTTTATCTTTGCAAAATTATGATATTGCATTTAAATCACTCTCATCAGCAGAAAAAGTTCTGCCGAATAAGTTTAACATCAGATTGGTATCAAGGGATATTTTTAGAATACATCTTGCTTTAGGAGAGACACTTTATCAGAGGGCATCAGCGGACAGTGATGTTAAGCAGAGATTTGAGCTTTTAAAAGATGCGCATGAGTATATAAATAGTGCTGCAAAATTATCACCTTTAAGTTACATGGCACAATATTGGTTGGCAAAGATTACGGGAAGTTTAGAGCCTATTTCTTCTGTGGTTGATAAAGATGCGGCAAATCCATACAATAATGTGCTTGAGCTTTATCAGACCGCAGCAGATTTAAGACCATCTGGCATTACAGTGCGTTATGAGATGCTGCGATATATGGCATCAAAAGGGGTAACTGAAGGATTTGATGAGCTGACCGGATATCTTGCACAGATTTTTCCAACATCATACTACTATCTTAAAAAAGAGCCTTTCTATTCAGATGAATTAAGGGAAACGATTAAAGAGGGGGTAATACGGGCAGCAGAGCAAAATATTACTCCGCGAACCACATATCAGGTTCTATCTTCTATTTATAATGATGAAAAAGATTTTGAAAAAGCTGCTTTTTATTATCAAGAGAGCCTTAGATTTATGCCGTATCAGAACCAGTCAGGAAATTTTCTCCATTTAGGACGGCTCTTGATGCAGTCTGGAGATAATGAACAGGCTCAAGCTATGTTTATTACAGCACTTAAGCAGGGTACAGATTTAAAACGGACATTATCTAATATATATCATTATTATAAAGTTGATAATAAACATGAAGATTTTATAACATTTTCTCAAATTATTGAGGAACAGTTCGGAGTTTCTGAGGAGCTTGATATTATAATGGCAAGATGCCGTATGGATATGGAACTGTATGGACTTGCAAGGGCAATACTTATCAGAAGAGAGGCTGCTGCACCGTCTGCTCCTGTCTATTCAATGTTGGCTGAACTTGCAGCAAAAGAGAAAGACTGGAGTGAGATGGAGCGTACAAGCCAGCGTGCTACTGTGCTTGAGCCTGAAAATATCTCTCATTGGCTTGTTTTCTCTTCAGCACTTAGAAATAATAAAAAATTTGACAGAGCAGAAGAGGCAGCCTCAACTGCCTTGAATTTAGCTCAAAATGATAGTCACAAGCTCAATGCTTATAATCATAGAGCATGGTCTCGATGGGGAGCTGCTAAATGGCAGGAGACAGCAGAGGATTGGCAGGAAGCTCTAAAAATTAAGCCTGATAATCCATCTTATATCTATTATCTATCTCTTGCTTATAACCGCTTGGGTCAGTATGATAAATCTCTTGAGTATGCTCGAAAAGCAGCACAGCTTCAGCCCGATAATGAGACATTCACCAAATGGTACAGAGATATTGAGGAAAAGTTTAAACAAACAAGGGCTAAATTCTAAAATCTACCTACCCCAAAAGTAAGCAATTCTAATTAGAGACAAAAAGAGACAAAAAAAGGGTTATAACCGATTGGCTATAACCCTTTGATTTTGTTGTGGTACGCCCGAGACGATTCGAACGTCCGACCACCTGATTCGTAGTCAGGTACTCTATCCAGCTGAGCTACGGGCGCAAAAAACTTTTATTAAATATAATTTGATCAATAAAATGTCAATCAATTTTTGAATTTAATTGACCTTCATAATAAAAGATGGATATAGATAACAATATAATATATGTGTTAAAAACACTAATAAGATAAGATAGAACATTAAATATAGCAAGATTGACAATGAACAATATCAAAGATAACACAAATTTATCAGTAGATGACAGATATTATATGCACCTTGCTATTGAACAGGCACGGACTGCTTTAAGTTTAGATGAGGTGCCTGTAGGAAGTGTAGTTACAGACATATCCGGTAATGTCATAGGTTATGGATATAATCAGACCATATCAGCGTGCGATCCAACAGCTCATGCAGAAATTGTTGCACTAAAGATGGCTGCTTTGACAGTCGGCAACTATAGACTTTGCGGCACCACAATATATGTTACTATAGAGCCGTGTATAATGTGCATGGGTGCAATTATTCATGCAAGAGCTGCACGGTTAGTCTATGGTGCAGATGATCCTAAGTGGGGAGCAGCAGGCTCGTTATATGACTTTACATGTGATAAAAGGCTGAACCACAGCATTGATGTCCTATCTGGTGTATGCCTTAATGAAACAAGAGAAATTATCAGACATTTTTTCAGAGAAAAAAGGAGCAATAAACAGTGTCAAATATAGTTGTTGTTGGAACCCAATGGGGTGATGAGGGAAAGGGAAAGATTGTTGATCTTTTAAGTGGATACTCCGATTATGTTGTCCGTTTTCAAGGTGGAAATAATGCCGGTCATACAATGGTTGTAAACGGAAAAACTATTATAAGCCACCTTGTACCATCAGGTATTCTTCAAAAAAAACAGTGCTTTATCGGAAATGGTGTTGTTGTTGATCCTGTTGTTTTGCTTGATGAGATCGATTATCTTATATTAAACGGTGTAGATGTCTCATCTGAAATGCTCAAGATCAGCAACAGAGCACACATGATAATGCCTTATCACTGCTTGATTGACAATGCACGAGAGGCAAAAAAAGGGGATAAAAAGATAGGCACGACCGGCAGAGGCATAGGTCCGTGCTATGAAGATAGGGCAACTCGTCGTGGAATCCGTTTTGCCGATCTGCTCGATTTTGAGCTTTTTACTGAAAAAGTACGCTCTATAATGGACGAGAAAAATTTCTATCTTAAACATTACTTTAACGCTGAGACCCTTGATCCAGAAGAGGTTATCAACCAGTTCCTATCCATAAGAGATCGCTTGATTCCATACATTGCCGATGTCTCTGTAATTTTAAATAAAGGTATGGATAATGGAAAAAAGGTTCTATTTGAAGGTGCTCAGGGAACTCATTTAGATGTTGAACATGGTACATATCCGTTTGTAACATCTTCAAATACAGTATCTGGAAATGCTGCCTGCGGCTCAGGCGTTGGACCTTGCAGGCTAAATCAGGTAATAGGAATTGTCAAAGCATACACAACAAGGGTAGGAAGCGGACCATTTCCAACAGAGCTGTTTGATCAGATAGGAGATGCCCTGCAGTCAAAAGGTGCTGAATTCGGCGCAACTACTGGAAGAAAACGAAGATGCGGCTGGCTTGATATGGTTATTCTTAAAAATGCTGCCAGACTCAACAGCTTAACAGGTCTTGTTATAACAAAATTAGATGTTCTTGATGATTTAGACGAGATTAAAATATGCACAGGTTATGAGTATAATGGGCAGATAATGGAAGATTTTCCGCCGTCCATTAAAGTTCTTGAAAACTGCAATCCAGTTTATGAGACACACCCAGGCTGGAAAGAGAGCACATCAAAGATTACTGATTACAATGCTCTGCCTGATAACACAAAAAAATATTTAAGCAGAATTGAGGAGTTATCAGGCGTAAAAATTAAAATTGTATCTGTAGGACCTGGCAGAGAAGCTACTATAATAAAAGAGAAATTTTTTTAAAATCCTTTGGCTTAAATTTTTTTTGCGTTAAACAATAGCAGTATCGTTTTCTCTATTTATTCTTCGATACTGCTATTTTGCCATACAGATAGATGATTCTGGTTTTAGACCGTTTTTAGGCGTTAAAAGAGACTCTATCCTTTTGTACAGAACCGTATCCTCATATGGTTTACTCATAAAATCGCAGCCTCCTTCTGAAAAGATACGGGTAATTTCATCTCCATGATTGTAAGCACTTGTCATTAATATTCTTGCTTGGGGATTTACCTTACGAATATATTTAAATGTCTCAAACCCATTCATGCCGGGCATAACCATATCCAAAATAACAAGATCAATTTCGTCCATATGCTCAATATATTTTTGTACTCCGTCCCGACCGCTGCAAGAAGCTATTGCACTAATTCCTATATTTTTCAGCATACCAACAGCTCTACTCTGCACAACAGGCTCACTATCAATAATCAAGGCTGTTATTGTCCGATTTTTATTGGATAATTTAACCAGATTTTCGTTTGATAAGTGAACGCTGTTTTGGTTTGACAATTCAGCAGAGCTTATATCTGGCAATTTAACTGATCTGGCAGCAGGAGTTATAGTAGAGTTAATAGAACTATTTTTTACTTTTGCACAAAGGTAAATTGTAAATTCTGCACCCTCTCCGGGAGAACTTGCAACTGTAACAGTGCCGTTGTGTTTTTTGATAATACCGTATGCAGAAGCTAAACCAAGCCCAGTACCTTTAGAACTTTTTTTAGTGGTAAAGAATGGATCAAAAATCTTTTTCTGATTAGCTTGTTCAATCCCCTCTCCTGTATCTCTAATTGTGATCTTAACGTATTCACCCGGCAATATCTCATTTATCTTTGCCTCAGATGGATTTAGCACAACATTTTCTGTTTTAACAAAGATATCGCCGCCTTTTTTCATGGCATGATGTGCATTTATGAACATATTTAAGAAAACCTGCCCCATCTGACCAGTATCAACCTCTACCTTCCAGATATCTTTTGATAGATCAAGATGGATTTGGATATTCTTCTTATTTATGGAAAACAGCTCTACAGTATCTTTAACGACAAAATTTATATTTGCAGTCTGAATATCAGATACCCCGCCCCGTGCAAAATTGAGCAGCTGAGAGATCAAACCAGACCCCTTATTGACATTTTTTTCAATAGCGATAAGATGTTTATAACACAAATGATCTGTATCCAGTTTAGATTTGACAACTGAAACGTATCCTTTTATTCCCATCAAAAGATTGTTAAAATCATGAGAAACGCCGCCGGCAAGAAGAGCTACTGCTTCCATCTTTTGTGAATAGATCATCTGCTGCTCAAATGATTTTCTAAAACTTATATCACTGCCTACAATACAAAGCTCTTTTACCTGATTTGCATAAGAGCCGCTGCTATCAAATGAGATTGAACTTTTTCTTATCTCTATATCAACTGTTTTTCTGTTTGAACCACAAGTTGGAGAACAGATAATCTCGACATCTATACCACCTCCTGCTTCACTAAAATCCTGCAATAGAGATGAGTTTTCTTCTTCTACGCAATAACTGTTTAAATATGGTAATTCCAAAAAAGATCGGACAGGCTCTTTATATTTTTGCTCAATAATATTTAATAGCGGCAAACCTTTAAGCTCTTCAATCGTGTACCCAAGCATTGCTACAACTGTGTTGTTTATAAAATTAATGCGACCATAACCATCAAGAATTATAATCAGATCAGGAGAGTTTTGAATCATCTCTCTGTAACGCCTTTCTGACTCTTTAAGCATAGCAGCAATAACTCTGTTCTCATCTTCAAGTTTTTTCTGAGTCAGTGCATGTGATACAACTTTAATTAGTTCATCATATGTAAAAGGTTTTTTTAGATAGTCATACGCCCCTTTTCTTAGAGCAAGAATTGCAGAGTCAATACTTGCATTGCCTGTAATAACTATAAATGGAACATTAGGATGCTCTCGCAAAACATAATCCATTAAGACAAATCCATCTTCTTCAGGAAGGTTCTTATCAATAAGAAAAAGATCAAATGAAATCTGTTTTGCAAGTTCAACAGACTCCTTTACAGAACATGCTGCATAAGTTTCAAATCCACTCTTTCCAAGCAATCCTTTTATGGATTCACATATTCTGATTTCATCATCTACTACTAATATCTGAGGTTTGCTTTTATTCTGCATTGATTCGGTTTCCTGTATTAAATCTAAATTAATAATTTGAATTTGAAGTGGTTAGTTTTATAGTTATTTTATCCGATCACTTTTGTGAAGAGGTGATTGGAAGAACAATTTTAAACTCTGTACCAACATTTTTTTTAGTATCGCACTCAATGCTGCCATTTATATTTCTGACAATAGTATTAACAATCGAAAGACCTAATCCTGCCCCCTCTCCTTTTTTTGAGCTGTTGTATGGTTCAAAAATACGCTTCATAATATCATCAGAAATTCCTCTGCCTGTATCCCTGATAGTAATCTCAATATCTCCTGATATTTTTTTTCTCTCATCAATCATGATTTTAACAGAGTTTGGAATTACTCTTAGACCAATAGAGATTTTACCGCCTTTATCTGATGCTTCATAAGCATTTTTCAAAAGATTGATAAAAATCTGCTTTAGTGCATCTTTATCAGTTTTGATGCGTGGAAAATCAGGCTCAACAACTATATTGGTCTCAATTTCCTTATGGATTAGAATCGATTTTTTGAATATTTCAAGCAGGCTGCTGAACAGTTGATATACATCAACCCATTCAAACTGGTTTATAACTGGTTGTGAAAAGCACGATAGCTGTTTTACAAGCCCTGCTATACGTTCTATCTCCTCATCAATAATGCGTAAATCTCGCTGGGAAGGGTCTTCAGAAGGGAGTTTAAGGGAGAGCATCTTTAAATATGAAGTGATAATCAGCAGAGGATTATTAATCTCATGTATCACTTTATTTATCGACTCAGACGCTGCTGATGCTCGTTCTTTATGAACTATTTTTTCGTGGTTGTTGGTGTATCTAAGGCGATCAAGAGATACTGCACCAAGCCTTGCTAACATGGCAAGCATGGCTGTATTCTCTATCAAAGCAGGCACTGTATCTATATCAGCACCTATCGCAGCAACGCCGATATTTTTTTCAGGCAGATACATTGGAAGTGCAAACATAACTTCACCGCCTAAAAGCCTTATAATCTGCTCATCTGATATAGTAAGAGATTTTTGATAAACTATATTTGAACTGTTGAGCATTTCCCGCTTAACAAGAGATTTTACTAAAAGACTGTCTCTATTTTCAGTTGAAATTGCGATGCTATTAACCACCCGATCTTGTCTGTTTTTATTAGAGCACCAGCCTGTAAGCAGCTTGTTCTCATCATCAGATAAAAAGTAGAATATTCTTGAAACACCGAAAATGATTTTTATTCCCATCTCAAGAGCATTTAATATAGAGGGGATATCGTAAGCATACAGCAAGGTTTCTAATGTGCCGTAAATAAGAGAGTAATCTCTTACTTTAGATTGAAGTTCCCTGTTAATAAGCTCATCAGCAATACTATCAGACGGAGATTTTGACATAACTGTCAGAGGATTGCCTTTTATAGAATCTGCCCGTCCTGCTCGAATATTTATTCCTAAGGAGCCAGCCATTGATAGAACTTCATTTTCTGCATCAACTATGGCAGAGCCGACCATATCTTCATCTAATGATGTCAATGCAATTATTTTACTGTACGACTCATCTGTTTGTTCGGATAGCTCGTCTAAATCGTGCTGTTTTGAGCAGAGATAATTGACAGCATAAATAATTTTCACAAGAGGAAAAGCTGCATGCTCTATCCGCTCGATTGAGTCATTTAAATAGAGAACAGAATCAGAGATTGCAGGGGTAAGATGCCACTGCCTGCATATCGATGCGCCTACATCAGCGTAGGTAATGTTAAAATAGGAGGTTTCAAGATGTGCTAAATGGGAATCATCTACACTTTTTTTAATAAGCTCAAAATATTGATCAGAATAGTTGTTCAGCAGCACTATCTTGCCGATATCGTGCATCAATCCAGCAAGAAACGCCTCATCTGGATCGGCTTTTCTGCTTATCTTAGCTATTTTTTGAGCTAAAACCGCACATTTAAAAGAGTGGTGCCAAAATTCGTTTATATTAAAATTGTGAACGGATTTTTCTAATTTAAAAACATTAACCACCGATATGGTTACGGCTATATTTCTGATTGCTGAAACGCCAAGATAAATAACGGCTGATTCGATATTTCTGATATCTTTATTAATATTAAACCATGCAGAACTTAGAAGCTGCATTAAACGTGAGGTTAGTGCAGCATCAGAAGATATAATTTTAACAAGCTCGTCTAAATCTGTCTCATCTTGACCACATACTTCAATAATCTTTAATACAATCTGCGGCAGTTGCGGGAAGGTATCTAAATATTTTAGTTTATCTAATTTAGTCTGTTTCATAATGTAAACAACTTTTCTCTCAATAAAACTATAATAAGTTATTGAATTACATTTATCAAAATTGGTTTTTATTGGAAAGAAATATTATGAAAAATTAATTAAATTTATATTTAATCAATCAAAACAGACTTTATGAATCAATCATAGCAGCTTCTCTGCGTAAAATATCCATAGCTTTAACCGCAAACATCCGTTTATTCATAGTTCTATCGCCATAAGTAAAAAGATGACGGCTTGACGTTGCAGATATCTGACCATCTCGGTTTTTAGATGCTATACCTATGCAGACAGTTCCGACAGGTTTATCAGCAGTTCCGCCGCCTGGTCCGGCAATTCCTGATGTTGCCACTCCATAATCAGCACCAGAAACCTTCATAACTCCAATTGCCATCTCTTTTGCTGTCTGTTCATGAACAGCTCCATATTTGATCAAAGTATCAGGATTTACACCAAGAATCTTAATCTTTGCATCGTTTGAGTAGGTTACTGCTGACATAAGAAAGTAGTCTGAACTTCCTGCCACATCGGTCAGCTTGCTTCCAATAAGACCGCCTGTGCAGCTTTCAGCAACTGCAACTGTCATTTTCTTTAACGTAAGAAGCCTGCCAAGCTCCTGCTCCATTTCAAGTCCTGTGTAGGAAAATATATATTCTCCAAGCCTATCTTTAATCCACTTTGCAGCATCAGCCATACAGCTCTCTATAGACAAAGCTGGTGAATTTTTAACTCTTACAGACAGATATTTATCTATATCAGCAGCATTAAAATCACTCTGTCTTCCGCTGAATTTAACCTCAATAATAGGTATTGATGCTCTAAATCCAAGTTTAAGCAGAGGAAACTCTTGATTAAAACCTTTAAGCCGGCTTCCAACTTTTGATTCAGGCAGACCAAACAGTTTAAAGCGTGTTATCAAATGTTTGTCGTCAGCTATTTCTGGGCTGATTTTAAAAAAACGCTCTTTTATAAAAGGAATAACACTCTGTTCAAACATTGGTTTCATCTCTTTTGGAACGCCGGGCATAAAAAAGAAGATGGTTTTATCAATCTCTACATAAAATCCAGGAGCTGTTCCGTGAAGATTATCCATCACACCAGCACGAGATGGCAGCATTGCCTGCTTTATATTATCATCAGACAGATTCCAATCTCTTTTGGTAAAATATGCTCTCATAGATGTTAGTGCTGATTGGTTAAGCTCAATAGTATCTCCAGAGGCAACTGCGGCTGCCTCTGCACTCAGATCATCAGAGGTTGGTCCAAGACCTCCTGTAACCAACACAATATCAGTATAAGGTTCGTCAGACCCAGCCAAAGCTCCTCTAAGCGATATCTCCTTTATTATGCCTGCAATATCTTCAATACAATCTCCTACACAGCTTACCCGCCTAACTTCAACACCCAATTCCCACAACCTACGGGAGAGCCAGCTTGAGTTTGTATCATCAATATCTCCCCATAAAACCTCATCTCCTGTAGATAGAATCTCTGCATTTACTTTAGTATCTATTTTTTTCATTTGTCTTCCAACTCTAAAAATTATAATTTATTTTTCGTTGTGCCTGCTGGTGCATATTGCTATAACATGACATTTTTTTAGAATAATTAGCATAAGATATTTGAAATGGATATAATTTTTAAACAGAACAGACAATAGGAGAAGAGTATGACAATAAAACGAAACATATATCTGAACATGAAAAGCATTGAAGATGCTAAAAAAATCCTATTCCAAAATTTTCCCGCATCTTCTTCTAATAATAAGAAGGCAGATATAACAATAGAAGAGATAAACTCTGTAGATGCTTTAGGAAGAGTTCTTGCAGAGCCGGCGGTAGCTGCTCTTTCATCTCCAAATTTCCACGCTGCTGCAATGGACGGAATTGCTGTTGATGCAAAATCAACTTTTGGTGCAAGCGATGAGTCCCCAAAGCAGCTTATTACAGGTAAAGATGCCTTTTGGATAAACACGGGTCACGTAATGCCAGACGGCACAAACGCTGTGATTATGGTTGAGCATCTAAATGTAATTGGTGAGCAGATAAGCATGGATAGCACCAATCAGATAAAAATAGATGATCAAAATAAAAATTTAGAGCAAAAGATTGAAATTTATGCCCCAGCAGTTCCATGGCAGAATGTAAGAAAGATGGGTGAAGATATTGTAGCAACTGAGCTTCTCTTTCCAAGAGGTCATAAAATAAACTCCTACTCAATCGGTGCGCTGCTTGCCGGCGGAGTGTTCAGCGTAAAAGTCTGGCAGAAACCTAAAGTGCTTATTATTCCTACTGGTTCTGAGATAAAATCTTGGCAGGAGGCACAAACGAGCGGACTTGAAAAAGGAGATGTCATTGATTCAAATTCAGAGGTTCTTGGAGCTTTGTGCGTTGAATATGGTGCAGCGTTTGACAGGCATGAGATTATTCAAGATGATTTGGAAAAGATAACTGATGCTGTAAGAGATGCTGTTTTAAAGTATGACATGGTTTTTATTATCGGAGGCTCTTCTGCAGGCTCAAAAGATTTTTCTAAACCTGTCATTTCATCGCTTGGAGAGGTTGCCGTCCACGGCGTAACAATGATGCCGGGCAAACCACTTTTATTTGGAAGCGTGGATAATATTCCTGTTTTCGGCATTCCGGGTTATCCTGTCTCTGCAATCGTGGCTTTTGAACAGTTTGCAGGACCGCTTCTTCTTAAGATGCAGGGACTCTCGCCTGATTATAAAAATAGAGAGACAGCAGAAGTTATTCCTTCAAGAAAAATAGCATCAAAACTTGGTCAGGAGGAGTTTTTACGGGTAAAGATAGGCTCTGTTGATGACAGGCTCATTGCATCACAGCTGCCAAGAGGTGCTGGCAATATCACAACTTTAACACAGGCAGATGGAATTATAAGAATTCCTGCAAATGTTGAAGGTATTGCAGAAGGAGAGCCTGTAAAAGCTGAGTTGATTCGATCTCGTGCTGCTATAAATCAAACTCTTGTTATAATCGGCTCGCACGACAATACGCTTGATGTTTTAGCTGATCATATCCGCCTTAAATCAGGAGACAGCAGCGTGAGCATATCATCAACTCATGTCGGCAGCATGGGCGGTCTGATGGCTGTCAAAAAAGGAGCGTGCCATGCTGCTGGAACTCATCTGCTTGATGCTGATGACGGCTCTTATAACATCTCGTATATCAAAAAATATCTACCTGATGAAAAGGTGCATCTGGTCAATTTAGTTATGAGAGATCAGGGCTTGATTATTTCCAAAGGAAACCCAAAAAACATAAAGGGAATTGAAGATTTTAGGAGTGATATTACAAAAGATAAATTATCAGACGGCAGCAAAATCAAAAATCAAGGACTTGTGTTTATAAATCGTCAGGCTGGTGCAGGAACCCGTATTCTTTTTGATTACAAGCTCAAAAGCCTCGGCATAAAACCATCTGAGATTATTGGATATGAAAACGAAGAATATACCCACATGTCAGTTGCAGCAGCGGTTCTTTCAGGCAGGGCAGATGGCGGACTTGGAATATATGCAGCAGCTAAGGCTCTTGATCTTGATTTTATACCAGTAGTAACAGAGGAGTATGATCTTCTTATTCCTGACCGTTTCTTTAACACAGACAAGGTGCAGATTCTTCTTGAGACAATTAAAACAGAGCAGTTTAAACGAAGAGTAGAGGCATTAGGAGGATATGGAACTCAAAAGACAGGCGAAATTATCTTTAGTTCTCTTTAATATATTTGTCTTTGCATTATGCGTTACATCATTGATGCCATCTGCTTTGTGCGGTGAAATATTTTCTTGGACAGATAAAAGCGGGGTCCAGCATTACAGCAATGTGAAGCACCCTGCATCTGTTCAAAATATGCAGATTTATGAAGAAAAAAAGAGTGTTGATAGTAAAATATTAGCTTATGACATAGATATAGATATAAAAAAGGTAATAAAAAATAATAAGAAAAAAACAAAACGTAACGAAATCAGAGATAATATAAAAGTAAAAGTAATTAAAATATATGACGGAGACTCAATGAAGGTTAAAGGAGACGGCATTGAGTTTTCTGTAAGGCTTATCGGTATTGATGCGCCTGAATCAAAAGGTAAAAACTCATCTAAATCTAACTCAGCCTCAAAAATAGCAAAACTGCTTGGAATAAAACCCCCGAAATTACTAAAGAAAGGAAATGGACAGCCTTTTAACAAAGAGTCTAAAAAGGCTTTGGCTAAACTTATTGGAAAAAAAGATATTTATCTTAAAAGTTATGGCACAGACAGATACAACCGCGTTTTAGCAGAGTTATTTACCGATGACGGCACTCTTGTAAATCTTGAGATGGTAAAGCTCGGCATGGCAGAAGTTTACAGAGGCACTACTGAAAAGGGATTTGATGTATCTCCTTACAAACAGGCAGAAGCAGAGGCAAAAAGGGCTAAAAGAGGTATCTGGTCGCTCGGCTCTGATTATGAAAGTCCTAAAGAGTGGCGTAAACGCAATTAATCAAATGGGTTAGAGAGAGATTGGTTAGGAGTATAAACACCTGCTCTCTCTCACGAAAGCTGTATAAAACTTAAAACTATAGAAAACTTAAAATAGAAATGAACCGTTGCCTTATTATAATTTCTGAATATTTTCCAGCAGTGTTGAGCGGATTTTTATTGACTGCTGCATTTCCCAAATCTGAATTGACCTTTCTTGCTTGGATTGCCTTAGTTCCATTAATATTTTATCTGCATAGGGCTGAAGATAGTAAAAACGGTTCGTTTGATAAAAAAAAGGCATTTAAAGCAGGGTTTATAATGGGGCTGTCCCACTTTTTATCGCTTTTATACTGGATTGTCCCAACTATCAGCACTTACGGGCTTCTTCCGCTGTTTGTAGCTCTTCCGATATTAATACTCTTAGCCTGCTATCTTGCACTCTATCCTGCTGTTTTTGCTTTTGGATTAAGCTGGTTTCAATATGCTTATATTCATGAAAAGGGCGATAACTGCTCTGGTGATATCTGCTCTCAAGAGAAGAGATACAAACTTGAATATATAAATACTCTCCTAACGCCCTTAATTGCAGCAGCGTTATGGGTAAGCCTTGAGTATATCCGCTCAATTTTCCTGACTGGTTTTCCTTGGGGGCTTATTGGATACTCTCAATACATGCACCTGAATCTCATACAGATTGCAGATATCACCTCTGTTTACGGCGTATCTTTTATGGTTGTTCTGACAAACTTTGTGCTGGCAGAAGTTGTTATGGCAGCCGCTTCAAAGAGTTTTAAAATAGATGTTTTGGTGTGGATAATCTGCCTTGCAGCAATGTTTGGAGGAGCGATTGGTTATGGAAAAATAAGAATAGCAGACATTGAAAAAGAGGCTGCTCAAAGTGAAACCGTTAATATTTCTGTGATTCAAGGCAATATTGAGCAGGTTTTAAAATGGGACGAGTCTTATCAGGAGAGCACAATCGCAAAATATTGCAGGTTGTCAATTCAAGCAGTAGAAAAATCTTATGAATCAGTAGAAAATTTTGACGACTTATTACAAAAATCTGAACTACCAGCTAAAAACGATCTAAAATCAGAATCAGATAAAGATAAACCTGATTTAATTATCCTGCCTGAGACAGCACTTCCTTTTTATTACAACTGGAATAAAAAATTATCTGATAGAGTAAACGACTGCATCAGAGAGGCTGAAACATCATTTTTAATCGGAAGTCCTGCTTTTACAACAGTTGATGAGGCTGCAAAAATTTATGATTTCTACAATAGAGCTTATATGGTCAACGAACTTGGAGCGATAACTGGCAGCTACGACAAGGTTCATCTTGTTCCTTTTGGGGAATATGTGCCGTTTGGAAAATATCTCTCTTTTCTTGGAAAGATAATTGCACAGGCAGGGGATTTTTCTTCTGGAGATAGTGATGCAAAACCTCTTGAATTTAGAGGATTAACTAATAAATCTAATGCTGGAGTTCTTATCTGTTTTGAAATCATCTTTTCTGATCTATCAAGAACAGTTGTTAAAAATGGTGCTGATATCCTTGTAACTATGACCAATGACGCATGGTTTGGATATACATCTGCACCCGAGCAGCATTTTACAATGGCTGTATTTCGTGCAGTTGAAAACAGACGGGCAGTTGCAAGAGCAGCAAATACAGGCATCAGCGGATTTATATCTCCGACTGGAAAAATTCTTAAAACATCTGAGCTTTTCAAAGATGCCTCTCTAACCCAGACTCTGCCGTGTATGAAAATAAAAACAGCATATACAAAATTCGGTGATATGTTTGCTTTTGTATGCCTGTTT
Organism: uncultured Desulfobacterales bacterium; assembly: GCA_964539635.1. Taxonomy (GTDB): domain Bacteria; phylum Desulfobacterota; class Desulfobacteria; order Desulfobacterales; family Desulfobacteraceae; genus Desulfamplus. The sequence continues at coordinate 82,491 of CAZIJN010000010.1, read as the reverse complement.
GCAATTGCAGCCTCATTTATGGTAAATATTGCAAAAAAATGAGCATGTGATTATGGTCTCTATAATTTAGTAACGTAAAAAATAACCGTTAAATATATATTTAAAATATCAACATCAGGAGCATGAACATTATGGCATTTGAATTAGTAAAACAGAGCATTACAAATTTATATCAAAAATCAGAGCAGTTACAGGAGTATCTTTGACCTGCCTGTTAAGCGGAATAGATTAAGAGAGCTTGAAAGTTTTATTGCCCGCGAAGATTTCTGGAACGACACTGACAAGGCAACTGCAATGCTCAAAGAGCGGACAAGAATTTCAGAGCTTATTGATTCATGGGAATATATTCGTCAAGATATTGAAGATGCCGACACCCTGCTCTCTCTTGCACGAGAAGAGTCAGACAAAGATGCAGAGGCTGAAGTGGAAAGCATGGTATCTGATCTTGAGCGAAAGGTGAGGAAATTCTCGATTGATATAGTGCTTGATGATGATGACGACACAAAAAATGCTATTGTCTCTATAAATGCAGGAGCTGGCGGAACAGATTCACAAGATTGGGCAGAGAGGCTTTTTAGAATGTACTCCCGCTGGATTGACAAAAGAGGCTATAAAATGCAGATGATCGATTACCAGCCCGGTGATGAAGCAGGACTGAAAGGGGCGACTTTTTTAGTATCTGGTACCAACTGCTATGGTTTTATGAAGGTTGAATCAGGAGTGCACAGACTTGTCCGCATCTCTCCATTCAGCTCAACAGGAAAACGCCACACATCATTTGCATCTGTTTTTGTCTATCCAGAGATCAACAACGATATTAATATTGATATTGATGAAAAAGATTTAAGAACAGATGTTTACAGGGCAAGCGGCTCAGGCGGGCAGCATGTAAACAAAACCAGCAGTGCTGTAAGAATTACGCATCTTCCGACTGGAGTTGTGGTTCAATCCCAACAGGAATCCTCACAGCACCGCAACCGAGAGATTGCAATGAAACTTCTGATGTCACGGCTCTACAAAATTGAGAAAGAGCGGCAGAGCAAAAAGATGCAGGATATGCACGACACAAAAGATGAAATTGCATGGGGAAGCCAGATACGCTCTTATGTCATGCACCCATACAGAATGGTAAAAGACCACAGAACAGATTTTGAAGTTGGAGACGTTGACCGCGTGATGGACGGTGATCTTGATCCGTTTATCGAAGGAGTTCTGCTATCTGGCAAAGGGTAAAATTTATCCTCCGATTGTGGACATCTGAGTATCAACACGGTTATTTCTGTTAATTTTTTCTAATGCCTGTTCCGATTTAGCAGAAGTGCCGCTATCGGTACTATTTACGCTGTCAACAATGTTTAAATTATGGGCAGCGGGCTTGCTCTTAATAGCATAGAAAATTATCTCTTTTACAGTTTGATCAGAGATTCCTTGACGCATCTGAGTTAAAAGATCAATCTCTCGATTGTTAAGAAGACAGGGACGTAAATGTCCAGTTGATGTTAATCGTAATCTGTTGCACTGATCGCAGAAATGGGAGCTGACAGGAGAGATAAAACCTATCTCTCCTAAAGCTCCTTTTATTTTATAACGCTTTGCAGGTCCAGCTTCATTAATTGGTATTTTAGAAGCATCTACCTTACTGCCTGCATTTTTTATGCTGTTTGGGCTATTGCTCATATCTTTTATGCTGTTTGATTGACAATATAGGTTGTTAGAATTTATCACAACAGGCTCAAGAGTGCCCATATTCTTTTCAATACGCTCCCTTATCTCTGGTATCAAAACCTGCTGAGAGATATCAACTGCTGAATTTCCCATAGGCATATATTCAATAAATCTGACATGAAACGGATATTTTAAAGAGAGCACTGCAAGAGCTTCAATCTCATCATCATTTATTCCTCTTAGTATAACAGCATTGAGCTTGATAGGAGCAAGTCCCTTGTCAAGTGCTGCCATAATCCCCCGCCATACAGATGCAAAATGATCTTTTCCTGATATAAATTTAAATTTCTCTGGTTTTAAGGTATCAAGACTTATGTTTATTCTATTTATACCAGAGGCTATAACTTCATCTATATTAGGCTCAAGAAGAACGCCGTTTGTGGTAATTGAGATATCATTTATTGCATCAATTTCAGACAAACTTTTGATAAAAGGCAGAATCCCTTTTCTCATAAAAGGCTCACCGCCTGTAATTCTCAGCTTTTTTATAGCAAGTTGAGATGCACAGCGGACAATTCGATATATCTCCTCATATCTTGCAATCTTGTCATGGGGAAGTGCCGGCAATATCTCCTTAGGCACACAATATCTACAGGCAAGGTTGCATCTGTCTGTAACTGATATTCTAAGGTAATTTATAATACGGTTGTCTAAACTATTATATAACTGCTTGGAATTAATCTGCATCTCTAAATATTCTCAACTTCTTTTAAAGGTATGTTTAACATTAACGAAATTTTATCATTAGAATATCCTGCTTGTTTAAGTGATAACACAGATACTCTAATTATCTCCTCATTTCTTTTTAATGCCTCTTCTTTAGCCCTTCTCTCTTCTTCTTTAGCCGTTCTCTCTTTCTCTTTAGCCGTTCTCTCTTTCTCTTTAGCTCTTCTCTCTTCTTCTTTGGCTTTTCTCAACTCTTCAAGTTCAAGCATGGCTTCTTTATATTGCTCTTGCAGCTTCTTTTTTTTAGCCTCATCGCCTTTTTGAACTCTTATAAACTCCTCATGCAGGCGGTACTGTTCTCTTAATCTATCATCTTTTGTGAAAGTTTGCAGCATGTCAAACACCTCCTTTATTCCCTTACTAACACTTAAAGCAGGGGTAAGCGGTTTTGAGTTATCCTGAATTGTTCCTAAAAAATAGCTCCAAAGTTCAAGCTCTTTGCCAAACAAAATCTGATTCTTATCAGATTTATCAATCAAGGATATATCTTCTCTCTCTTTTATATTTTTACTAAACTGCCTTTTCTCAAAGCATTTAAAAAATTTGTTCAACTCAATATAGTAAAGATTCCAATGGTTCATCAGCGGCTTATTTGTTCTAATATTAAGCATTCTATAGTGGTTAAACCAGAACTCCTCTTCACCTTTTTCTTCAAAAATAGAGTCAACCAACAGATGAATGCCGTAACAGGCTCTGAGTTCATCATAATTATGCTCGTTACCCTTTTTCAACTGATCTCGATACATGCCGGCAAGATAATATTTTGAGCGTTCGCGATAATCTGATTTTCTGACAACCTGAACCTCTAAATCTATCCACTCATGAGTATTAACATCTTTTGCCCGTATATCAAGTATTCCCTGCTTTTCAATTGTAAATGGCTCGTTCACATCATAAGGATTTAAAATCTTAACTTCCGAAAATTTAGGTCTGCATCTGCATTTATCTTGATACTCTTTATAATCTCCAGCATTTTTACAATCTTCACAGGATTTAGAGCAATCGTCTGCATCATAAGATACTACAGAGTTGAGAAAACAGATTAAAGGATAGGTCTGTTCCTGTCTTCCAAAAATCCATTTAAAAACAACGTCATTGTATAGTTTGATTTTCATGCTATTCTTTTGGAATGTGTAATCAAAATTACAAATCCAAATCCTTTATAATCATCATAATTCTGTAAGTCTCTGATAAAGCTGCAATAATCTTTTGATAATGCAAAATATCATCAACTGATAACTCTCTGCCTTTTCTATCTTTTAACCATTTTTGAGCTGGCTGATAACCGCCGATGTAGAAATTCCAAGCTGTTTCAGGAACTTTATCAAAATACTGCTCTTTGTTGATATAGACTTTACCATCTATATATTGAGGCTTATCAACTATGTTTGTCCCGTCTATTGGATAGCTTGTTATGTATTGTTCAACAATCGGATTTTCTAATAGATGGATAGTTCTAATCTCCCCGCCTAATTTGACCAATTGCCAGAACTTTTCTCTGTTTTCAGGGTAAGGAACTCTTGGAAAGTCTATTTTTAAAAACTCTTTGTATCGTTCGCGGTAGGTTGGAGAGTGCAAAACAGCATAAATATAATCTAAAATGTCAATTGGTGCAAAAGTCTCTTGATTCTGCTCTTTTTCAGGCGTGAAGGTTAAAGATATTTTTTCAGCTATCTGCTTTACAATTTCAGGGTTTAGGTTTGGGGTTCTTTGGAGTGATTGGTCAATTGTTTGCTGTCCGTTGGTTTCGGGATAGAGGTAAAGTGGAAAAACTTGCATTGAATCAGCGGCTGAATCTAAAAAATGTCTATCAGCAATAAACTTGGAAATAAAAAAATAATCTAAACTTAGCTGTCTATTTTTATTTGTAATAAGTAATGCCACATTATCACTAAGCATGTGCTTCATTACATTATACCTACCATTACAAACAAAACCGTTTTGTTTACCAGTATAAAAAGTGGTTCTTATATCAAAAGGTCTATAATTTATATTGTGAATATGGGAATCATCTTTAAAGCTATCAATAACATCTTTTTTGGCTCTCTCAATTTTCCAATCTCTTGCATCTTTAGTATCAAACTTTTTCTTTATTTCCTCATTTTCCAGATTAACAAAATCTAATAAAACATTTTTTAATTCACTTTTTTCAAAATGAATCGTTATTTTATCTCTAACAGTCTCAATACCTGAAACATATACTGACATCAAATCTGGTAAAAAAACACCTTTTTCATAAGAAGTCTTAGTTTTGAAATCCTTTGGAACAAAAAAATAATATGGTTCTTTATATTTGAGATTAGTCCAATTTATTTCAGAAATTCTATGCGTTAATAATTCAGAATATTTAGCCTCTCTTTCTCCATGAAGTTCACAATGCAACAGCTCGCAAGGCTCTTTATTACTATTCTTTTTTATAAAAATATTGATTGAAACACCCTGCATAATATCAAACACGTTTTGATCTGGTGAGCCGTCTGGACATGTCTCTTTTTTCTTGGCGTTTCCGTGTAAATCAAGAATATAGATTTTATCAAAACTTTCTAATAAATGTTTTCTCATTTGGCGATGAGTAACGCCATCAATAAAGCTGTTATTAGAAATGTAAGCTAAAATACCACTTCCATTTTTATCAATAAAATGCTGTCCGTATCTTATGAATTTAATATAATCATCATCAAGGTTTATCTTTTTTTCATTTAAATCCTTTTTGTAATCAGCAATTAAACTGCGAATCCAATTTCCTTGATTCATCTTACCAAAATTAGCATAAGGCGGATTGCCGATTACAACCATAACTGGAGCATCACGCTTTACATAATTTGCTTCAGTTGATTCTCTTGCTAACCAGCTTGCAAACAGAGTTCCAGCGTAGGGATTGACCTCTTCAAGGCTGTTGGTGAGATAAACTTTTAATCGCGGCTGCTGGTTATCATTTTTTGGCTTGTATCCTGTTTCATTTAAGAGCATTTCAAGTTTTAAATGACACATGGTATAAGATGCCATTAGAATCTCAAAACCGTTTATACGCGGGATAAGCTCTTTTTCCACATAACTTGACCACAAACCTTCCTGCCCTTTAAACTTGGAGTAAATTTGTTTAACTGTCTCTGCTAAAAAAGTTCCTGTTCCTGTTGCAGGGTCAAGTATTTGAACTTTATGGATTTCCTCCTCTTTATAAACATCTTTGCCTCTTTTAGTTCCTGTTCCTTCAACTTTTCTTTTTAATTTAACTTTTGAAGTGTCTGCCAACCCTTTTGAAAGTCCAAACTCATCTTTTAAGATATCATCAACTGCCCGAACAATGAAATTAACAACTGGTTCTGGTGTGTAATAAACGCCTCTGGATTTTCTTAATTTGGGATCATATTCAGCAAGAAATGTCTCGTAAAAGTGGAGAAAAGGATCATTTTGTCCTGTGGCTTTTCCAAAGTCTGACAAAATAGATTTTAAATCAGTTGCCCTAAAGATTTCGCACAGATCATTAACAATCCAGACAACTCTTTCATCTAACTGAGCACCTGAAACATAATCAAAAAGATTTCTCAAAAATGGATTTGATCTTGGTATTAGCTCTCTTGCCTCTTGTCTTGAGAAATCTTCTAAAGTTTCATCGTGCAATCTTGCTGCAAAAAGACCGTAGGCAATGGTTTGAGCGTAGATATCAGCAAAAGTTTTTTCATCTAAATCATTTATCAATATCTGCCTGAACGCCTCTAACTGATCTTTCAGCGAGTTATCTTCACTATCTTCATTTTTTACAGCATTGAACAGCACCTCTTCCATCATTTTGGCTTTTTGAGCCATCATTTTGGCAAGTTTTTCTGCTGATTTGATGGTCTGCCCTGTAAAGCTGCAAAAATCTTTGATGTGGGTTTCAAACGAGGAAAATTTATCTTGATCGACAACGAGTCTGCCGTTTTCTATTGAAGCTATTTTTATCTCGCTGACTTTAGAGCTGTATTTATAAAACCGAAATTCCAAATAATCTGTAAGGATAAGGTTATCAAGGCTTGCAAGATAACGCTTCATCTGATCTGTTCGTTCGGTTTTATTTAGGTCAATCCCAATATCTTTAGCCTCAATATACCCTAACGGAACCTCTTTGTTTTGGATTATGTAATCAGGTGCTCCGCATTTCTGTCTTTTAGGTTCGTTGGTTACAGTAATCCCTTTTACAAGATTGCTTAACAATACTTGCAGATCAGAGCGGTAGCTGTGTTCTGTGGAGATTCCAGCACTAAATCTCTGTTTAACCTGTTTGAGGTATTGGTTTATAGGCATAAGATTACTTTTTAACTAAAAGCCTTAACCATCGCATCAACAAGCCCGGGGATAGTGTATTCTGTGGCAATAATATCGGGATTAAAACCTTCTGCTGCGGCTGTATCGGCAGTTATTGGACCTATGCAGGCAATGGTTACCCCTTTCATAAGCTCTGATAAGTTATCTTGAGGAAGCAGTGCTTTAAAGTTCTTTACAGTTGATGAGCTTGTAAAGGTAACAATATCAATACATCTATTGTCATCATCACCGCCCTTTTCAAGAAGTTTTAAAAGCTCGTCTTTAGCTTCTGTAACCTGTTCTGTAACGTAGGCTGTAACCTCATCAAGGATTGCTCCCATTTTCTGAAGCTCGTCTGGAAGCACTGACCTTGCCTCTTTTGCACGCGGCAGAAGAATTCTTTTGCCTTTGATATCTATCTGTTCACCTTGAATAGTAACTCCTTGACTATTAACACCTTGAAACGCCTCAACTATTGATTCTGCTCTGTAACTTTCAGGCAGGATATCAGTTATAATTCCATGACTTTTAAGCTCTTCTTTAGTAACCGGACCTATGCAGGCACACTTTAAATGACCTAACACTCTTACATCTTTACCCATTTTAAACAGAGTATCAAAAAAGAATTTTACGCCGTTTACACTGGTAAATATTAGCCAGTCATAAGTTTTAATATTGTCAATCGCCCGTTCAAGAGGGGTATTGTCAATAGGAGCAACAACCTTAATTGTTGGAATCTCAATGCAATCTGCACCAAGTTCTGTCAAAGCTGCAACCAAATCGCTTGCCTGCTCTCTTGCACGGGTTACAACAACTCTTTTCCCATGAAACGGACGTAGTTCAAACCACTGCATCTGTTCACGCAGAGATACTACATCACCAACCACAATTAATGACGGCGGTTTTAGTTTAGCCTCTCTAACCTTTTCGACAATATTAGAGAGATTGCCGCTGACAGTCTGCTGTTTTGGAGTTGTTCCCCACCTGACTAACGCAACCGGCGTATCAGGAGATTTTCCGTTTTTAACCAACTGCTCGCATATATTTGGAAGATTTTTAACGCCCATAAAAAATACAAGAGTGCTGCCGCTCTGTGCAAGCGTATCCCATCTGATGCTGCTCTGATCTTTTAACGGGTCTTCGTGCCCAGTAATCAAGGAGACAGATGATGTGTAATCTCTATGAGTCAGAGGAATACCTGCATAAGCTGGAGCTGCAACTGCTGAAGTTACACCCGGGACAACCTCAAACCGAACGCCGGCTTCAATAAGCGTCTCAGCCTCTTCTCCTCCTCTTCCGAAAATAAACGGGTCTCCACCTTTGAGGCGTGCAACTACAAACCCCTCTTTTCCCTTATCTGCCAAAAGTTGATTTATCTTATCTTGGGACATGGTGTGATCACCGCCCTTTTTCCCAACATAGATAATCTGTGCATCTTTGCGGGCATATTTAAGAAGTGCCGGAGCAGCAAGATAATCATAGACAACAACATCTGCCTTTTGAATGCACTCCATTCCTCTGATTGTAATGAGTTTTGGGTCTCCGGGACCTGCACCAATAAGATAGACTCTGCCTTTTTTAGTATTCATAAGTTTTTTTCAACCTTTCGATTCATATATAAAAGCAGAGACGCACGGCTGTTGGTCTATCCCTTAGCTGTGCGTCTCTAAAGTTTGATTTTTAATATAAAAGAAAATTCAATTTAAATTTTTAAACTTTCTAATATCTCTCTGCCGCCTTTTTGCAAAATCAGTTCAGCAAGCTCAGTGCCGATTTCATTCGCCTTTGATAGCTCTGCTGCACAGGTGAGAGTCTCCTTTATTATTGTTGAGCCATCTTCAGATGCAACTAATCCTGTTAAAGTTAATTGGTTTAACCCATTTAAATTCCCACTATTTTCTGCTGTATGCGGAGCATCTTTTTTTATGGTTTCAAGTTTGCCGAAACAGGCGACAGGTATATGGCAGCTTCCTTCCATTTTTCTCAAAAAAGCTCTCTCTGCCTCAACTGGAATGCGGGTGTTCGTATCATCAAGTGCTGCCATAATATTAGAAATCATCAGATCATGATCATCAGATTGTACATCAACTAAACGAGACTCAACGCACAAAGCACCCTGCCCTACTGCCGGAACCATAATAGCTTCATCAAGATACTCTGAAATTCTATCTTTCATTCCAAGCCTGATAAGACCCGCAGCAGCAAGAACAATAGCGTCATATTCTCCAGATTCCAACTTTCTTAAACGCGTATCTAAATTACCACGTATTGAAACTGGAACAACATCTGGACGGACATTTTTTATCTGTGACGCACGCCTTAAACTGCTTGTGCCTATTTTTGCTCCGGCAGGCAGATCATTTAAAGGAATATTATCCTTTGATATCAAAACATCAAAAGGATTTGCCCTTACTGGAATTGCACCAACCCTCAAACCTTCTGGAAGCTCTGCCGGCATATCTTTCATGCTGTGGACTGCAATATCAATATCTTTGTCAAGAAGCTGCTGTTCAATCTCTTTGACAAAAAGCCCTTTTCCACCCACCATTGAGAGAGGGCGGTCAGTTATCTGATCTCCTGTGGTCTTTATCTTTACGATTTCAATCAAAGGGATAGAAGTTAAAACATCTCTATTTGAATCTGTTCCGCTGTTTGAAGAGCCTATTCTATTTAATCGGCTTAATATCCGCTCAACTTCGCCTTTGACCCAATCTGCCTGCCACAGTGCAAGCTGGCTGCCTCTTGTTCCTATTTTAATTGTCTTTGTCATTGTATTTATCTGCTTCCACATGTTGCACAACTTGTTGCTGAACAGCCGCTGCATGATGAGCCAGCAGATGAAGCTGTTGTCTGAATAGCCCCTCCTGGTCCAGATGATTTAGATACAAAACCGCAAGCTGACATAAGTTTCTCAAGGTCATTGCTCTGGCAGGACGGGCATGATGGAATATCGCTTCCAATCACCAACTTTTCAAATCTGTTATTGCATTTTTTACATTTATACTCGTATATAGGCATTTTGTTTCCTCTTTTGTAATCCTACTCTTAATTTGAGTGTTTATTTCTTTATCGCCCTAAAGCTCAGGGCTAAATTTAACTCAAGTCCTCTTAAGAGGACTTTTTTTATTGGTTAGCCGAGGGCTTCAGCCCTACGGCTGCAAAATTAACCTCTCTGTCAAATCGCACAAAATATGTATAAGCGTTATGTGAGACTCCTGAATTCTTGCAGTAACTGCACAATTTACACAAAAGGCAATATCTGAAATCTCTTTTAGCTCTCCTTTAGCTCCTGATAAGCCGACAATATGCAGACCCATTTTTTTTGCCTCAACTGCTGCTTTAATGACATTCTGTGAATTTCCGCTTGTTGAGATGCAGACTGCAATATCCCCTTTTTTACCAAAAGCCTGAATCTGTTTAAGAAAAATATCATCAAAAGAGTAATCATTTCCAATACTTGTTATGATTGATGTGTCAGTTGTAAGAGCAAGTGCTGCAAGCGGAGGACGCTCAAGCTGAAAACGATTTACAAACTCTGCTGCAAAATGCTGGGCATCTGCGGCACTACCTCCATTGCCAAAAATCAGAAGTTTGCCGCCCTGTTTTAAGGTATCAACTATTAAACGCACGCAGCTTTCAATTTGGGCGACATGGCTTTTTATAAACTCCTGCTTTACTTTGACGCTCTCATTTAGAGTCTCAATTATTAAATGCTCAACTATTAACTGGGTGTTGTTCATCTTTTTCCTGTAGTAATTTAGAGATCAGGCAGATATTTTTTAATCTTTTTCCTGTTGTAATTTAAAAATCAGGCAGATATCTTTTTAAGATCATTTGATTTAGAATCTTCATACTCAAACAACTTATCTATCTTTACGCTGTTTTGCTCAATAATATTTTTTTCAGGTTCAACCTCTGAAGAGTCGAATATTAAAGGCTTAAGTTCTTTACTCTCATCTTTTTTATAGTATTCTTCACTCTCTTTTAGCTGCGTGTATGCCCTTGAAAACTCACTATCTGCAAAGTTATAATTTCCTTTTTTCAGATATATTTTTGCAAGACGGGTTCTAAAACATGGGTTGTCAGGTGCTGTTTCAACGCTTTTAAGTGCCATAGTAAGAGCAATATCAAGATTTTTATTCTGCACTTCAAATGCCCTTGCAAGTCCTGACATTGAGACTGCATCGCAAGAACTAAGCTTTATTGCCCGTGTATAATAATTTGCAGCTTTTGAAGGCTGCTTTATCTGCATATAAAGCTCTCCAAGTATTCTGTGAACCATAGCTGACTCAGGTTTTAGTTTGGCTGCTTTATTTAAATGGAGCAGTGCTTTGTCTGTCATATCAGCTTTTAAAAAGATAATGCCGGCGGTCAGTTCTGCTTCAAAAAACTCCTTAGTTATTGCTATTGCATGCTGGATATACTCAACAGCTTTTTTGATATCTCCTATAAGATTGCATGTGAGAGCAGCATTATAAAAAATCATAAACTGATTATCATCAATTTCAACATCAGAACTAATATTTGTATCAAGACTAATATTCCTATCAGCACTGCTATCTCTATGAAGACTGCTGTTTGTTCCTGTGCTATAAAGCAAAACAGCCTTTTCAAACTGTTCTCGTGCTAAATCAAGACGATTCATTAAGCTGTAGCAGACACCGAGACTGTTAATAAGATTAAAGTTATCTGCTTTTATTTCAAGACCTTTTTCATACTCTTTTGCTGCATCTTCTACTCTTCCAAGCTGATATAGACGATCTCCATAGATATTTTGCGTAACATCATCAAAAAATGTAAGAGAGCTTGAGGCAAAAAAAGCAGAGTGATCCAGTGCTTTGATTGCATTTGAAAAAGTCATTTCAGGTGGAAAATCTAAGAATGGAAACCGTGCAGCACCTGCATGAGATGTTATTTTAAGAGTTGATTCTGTAAATTTGATAAAATCTCTGATTGTCTCCTCTGCCTGAGAAGTATCGCCCCATAACACAATTATGAGATTTGAATCACAAAGCCACTGCCATGCTCCATCTTTGTCTGTAATTGCAGCGTTGAGTGCATAAACTAATGATTCTATAAGATTCTTATCTTTGATTTGATTGTTCTTTTTGTTCTCATTTTTATCTTTAGATTCGGCAGGGGCTGCGATGCTGCTCTTCTCATCATCTATATTTGGATATTCAAATTGGATTACAGAGCATAGGAATTGATTATTTTTATTACTATTTTCTTTTTCTGTAAAATCGTTCTGCTCAATTTTTTCTCGCATCTCTTTAACAAACAGGTTGAATTGAGCGGATAATTGGCTGTCAGATTCACTATTTTCAATAAGCATATCTGATAAATAGCTCTTTAGAGTAAAATCAGAATGGTAGATGGAATCAGATTCTGATTTCATAAATGATATCTCTTTGGAAGAAAAATTACTGCCTTTATATAAAATTTCCATATTGCTTTCCATCAGTTACTTTATGTTTATATTGCAGCCAAGCTGCTTATTTTCTGTTTAAAATATCTGCAAGAGCTGTGCAGATTATCTGATCTTCACCTGTCTGCAAAGTTCTGGTATCAATAATAAAGCGGTTATTATCAATTCTTCCTATGATTGCTGGTTTATACATTCTCATCTTTCTCTCAAGAGCTGCTGCTGATATAGTTTTAGACTCAATAGTTACGCATCTGCTGGGTATTGAGTATTCAGGATATGAGCCGCCTCCTGTGCGTGAGGAGAGATCAGCGTAACCAATTTCAGCTTTTGAATTTGGATACTCTCCTATTTTTAACTTAATATCTTGAATAAGTTTATCCGCTCTTTCAACTGTCTCTTCAAATGAAAGGGTCAGCATTCTTAAAGTTGGTATTTTTCTTGTAGCTTGAGCCTCGTCTCTGTATAGATTTAAAGTTGCTTCTAATGCTGCAAGCGTGAGCTTATCAATACGCAATGCCCGCGTCATAGGGTTGGATTTTATTCGCTTAATAACATCAGCACGCCCAACGATTATTCCAGCTTGAGGACCGCCGAGCAGCTTATCACCGCTGAATGTTACAACATCAGCACCCGTTGCAACTGAATCAGAGACAGTCGGCTCTTGTGCAAGACCATATTTTGAGAGATCAATTAAAGAACCGCTTCCTAAATCTTCCATAACAGGAATTTGGTGTTTTTTACCAAGCAGAACAAGCTCAGGCAGAGATACGCTTGCTGTAAAACCCTCAATCTTGTAGTTGCTTGTATGCACCTTTAAAAGAAGTGCTGTCTGATCTGACACTGCACCATCATAATCACGCAGATGGGTTCTATTTGTTGTGCCGATCTCTTTTAGCTTGCAGCCGCTCTTTTCCATAACATCAGGAATTCTAAAAGAGCCTCCAATCTCAACAAGCTCTCCGCGGGATACCACAACTTCCCGCCCTTGTGCCAAGGTGTTGAGGCATAAGAAAACAGCACCTGCATTGTTGTTCACAGCCATAGCAGCCTCAGCACCAGTAAGTTCGCACAAAATTTCTTCAACTGCACTGTAACGCTCTCCACGCTTACCCTTGATTATATTAAATTCAAGATTAGAAAATCCTCCTGCAATCTGATTTATTCTATCAAGAGCATCTGTGCATAAAATCGATCTGCCGAGATTTGTATGGATAACAACACCAGTAGCATTTACTGCAGAGACAAGCCTTGGTGCTATGGTGTTTTCAGCAAGTGTTAGAACATCTTTGATAATCTTATCATGCAGCAGAGTTTTTTTGTTTTGGTCATCTCTATTTCGTTCATCTGTGTTTTGTTCATTTGTATTTTGGTCATCTGCAAAATTATCAGAAAAAATTTTATATTCTCCATCAATAATACTTTTTCTGACATGTTCAAGACTCTTTCTTACTGATGATTTTATTACAGAAACAGGGATATAGGTAAAATCAGGGTCATTTTTTATCTTTTCAAGCAGATAATCGACCCCGGGAATATTTCTTAAAAGAGTTTGTATCTCATGGTTAGTCATTTTGTATCTCGTTGTTAGTCATAAAATATAGATTTTGTATCTCATTTTTAGTCATAAAGGATATACTGTTTTATATTAGCTGTTTAAATCAAATACATACAACGGAATAGTATCAATAATTTTAGCAAGATCAGACTCTAATAAGCCCACGTCTGCAAGAACCTGTGTGAAATTTTCAGATTTAATCTTATCTATCTCAAAGCCGTTATGAAATCTGGACATCAAAAGGTCTGCAATATGGACTATGCTTACAACATCTCTGTTTTGAGGATTACTATTTTTAGGCTCATGGTGATACTTAATAACATCAGCCAGCAAATCTGAAAAACACCACTTTTCAGCAAGAATAGCACCAGTTTCACAGTGAGTTATTCCAAGTATCTTTTTTTCTGTGGTCATGTAGTCAGCCCGCTTCTGGTGTATTTCGCGAAAAAAGAGCGGATTTAATTTTGTAATCTGCTGATCAAGAACCACTTTGCCGATATCGTGAAGAAGACCTGCTGTATAGGCTATTTTAGGGTCTGCCTTACCGGTAAGTTTTGCTATAATTTCAGATGTTACCGCACAGCCGACCGAATGGAAAAACATACCACCTCTGCATAACGAGTAGCCGTTGGTCTCTGCTGACTGGCTGAAATAATTTTTGATTGAAGCGGAAATAACATAGTTGATAAAAGAACTCTCTCCAAGAATAAGCAGAGCCTCTTTAAGTGTCTCTATTCTTACTTTTCCTCTGAACATCGCAGCATTGCACATACGAATGGTTCTTGCAGCAAGCACCTGATCTTGTTCAAGCTCTTTTGAAATATTTTCAAACGTGTATCTATCTTGCTGAACAATTCTCATAATTTTAAGAGCAGCTTGCGGAATCGGATTAAGAGAGTCTATAGTAGAATCAATGCTCTCTTTAGATAGAGATTCAACCTTGATCTCATCTAATCCGCTTTGAGTTATCTTCTCTTTGCTGCTCCATGCAGCTCTTATGTTTGTTGCACCATTGCTCATGTTAAGCTCTAATGTGCAGGTAAAAAAGCCGCCTGTTTCAGCTTTTTTTATCTTTATTCCCTCTTTGCACAGAATCTTCATGGCAATATCGGTTGAACGCCCACCAATATCTAAATTAATATCTTGATGGCTTAACGGTCCAACAAATGCACCACCTGCAACTGTAGCAACCATATTTGAAGGCTTTGCACCCATTTCGTACAGCTCTTGTAAAAATAGAGGCAACCCTGTTGTGGCATACTTTTCAGGATATTCAGGAGCAAAGCTGCTAACAGGCTCTGGTAAAAGGATATGAATAAGTCCCCCGATATTTATATTATTATCAAAAATAGCAACCCCAACGCATGTGCCAAGATGCGCCTGTAATAGAACATTACTTTGTTTTAATGTTTTGAAGCTGCCAGAAGGAATGTGACTGGTGATAAATTGAACCATTTTGTATTTAAAAATCCATTATATTATTGACTTAAGTTATTAATACTTAAGCTATTAAATTTATATAAAATTTATATATTTTTATTCATATAAAACTTAAAAGTTTGTTAATATAGCAAAAAAATATTATTAATCTTATGTAAAAGAATCGGGTTGCCGGGTAAATTGGTTTTAATATCATCAATATATAACAATTTTCAATAAAATTATAGAAAGTGAAAAATCAGAGATGAAAAAAGGAAAAGATTACATTGTTTTTGCGTTAGATGTTGCCTCAATTGATGAAGCTGAAAAATATGTCAAACTTCTTAACGGTAAGGTTGGCATGTTTAAGATAGGTTTAGAGCTTTTTATTCAGGCAGGACCAGATATTATAAAAAGAGTCAAGGATTTAAGTGATGCTGGTATTTTTCTTGATTTAAAATTCCATGATATTTCAGAGACAGTAAAAAGAGTGATGGAGCGGGTAGCAGAGCTTGGAGTTGATTTAGTTACAGTGCACTGCTCATCTTCTCAAAAAATGTTGGAAATGGCTGTAAAAGGGGGAAGTTATAAAAGTTTTAGCGGAAAAGATAAAAGGCTTTGTAAACAGATGAGCGGAGGCGGAGTCGGGGTTCTTGGGGTAACCGTGCTTACTGACCATGATACTTCAGTAATTAAAGCCTCTGGCTTTAAAGATATCTATGTTAATAATATTAAGGAATTAGTTCTAAAAAGAGCACAGATGGCATACGATTCAGGGTGTTGCGGCGTTGTCTGTTCAGGGCAGGAGGTAGAGTCGATTAAGTCAAAGTTTGGCAAAAATTTCATGGCTGTAACTCCCGGAATAAGACCAGAATGGTCAGTTACCAAAGGAGACGACCAGCAGAGAATCACCACTCCTGCAATGGCTGTTAAAGCAGGAGCAGATTTGATTGTTATAGGAAGACCAATAAAAACAGCAGATGATCCAGCTTTGGCAGCAGAGAGGATTGCACAGGAGATCGATCTTTTAGGTCAATGTGGTAATGAGAATGAATTTAAAAATTGACCAAGCTAAAAATTACAATAGACCTAAAAGATGATTGTTTTAAAAAAATTGTTTAAGAAAAAGCTCGGAGAGGTATAACATCAACCATCTCCCCTTTTTCTAAACCTTCAACATTTTCTCCAATCTCAAGCAGACCGTCAGCCATGATCATTGTTCTGATAAGTCCAGATTTACCTATAATTGGTTCGGCAAAAAGCTCATTTTTATCTTTTGAGCTGCTATTTTCTGCATTCCTGTCTTTTGAATTAAGATCAAATTTCCTGACAAGTTTTACCCTGATAAAATCGGTTCTGCCTTGAGCTGAGGCAACATTTCTTGCAAGAACAGCAGGAATTTTTATATTTTCTAATGAGGCTGAGGTTCTGCTCGCTGCCTCTTTATTCTCAGAATCAATATCATAAACAGAGACCCCTCTTATCTTATTTAAAAACGGTGCTACTACAACCTTGAATACAACCATTGCAGAAACAACATGACCCGGCAGCCCCCAAATAGGCTTTGCATGAGTAGAGCCGGATTTAGCAAGAATCGTGGGTTTGCCCGGGCTTATTGATATTCCGTGCACTAAAATTTCTGTATCTTTTAACGAAGAGAGAACATTGACTGTAAAATCTCGTGTTCCAACAGAGCTGCCTCCAGAAATAATAACCATATCTGTTTCAGCAACTGCCTTTGAACACGTTTTATAGAGAGACTCTTCATTATCTTTTACAATGCCATACAGAACAGGCTTTGCACCTGATTCAATAATAAGTCCGGCAAGCGTGTATGAGTTGATATCCCGTATCTTTCCAAAAGGTGGAGTCTGCTCAATCGGCACAATCTCATCACCTGTTGAGATTATTCCTACCTTTGGAATCTTGTAAACAGGCAGTCTGCATATTCCAAGTGCCGCAGCAAGACCAACTTCTTGAGGTCTTATAACAGTGCCTATCTCAAGAACTTTCTGTCCGGTTTGAAAATCTTCATCACTTTCAATGACGTTTTGAAGAGGAGCAACGCTCTTATATATCTCTACAGTTGGATTATACGAAGCTGCTGTTTTATCTGCTGTTGCCTGCGATGCTCCGTCTCCTCCGCCTATAGCTTCAGTGTGTTCAACCATAACCACGCTATCAGCACCTTTAGGCAGCATTCCTCCAGTTGATATTTTTGCAGCCTGACCAGACTCCATTGAGAAGTCAGGTACATCTCCTATTGCAATTGACCCGATAATTTCTAACCATGCAGGATTAGATTCTGATGCCCCGAAAGTTGATGAGGAGCTGACTGCATAGCCGTCCATTGTTGCCCGCTTGAATCCGGGAATATCTTGATCAGAATAGATATCTTTTGCAAGCACACGAGAGTATGCTTCTAAAATATCTACAGTCTCAACGTCCAAAGATTGAAACTCTAATACAAGCGAAATAACCTCTTTCAGAGTCTTTACCTTGAAAAAGTGGTTCATCTGAGAGCCTCGCCCATACGCAGCATTGCCTCTTCCACATTTTCACGGCTATTAAATGCACTTATTCTGATATATCCCTGTCCACACTTTCCAAAACCTGCACCCGGGGTACATACTACGCCAGCCTTTGAAAGAAGCATATCAAAAAATTCCCACGAATCTCTGCCATTGCCGTTAATCCAGATATATGGAGAGTTGTCGCCGCCGACAAACTCGAATCCAAGCTCTGACATTGAAAGCCTTATAAGTTCAGCATTTTTCAGATAATATGATGCAAGAGCTTTTACCTGAATACGACCCTCTTCTGAATAGATAGCTTCAGCAGCTTTTTGAACAGGATAGGATACGCCGTTGAATTTGGTAGTCTGCCGTCTGTTCCACATTGCATGAAGAGAGACCTTGTTTCCATCTTCATCAAAGATCATGCACTCTTTTGGAACAACAGTAAATCCGCAGCGTGTGCCTGTAAATCCTGCTGTTTTAGACAAACTTCTGAACTCAACTGCCACCTCTTTTGCCCCTTCAATCTCGTAAATTGAGCGTGGAAGAGACTCATCACGGATAAATGCTTCATAAGCTGCATCAAATAGAATCAATGCCTTTGTCTCTTTTGCATAATCAACCCATTTTTTCAGCTCTGATTTTGTGATAGTTGTACCTGTAGGATTATTTGGAAAACAGAGATAGATAAGGTCAACAGGATTTTTAGGAAGCTCTGGAATAAAATTGTTCTTATGTGTACAATCCAAATAGGTAATTCCATCATATCTGCCGTCTAAGAAATTGCCTGTTCTGCCAGCCATTACATTGGTATCAAGATAGACAGGATAGACAGGGTCGGGAATTGCAATTTTAATATCAGTTGCAAAAAGCTCCTGAAAATTTCCAGTATCACACTTTGCACCGTCACTTACAAAGACCTCATCTGGTGCGATATCTGCCCCTCTTGCCTGAAAATCGTACTTTGCAATTTTTTCTCTCAAGAATGAATAGCCCTGCTCAGGACCGTACCCCTTAAATGTTGCATCTTCTGCCATCTGTGCAACACCCTCTTGAAAGCCTTTTATGCAGGCATCTGGTAAAGCTCTTGTAACATCGCCAATTCCAAGACGTATAATTTTAATATCAGGATTTTCTTCCTGATACTTTGCAACCCGTTTAGCAATATCTGAAAAAAGGTATGATGCGTTAAGTTTGCTGTAATGCTTATTGGCTTTAATCATTAATTATTTCCTTTATACTGTACCCTGCAATATTTTATACATTAAACCAGCTTTGATTTTTTTAAGCACGCCTTTACAAACTCCCTGAAAAGCGGGTGAGGATTTGCAGGTCTTGATTTAAATTCAGGGTGGAACTGACACCCTAAGAACCATGGATGATCTTTTAACTCAACAATCTCAACCAAACTGCCGTCAGGAGATGTGCCGCTGATAACAAGCCCTGCCTTTTCAAGCCTCTCTTTATATTCGTTATTAAATTCATAACGATGGCGGTGGCGTTCAGAGATATTTTCTTCTCTGTAGGCAGCCATTGCAAGTGTATCAGAAATAAGACGGCATGGATACGCTCCTAAACGCATTGTGCCACCCTTATCAGAGGCTGCATCTCTTTTTTCCATCTGTTTTGTCTGCTCATCATACCACTCTTTCATAAGATAGATTACAGGATATGGAGTGTGCTCATCAAACTCCTCGCCATGAGCATCTTCCATACCTGCAATATGTCTTGCAAACTCAATCACAGCCATGTGCATTCCAAGACAGATCCCAAAGAACGGGATTTTATTCTCTCTTGCATACTCTACAGCAAGTATTTTACCTTCAACGCCTCTTGATCCAAAACCTCCCGGAACAAGTATTCCATCAGCAGTTTCAAGTTTCTCTTTTATATTTTCATTGTTTAATGTGCCTGAATCTACAAACATCAAGTTGACTTTAGTGTCGTTTGAAATTCCTCCGTGGGTCAGAGCTTCGTTAAGGCTCTTATAAGATTCAGTCAAATCAACATATTTACCAACAATAGCAATAGTAACAGAGTGTCTTGGGTGTTTAAGTTTTTCCACCATCTCACGCCACTCTTCAAGACGCGGTGCTCTTGCCCAGATATTGAGCTTTTGTAAGATTTTGTCGCCTAAGCCTTCACTGTTATAGACCAGCGGCACTTCATAGATGCAGTCAACATCCTTAGCTGTAAAGACAGAATCTTTGTCAATATTGCAAAATAGGGCGATTTTAGCCTTAATTTCAGGAGAGAGATAGCGATCAGTTCTGCAAAGAAGAATATCTGGCTGGATTCCTATGCTTCTTAACTCTTTGACGCTGTGCTGTGTTGGTTTTGTTTTAAGTTCACCGGCAGTCCCGATATATGGAACTAATGTCAGATGAATATAGATAACATTGTTTTTTCCCACATCTGCCTTGAACTGGCGGATTGCCTCCAAAAATGGAAGAGACTCAATATCGCCGATTGTTCCGCCAATCTCTACGATAACTACGTCTGCATCGTCAGAAACAAGGGTGATGCACTTTTTTATCTCATCTGTAATGTGGGGAATTACCTGAACTGTTCCGCCTAAATATTCCCCTCTTCTCTCTTTAGTAATTACAGAGTGGTAAATCTTGCCGGTTGTAAAGTTGTTATTTTTTCCAAGTTTGGCTGTGGTAAAACGCTCATAATGCCCGAGATCAAGGTCGGTTTCAGCACCATCATCAGTTACAAAAACCTCTCCATGCTGAAACGGATTCATTGTGCCAGGATCAACGTTTATATATGGATCAAGTTTTTGTATAGTTACAGAAAGCCCTCTGCTCTCAAGCAGAAGTCCTATGGCAGCAGAGGCTAACCCCTTGCCGAGAGAGGAGAGAACTCCTCCAGTGACAAAAATATATTTTGTTGTATCTCCCATTTAAAAAAAGAGCTCCTCTGGAAAAAGTGCACCTACACCCAACTCCTCTTCAATTCTGATAAGCTGGTTGTATTTTGCTATTCTATCGCTTCTTGACATTGAACCTGTCTTAATCTGTCCGCTGTTTACAGCAACTGCCAAATCAGCAATAAACGAATCTTCAGTTTCACCTGAACGGTGGGAAATGACGGTTGTGTATCCAGAAGTCTTTGCCATGAGTATGGTATCCAAAGTCTCGGTTACTGTTCCTATCTGATTCAACTTAACAAGAATTGAGTTACCGATTCCATCAGAGATTCCTTTTCTAAATATATCTGGATTGGTAACAAAAACATCATCGCCAACAATCTGAATATCATCGCCTAAACGTTTTGTCATCATCTGCCAGTTGTCCCAATCTTGTTCAGCAAGTCCATCTTCGATTGAACAGATTGGAAATCTGTTTTTCAAATCTTCGTAATAATCGACAAGTGCCTCTGCTGAAAGCTCTCTTCCTTCTGATGCAAAAACATATTTTCCATGTTTATAAAATTCACTTGCTGCTGCATCTAATGCAATGCCGATATCTTTGCCCGGGCGGTAGCCGGCAGATTCCATAGCATTTACAATAAATGATAGAGCCTCTTCATTAGAAGCAAGATTTGGGGCAAAACCTCCCTCATCGCCAACAGCAGTATTAAGCCCTGCTTTACCGAGTATCTTTTTTAGATGGTGAAATATCTCTGCACCCATGCGGACAGCCTCAGCTATTGATGTTGCACCGTAAGGAACAATCATAAACTCTTGGATATCAAGGTTGTTTGGAGCGTGTGCACCGCCATTGATAACATTCATCATAGGGACAGGCAGCACTCTTGCAGTTATTCCGCCGATATGACGGAACAGAGATATGCCGGCAGCATTTGCAGCAGCACGTGCCGCAGCCATTGAGACTCCTAAGATTGCATTTGCTCCAAGTCTTGATTTGTTTTCAGTTCCGTCAATATCGATCATGGTTCTGTCAAGACCAGCCTGATCCATTGCATCAAAGCCTATAATCTCTGGTGCAATAACTTCATTGACATTTGCAACTGCATTCATCACACCTTTTCCCAAATAGCGATTTGGCGAGTTATCTCTCATCTCAAGAGCTTCACGCGTTCCAGTTGATGCTCCAGACGGAACAGCAGCTCTGCCTTTTGCACCACATGCAAGAACCAAATCGACCTCTACAGTCGGGTTTCCTCGTGAATCTAAAATTTCTCTTGCATTGACACTTATAATTTCTGTCATGGCTATATCCTCTCTATTTAAAATGTTATTTAAAAATTTTATGTTAAAATTTATTTTTCGCAATAATTAAACAACAAATCTATTAACAAATATCTTATATTTCGTCCACAACTCTTTTAAACAACTTTTTGTTTACAACTCTTTTTACATAAATATATCATGCGATTTTTTTATACAAATCTCTTGTCAGCCTTTACAGATTCAATGTCATTGTTTGTAAGATCGACCCAGCCGGCTTTTGATTGAGCAAATGAGTCAAATAGCGGTACATACGGCTTGATATCAATAAGAGGTGTATTGTCAACCATATCAACGCCTTGAATCTGCAAAATATTAGCCTCAACTTTAAGAAGTTTTACAATTGATATGCCAATCTGGTTTGGGCGTCTTGGTGCCCGGGTAGCAAAAAGCCCTCTCTTCACCTTATCAAGAAACGGCTTCACTTTTAGGTTAAAGCCGTCAGAAAGATGAAAATGGTATATAAGAATTATCCTTTCAAATCCGTCTAAATCGTCTAAAGCCTCAGTGTATTCTGGCGAAAGTTTAACCGTACCTTCAAAAGTTGACGCAGCAGCAGGCTGTATTGGTGCTCCTTCTCTCTGTTTGTGCGGGGTGTGAATAGTTCCTATGGGGTTAAACACGATCATTATTATTACCTCTCTCTTGTTTAATATAATTTAAAGTTAATTCTCTTTTTAATAAAAAGGCTGCACTCAAAACATTTTGAGATAATGATAATAACACGATCTAATTATATTGTAATGTATATTCCTCTTAACTTCTCCTGCGTCAAAATTCCGTACACATGCTGTTAAATATCCACCATTTTTAAGACCTGATTACTCTTAAAAAGAGAGTTTTTAGGTTGTGGCACTTATATTGCATATTTTGTATGCAACCAAAATATGTGGAGTTTTTAAATACATTTAAACTATTTGTTATTAAAATATTTAACGTATCTGTTCAAAAACAGAGTTAAAATAAGAATTAGAAAAAGGCAGGAAACCACATGATTCTTCAGATGACAAGACCAGTTCAGGGCGGATTAAGGCAGGAGAGAATACTTGAAGCCACCTCAAACCACCTTGCTAATGCAGATACAGTAGGATTTAAAAAAGATGTTGTCAGCTTTGACAAGATGTTCAAGGCTCAGTTGAACACTGATTTCAGCCAGGGTCATCTTAAGACAACAGACAATAAATTAGATGTGGCTCTTGGAGATGAGGGATTTTTTAAAATAGATACTCCTGACGGCATCCAATATACCAGAGATGGAAATTTCAGCCTGAACACCCAAGGAGTTTTAGTAAACCAGCATGGCTATCCTGTTCAAGGAGCTAATGGAGATATCGCCATAAATGGTCAGAGAGTTGAGATTAATGAGGCTGGAGAGATATGGGTTGACGGAGTTTTAGCAGATAACTTTGATGTTGTTACTTTTGAGGATTTGACTAAACTTGATAAAAAAGGGGGTGACCTCTTTATCTACAATGGTGATCCAGCAGACGAACAGCAGCCTGAAAGAGTGCTGGTAAAGCAGGGAGTGCTTGAAAATGCCAACATCTCAGTTGTTGACGAGATGGTTGGCATGGTTGACCACCACAGAATGTATGAGACATATCAGAAGATGATGCAGACCTTTGATGAGGTTGACGGCAAGACAGTTAATGAAGTGGGTAAACTGCAATAATCTGATATGAAATAAGTAGAGACGCACGGCTGTGCGTCTTTAAGTTAATGAATAAAAGGAGGTAACTTATGATAAGAGCATTATGGACAGCAGCAACAGGCATGAATTCCCAGCAGATGCAGACAGATGTTGTGGCAAACAACCTTGCCAACTCAAGCACTGCTGGTTTTAAAAAATCTCGGGCAAACTTTGAGGATTTAATGTATCAGACTATGCTTGTCGCTGGAGCAACCACACCAGGAGGCGGTCAGGTTCCAACAGGAATTCAGGTTGGTATGGGTGCAAAACCCGCAGGCATACAGAAAATTTTTACACAGGGAGATTATGTTCAGACTGGAAACCATTTAGATATGGTTATTCAAGGAGACGGTTTTTTCAGGGTTCTGCATGGAGACGAAGAGCTTTACACCAGAGCGGGCAACTTTACCCTTGACAGCGAAGGTTTTATCACAACAGCAGGCGGCGACAGGCTTCAGCCTGAAATTGCAATACCAGCAGAGGCAACTCTCATAACCCTTCAAGACAACGGAACTTTAACTGTTCATGGTGCAAATGAAGAGATACTTGCCACAGAGCAGATTAACATCACAACCTTTATAAATCCAGCAGGACTCTTTGCAGTGGGCGGCAATCTTTTTAGGGCAACCGAAGGCTCTGGAGAGGCAATCGAGCAGGCACCAGGCGAAAACGGCTCAGGCACAGTTGCCAATAATTCAATTGAGATGTCCAATGTTAGCGTTGTTGAAGAGATGGTTGGAATGATTACAGGGCAGAGAGCTTATGAGGCAAACTCAAAATCTGTCCAGACAGCAGATGCAATGCTCGGTATTGCAAATGGATTAAAGCGTTAATGAGCAGCTCCGCTTATCTATGATTTAAATTAAGATTGAAATTAAAATCACAACTCAAACCGGAGGTTAATCATGAAATTTCAATGGATAGGGATAATATCTGCCATTACGCTCATAAATATTTTTTCTTTATCTGCGTCTGCATCTGAGGAAAATATAGCGATTGAGGTTCGGGAGTCTGTCCATGTGAACAGCAGAAAGATAACCCTTGGAGAGATTGCAGATATAGAAGCTCCGCTGATAATAAAACGCCAGCTCTCTAAAATTGATATGGGGTTTGCACCAGCTCCGGGAAAAAGCAAGATAATCAGCGGCAGGCAGATTGAATCAAAGATTAAATCAAACAAACTTTTTTATAGAAACAGGCTTGGTTCAGCAGATCGTCAATCTTCTGACAGCGTAAATATCGTTGTTCCTGATGAAATTTATATTGAACGTGCAAGCCAAGAAATATCTGAGCATGACCTTAAAGCACTTTATGAATCTTATGTTGCTGAAAGATTAGATGGAAAAGATTTTGAGATAAGAGAGTTTTCTGTAAGAGGTCTTGATACATATCCTGAAGGCGAAGTTTTATTATCTCCTCCTGTGAGCAATTCAGGCGAAGTAAAAGGGCGTGTAACTTTATATGTAAAAATCTCTGTTAATGGAAAAGATTACGGCAGAATCTCTCTTTCAGGGTGGATTGATATTTTTGATGATGTTCTTTGTGCTTCACGCTCTCTTACAAGAGGAAAAGTTCTTGAATATGGTGACGTGCACGTTGAAAGATTTAACGTTGCAAATCTTCATGGAGATTACTTTACCTCAGATCAAGATGTTATCGGAAAGGTTCTTACAAGAAACGCACCTGCAAACAAAGCTGTTACCCAAAACATGATAGAAGATGCAGCAGTCGTCCAAAAAGGAGACAGAGTCAAAATAGTTGCGGCACGTGGAAATCTCCGCATCGTTACTACTGGAATTGTAAAAAGCGATGGCAAGATTGACGATACTGTTTTAGTTCAAAACATGACATCAGGAAAGACTATAAATGCAGTTGTTACAGATAAAGAGAGCGTTAAGGTCTTTTATTAAAAGAGGCTCTTTGCTAAGGGGTTTTTAAGGAGGAGATTATGAAAAGATATTTCAAATTCAGCACACGGCTTTTTAGTTTCATATTTATGATAATGTTCAGCGTTATAAGTTTGACAGCTATTTCAGGCTGTGCATCAAAAAAAGATAATAATGAGGCACTTCTTCCGCCCGGGATTTCAGATCAGCCCACGCTTCAGACAAAATATGAACCATTGCCGCCGTCAGAAGGCTCTCTTTGGACAGACTCAAGCTATCCTTTTTTTGAGGATACAAAAGCACGCCAGCCCGGTGACACTCTGATCGTTGATATTGTTGAAAATGCAACATCAAGCATGGACGCAGCAACAGAGGCAGGCAGAACAAGCAGTATGGATATTGGAGTTCCCAATTTTTTTGGTTACACAGAGCCTTTTGTTGCACTTGCCAATCCGACTAAAAGAGGCATGGTTGCAGAGAAAATGGTTGGAACATCTTATGAAAACTCATTTAAAGGCGAAGCTAAAAGCAATAGAAACGGTCAGATTACAGCATCAATTGCAGCAAGAATAGTTGATGTGCTGCCAAACGGCAACTACACAATATACGGCAAACGAGCCATGAAGCTCAACCACGAGGTTCAATATATTGTGGTATCTGGTATTGTGCGTCCAGAAGATATCGGCGACAACAACCGAGTTCAATCAACATATCTTGCGGATTCAAGGATTGAATATTTTGGTCAGGGCGTAATTGCTGACAAACAGAAACAGGGCTGGGCTACTCGTCTGTTTGATAATCTGTGGCCGTTTTAACTCATTTTAATTTATAGGCGGAGGTTCTTATTATGCTCAAAAATCTAAAATATTTTAACTTTATCTTAACCCCTTTTCTGCTTCTATTGTGCATCAGCCTGAACATTGCAGATGCAGCAAGAATCAAAGATATTGCAGCAATAAAGGGGATACGGACAAACCAGTTGGTTGGATATGGTCTTATTATTGGTCTTGACGGCACTGGCGATAAATCAGGCACAGATTTTACAACTCAAGGTCTTGCAAACATGATGGAGCGTATGGGCATCAGCGTTGATAAAAACTCTCTGAAAGTTAAAAACATCGCAGCAGTTATGGTAACAGCAAACATTCCGCCGTTTGCAAGAATCGGCAATAAACTTGATGTTATTGCATCATCAGTAGGAGATGCTAAAAGTCTTGCTGGAGGAACGCTTCTTTTAACTCCTCTTAAAGGCGTTGACGGCAAGGTTTATGCTTTGGCACAAGGTGCGGTTGCAATCGGCGGTGCTGGAGCAGGAGATGCGGGCGGAAGCAAGCAGAAAAACCATCTTCAAGTGGCAAGAATTGCAAATGGTGCAACTGTAGAGCGTGAGATTCCAATGCAGTTGAACGGCAAAAAAAGCCTTACGCTCTCTCTGCTCAATCCTGATTTTACAACAGCAGTAAGGGTTGCAGATACTATAAACTCGTCAGTTGGAAAAGATGTTGCAAAAACAGTTGATTCAAGTGCGCTCCATCTAAGTATTCCTGAAGAGATGCAGGCAGATCAAGTAGCCCAGTTTATCGCTGATATTGAATCTCTTGAGGTTATTCCAGATACAAAGGCAAAGGTTGTTGTGAACGAAAAGACAGGCACAGTTATTATCGGTGATAATGTAACCATATCAACAGTTGCAGTAGCACACGGCAATCTGACAGTTACGATTAAAAAAGATATGGATGTATCCCAGCCAGAGCAGTTTACAGAAGGTGAAACAGTTGCACAAGATCAGACTGATGTAGAGATGGAAGAGCAGAAAGTCTCTTTAATGACTTTAGAGGGCGGTACAACAATCGGAGAGCTGGTAAGAGGTCTTAACTCAATTGGAGCAACACCAAGGGATATGATCACAATTTTACAGAGCATAAAAGCTGCTGGTGCTTTGCAGGCTGATCTGGAAATTATATAACGGTCATGCGATGAATCACACAACGAGAAATGACAGTCAGTTAAAAGACTTTCATATAAAATAAGGAGTGATAAAATGGATATATCTCTAACAAATCAGATAAGTTCTGAAAACAGCATTAACCGTCTAAAAGAGTCATCTTCTGCAAACAGCTTATTAAAAAAGAAAAATGACGAGAAAGCTCTTAAAGAGGCTTGTCAAGGATTTGAAGAGATATTTCTCAACACAATGTTAAAGACAATGAGATCAACTGTCCAGCAGGACGGCGTTTGGGGAAAATCTCATGCTATGGATATTTATACCTCTTTAAGTGATCAGTATTTAGCGGAAAAAATTTCCAAGGGGGAAAATTCTACTGGTGTTGGAGAGTATCTTTACAGGCAGCTTCAAGAGTCTTTGTAGATATTAAATTTGATGAAAATAGGCGTATATATTGAATATACACAAGAGGGCAAACTGTAAGGTCTGCCTTTTTTGTTTTATGGCACACCGGTTGCACTATCTTATAGCCAAACAGCTGAAACAGGCTGGAGAGGGAAAAAAATTCCTCTCAGCTTCTAAGGAATTTAAGCAGAATATTTTAATGCCGATAAGATATAACAGCAGGGAGAGATTGCCATGGAAACTACATTTGCATACAATATAGAAAAAGTACTTCAGAAAAAACTTGCTATCTATACAGAACTGACCTCACTTTTAGAATCAGAGACCGATTACATAGTTAAAATGGATGTCAACTCCCTCTGGTCAGTATCAACTCGTAAAAAAGAGCTTGCCAGCGACATTGAGCGTGTGAGAAACAGTATTATATTTCTTCTTGATGAGCAGCAGATTGATCATGGTATGGATATGAGAACATTCAATCTTGAAAAGATCATCAAACTTCTTCCTCTCTCTGCAAAAGAAAAAGCATCTCTTGAGATGATAAAGATTTCAATTGAGGGAAAGAGAAACCAGATCAGACAGATTGCATCTTCAAACAGAAAATATATACAAGACTATTTAGGCGTGATTGACGGCGTGATCTCAACAATCACAGGCGGCTCAAAAAATCAATCTTATGGCATAAGAGGGCTTTCAGTTTCAACCATAGCCCCTTCATTTTACGGCACTAAATTTGGAAGAGGTGCTGCAACTTCTCTTATTTCTGCACGTGCGTAAATATAAAGAATGAAACCTTATTGAAAAGTATGTATATTTATAAGGTTTCATTCTTAGAAATATTTATAAATAAATTAAGCAGGTGCCAGCATAAGATGGGAGGTATAACATGGGCGGAATTGGTTCTACACTTCAAATTGCAAAAGGGGCACTTGCTGCACAGCAGTATGGCTTAAATGTTACTGGTAATAATATAGCCAATGTCAACAACCCTGACTACAGCAGGCAGAATGTTGAGCAGATCAACAGCGGCTCCATAAAATATGCAAACTTTCTGTTTGGGACAGGTGTAAACTCCTCTCAAGTTACCCAAAGCGTTAATCAGCTTCTTGAAAACCGCCTCACAGGGGAAAAATCTTCCCTATCTGGTTTTGAACAGGCAGAATCCTACATCAAAATAATCACAGACCACTTTAATGAGTCTTCAGATAACAGCATCAGCAATATATTGACAGATTTTTGGAACTCATGGAATGATCTGTCAAATAATCCTGGTGATGATTCCGAGCGTCTTATAATTTTAGAAAACGGTCAAGAGCTGTCTGAGCGTTTCAACATGGCATACAGCTATCTTGGGCAGGTTGAGACTGAAATAAACATGAAACTTGTTGATGCAGTTGATAGAATCAACAATATCACTGCTGATATTGCCAAGCTGAATGTAGATATCATGGGGCAGGAGACACAAAGAACATCAAACGACAAGAGAGACCAGAGAAACTCTCTGATTGATGAGCTTGGTAAATTGATTAACATAAATGTATTTGAGCAGACAAGCGGTGCAGTTGCAATTAATGTTAATAACGGTCTTCCTATTGTAAACGGCAACTCCACATACAGTCTTTCAGTTGTTGAAAATGGTATTAACTGGGTAGATTCTGCTGGTAAAAAGCAGGATATCACAGATATGATTACCGGCGGGCAGATTGGCGGCTGGCTTGATGTGCGTGATACTGTAATTCCTAAATACCAATCTGATGTTAATGAACTGTCGCATGAGATAATCTGGTCAATCAATTATCAGCACTCTCAAGGCGTTGGTCTTGAATATTTTTCTAATGGTCTTACTGGCGAATATTCAGTTGATGAGAGCGATTGGCTCACAAGTTTAACTTTTGGTGATAAAATTGACCATTCAAAAAATCTGAACATGTGGATTGAAGATAACACAACCGCAACTCCTGAATATTCCAAAATTGATATGGATATGGGAATTTCTGAGGCAAAAATGTCGAATTGGAATGCTGGAACTGGTTTGACAACTGCAACAACAGAACCTGCTGTATATAAATTTACGGTTATGGAGAGCGGGACAGCAACCTATAATTTAGCTGCTCAAACTGATGGTATAAAAATTGGTGCGGTTCAATCAGGTGTTGGTACTGCTGCCGGCTTGATGCAGAATAATACAATTGCTCCTATTGCAGCACAGACTCTTACAATAGAAAACAGTCCATCTGGAACTAAAACCGTTGACATTAAATATGACGGCGGAGATGCAAAACAGTCTGCTGCATCTATTGCAGAGGCTTTAAACAAAATTGAAGGAATTAATGCCAAAGCTGAAGAAAACAGTGCAGTTCTTAATGTAGCTGGTTTTGGTGCTGGTATTGGTGATAAGATAAGATTCGGTATGTATGTTGACGGCATAACTCATTATGAAGAATTTACTTTTACTCCAGCATTAGGAGGAGTTAATGAGCATTTTGAAGATGCTTTTCGTGCTGCTGTTGAAGCAATAAACTCTAAATATGGTGATGATGATCTTAAACTTGATTGGGACGTTACAAATCCTTTAAATAACGAATTTACACTTACAAGCAAGTCCGGCAGGACAATTGGTTTAGAGAATGTAACTACTAACGGTGGTGCCGGCGATTCTATTACTTTTTCAGATAAGTCAGCAGTCACATCAGCATTAGTTGGATTTGACGGTGCTGCGGTTATAGCCAGTGCAGTAACAATTGGAATTGAGAAGGGAATGACAATATCATCTAATGTTTCTGGAGTAAATGGGGGACTCTTTTCTGTAGCCGCAGGCGTGACAGTAACACCTGTTAATCATATTTTACCCATTGATAAAAGTATTATAGCTTGGGAGAAGTATGATATTGATGGATTATCAACTGGAGTTAAAGGACAAATTGAGGTTGGACTTATAGAAGATGATATAACCGGATCACCAATACCTATATCTCTTTATGCGGATCCTCCTTTAAATACCATTGAACTTTTACAATTCAATATGTCAAAGGGAGAATTAGTAGCCGGCAACACAATGAGTATAAATGTGAATCTTGTGAATGATCCAACATCAGCATCTTTTGATCCGCTTCTGCCGACATACGCTAAACCTGATCCGCTTGAGTTTACAATAAAAGGCACTGCAAACAGCCAAAATGATGTTTATCAATTTAAAGTGGTTAATGATGACACTAAGCAGTATAATGATTTTGAATCTGGCACTATCGGAACCCCACTTGCTGCCGGCGACCCTCCCATTACAATTGAGTGGAGTAATGGAACTAATTCCGGCAGATTTCAAATTAAAGAGCCTGTTCCTCCTTTAACTCCAGATACCCCTTATAATGTTGAGGTTGATGGAATGACTCTTCAATTTACAAAAGGCACTCTATTTAAGAATGATGTTTTTACTATTACAACTGACGAATCAGGAAAACCAGTTTCAACTGATAAAAACGGGAAACCAACTGGTGAGTTTATGTCTGACTGGCACTGGACGCTTGACTCATTTACAGATCAATTTAACAAAGAGGCTCAAGGGCTTAAGGCAACTGTAAATAACAAAAATCAATTAGAGTTATCTACATCTCAAGAATATCATGTAATTAGTAATGTCTCATACTCTAAAGACTCTGAAGAATACGGCTTTAGCAAAGAAAATATATCGATTGATGTAAAAGATTGGAGTGCAATCAATTTTAATGCTGAGAATATGCGGTTTGTTAGAGATGCAACAGGCGTATGGACTATTACTAATCCACCAGCCAGTCTGAGTGCAACTCTTTTACCTGCTGATGGAGGATATGACGACGGCTTTGGGGTTGATTTTAATGGAGATAATCTTGCAGATATTGATTTCTCTTTTAAAAAGAACATAACAGGAGACGGCATTAACGAAGGCTATTTTGCATTTGATCTTTTAAAAAAAGAGCCAACTGATATTAAATTTGGGTTTTCTGATGAATCAGGCACTATGGCTGCGTTAGGGTTTAATACATTTTTCAAAGGTGATGACGCTCTGACTATGGGACTGAACGAAGTTGTAAAAGACACCAATTTTGTAGCTGCTGCAACTATTGATTCTGAAACAGGTAAGGTTTATAAAGGTGATAACAGCAATACCTTAGCTCTTGCAGATGTTCAGTTTAAAAGCCTTACCATGAAGCAGTGGGAGTTCTCCAGAGGCAGCGAGCCGAAAACGAGCATGACAACAGCTACATTAGATGGATATTACAGCACAATGCTTGGTTCTTTAGGTGTAGATGCTAAAAATATTCAAACCTCTAAAGAATTTTCAACACTTATGGTCAACTATATTACAGAGCAGAGAGATTCAATTTCTGCTGTCTCTCTTGATGAAGAGATGATAAAGCTGATGGAATATCAGCACGCTTTTGCTGCTGCATCAAAACTTGTTAAAACAGCAGATGAGATGTTAAATACAATTATTGGAATGAGATAATATTCGGGAGGGTGTCATGAGAGTCCCAACAATTTCAAAATACAGCACAGCAGCCTATCAGTTAGGTGTAATTACCAGTGACTTGAAGGATGCCAATGATGTTATGAGCACTCAAAAAAAGATTAACACCCTTTCTGATAATCCAATCGGCATGACTCAGGTGCTTGATCTAAAGGAGTCTATCAAACATCTTGGACAGATAGAGACCAATGTGGAGATGGGAAGAACGTGGCTGACTGGCGTTGAAAGCTCTCTTAAAAGCACGAATGACATTATCTTAAGCGTAAAAAATGATGTCTTACGTTATTCCAATGCATCATTAAGTTCAAAAGACCGTAAAGATGCTATTGATAATATTAATAATGTGATTGAGCAGATAGTAAGCCTCGGCAATACGCAGGTAAACGGAAGCTATATTTTCAGCGGAAGCAGCACCAATGTTAAGCCCATAGAGTATTATCCTGACGAAAACCCTCCAAGAGTTGCTTATGCAGGAGACACTACTGAGTTTAAAATCAGGTCTGATAAAAATGCAGAGATTCCAGTCGGGCGTGTTGGTAAAGATATATTCTGGGAAGATAACGTTTCTATTAATTCAACCAATAACACTATCACATTTCAAGAAAATCCCGATCCTAATCGTAATTCTGATTATACACGGACAGTTACAGCAGAAATTCCTGCTGGAGAGTACGATAACGACACTCTTGTAACAACAATCAGAAATGAGCTGAAGAAGGCATCTGCCAAAGATGGGTATGGAGTAACTTACGATGTAAAATACAATGAGGATACAAAGCAGTTCTCAATTGTTGAAGATGGATCATACGAAGGTTACATGGCTACTGAGTTTTTGTGGGATACCAGTAATGGAACTAACAATAAAGAGGCTGTTATCAAGCAAGATGCCTATATTGACAGCGTAACTGCCGGCGGCACAGTGCTTTTAGATGATATAAATACAAGAGTGTATGACAGCAAGGCTATAAATATTTCAGAACAACCAGAAGAATTTAAATTGACACGTTCATGGGGTTCTTTTAAACCGCCTGCTCATGACTTCACATTTGAAGGTGAATATTGGGGATTAGAAAATAGCAAGGGGATTTTGACACCTTCAAAAATTACTCAATTAGGAGTTGCACCTGATATTTTAGTTGAGGTCAATTACGAATCTAACGGAGGACCAATTCCATCAAAAATAGTGGGGAATGCAAATGGCGATAGTGTTGACATTTACTTTGACAGCAATGAAACGTCAGATATGGGTATTAAATTTGACAATTCAGTCAGCAAAGATGATTATGTCAAGTTCACAATAAATCCCGCAAAAGAGATTGTTCTTGAAGATACATCAATAGGGCATGAAATTGGATTTGCAGGTCAAAATATACTCTCTGCACCGCACACATCTGATAAGCCGGTTACTGATGATATTGCACCTCCTAACGCACCGCTGCTTATTAACAACACTAATAATAAAATAGATTTTCAAGAGATAATCGGTGAGGGGGAGAACCGAACAGTTTACACTCTTACCGCTTCAGTAAAGGCAAAACCTTACTCAAATTATAATGAGCTTGCAACTGAAGTTGAAAAGGCTATGGAAGCAGAATCACTTAAAAACGGAAATAGAATAAACTATTCTGTTTCTTGGGACGATGAAACAAAGAAATTTTCTATAAAGGAAAAAGGAACAAACCTTGACGAGTTTAACATGCTGTGGCAGTCTGGTAAAAATGCCCCTGTTGATAAAGGTGGAACAGGTGAAAGCATAGGAACTACTCTTGGATTTAATGCAGAAGACGATACAAAATATCTTTGGAAACAAGACAGACCTGAAGATATCGGCAAACCTGTAAAACAGCGAGAACCTGTGGATTTGGGAAAACCAGTCGAACGGGGAATCCTTAATACTCTCATTGATTTAGCTGGTTATCTGAAAAATAATGACGTTGATGGAATAGAGAGAACTATCGGCAGACTTGATTCAAGCTATAATCATATAACATCAATTACAGCAGACACTGGAATGAAATACAGCCGTCTTGAGACAAGAAAAGTTATCACCTCTGAGATGAATCTTAATCTAAACGAAAGAAGGGCAAGCATTGAAGATGCTGATGTTGTTGAGGCTATTATGAATCTTAACTCTGCACAGTCTGCGTATGAAGCGGCTCTTGGTTCAACTGCCAAAATAATGAAAACAAGTTTAATGGATTATATTTAATCAAAGTTAAAAGGATATTTTTTAAGTGCTTGTTTTGACACGAAAAATTGAAGAAGAGATCAAGATTGGAGATAACATTGTCATCAAAGTTCTTGACGTTGAAGGTTCAAGTGTCAAAATAGGAATTGACGCACCAAGAGATATTGTTATTCTTAGAATGGAAATTTTAGAGCAGGTACAAAAAGAGAATATTGAATCAGCATCAAAAAATGTGGTAGATATTACAGACGCAGTTGATATGATCAAAAAGAAATTTAACCGAGAAAAAGAAAAACATAAGAACGAACATTAACTTTTAAAAATAAACTTAACAACAGGCGGAGGAATAAACGAGGTGAAAATTCAAACAAGAAAATTTGGTGAAATTGATATTGACGAGAATCTCATTCTGACAATGCCTGAAGGTCTGCCTGGATTTCCCGGGTTTGATCGTTTCATACTTATTGAACGGACAGAAACAAAACCTTTCTGCTGGTTTCAATCTGTAGAGAATCCAAATCTCAACTTGGTCATAATGAGTCCTTTTTTCTTTAAGCCAGACTATGAACCAGAACTTGAAACAATCATTGAGATAAGAAACTGGCATGGTGTAAAAAAAGAGGAGCTGCAGGTTTACGTGGTTGTAAATATTGCTGGAGATGGTGAAAATAAACGAATTACAGCCAACTTAATGGGACCTATTGTTGTAAACCAAAAGACAAAAGAGGCTGTTCAGTTTGTATTTTCAAACACTCCTTATTCTTATCAGCATGATGTCTTAAAATCACTTGAAGAGCTTGTAAAATGCTCAGAGCAAGGTAAATAAACATATTGTAATATTTCAGGTTGTTCTTTTATGTAGAGACGCACGGCTGTGCGTCTCATATTTTTTGCGGTTCATCTGATATCGGCGGCTCTGAGATTTTTTCTAATTTTACCGCCTGTTTATATCCTTTACAGAAGCCCCTTCTCTTTTAGAATATCCATATATGTATCAACAACAGTTGCAGGCGGCACCCATCTTTCTGACTCATCTTTACCTTGAAGTTTCATGCTGTCAAAATCGCAGACAGCCACACAAAGACCGCACCCGATACATCTCTCTGTATTAACATTTGCAATTCCATCAACTGCTATTGCGTCCATTGGGCATCTCTGTTCACACATTCCGCAGCCTGTGCAGTTATCTTCATTAACAACTGCAAAGTAGTTTGAGTTTACAGCAGTTGAAGGTTTATCAGTCTGTTTGATGTAACTTAGAATCTGACAGCAGCAGTCGCAGCACATGCAGATATTCATAGTTTTAAGCGAGTTTCCCGGCTGCAATACAAGCCCTTCAGCTATCCCTTTTTTCAAGACCTCAAGAGCCTCTTCATGGTCAACGCTTTTGCCGATTCCTCTTTGCTCATAATAGTATGCACCGCCGCCAAATATAAAACAGCCATCTTCCATGTGGTTGCAGCCCTTGCCGACCATTCTATGCTCTTTTCTGCAGATGCACGGAGCAATAACAATCTTTGACTGGGCACGGATTATCTTTTCAGCCTGTTCATAATCCATAACCTGCATATCTGCATTTATCGCCTGAGATACAGGAATGACTCGTAGCTGGCGGGTCTTATGCTTATCCTGCTCTTTCATCAGATATGGGATATATTCGTTAGCATCACGAATAAGCTGTTCTGTCAATCGGTTGACCTGATATTCCCAAATTCCAACAACAAACTGTGCCGTCATGTATTGGTCAACCCCTTTTCTGCTGACGTTCATTATAAGCCCTTTGTTGCCCATCTCTTTTAATATAGGTGCGAGCAGGTTTGGGTCATAATTGATACGCTTTGCAATGGCTTCGGCTGTTTCAGGCATCATTGTCAGATTTGCACCAATCTCTGCCTCTTCTTCTGTAAAAAGCTGTTTTAAGATTCTCAGTTCAACGCCAGACTCGGTTGCTGGAAAACCGCACGGAGTGTTGTCAAGGTGTGCTGCAAGTTTTTTATAAACATCTGTCATCTCATACTCTCCTGAATATTTTTGTTTAATTTTACCCATTTTTATAGGTTATCAGCAGTAATAATTGAAATATTTCCAAACTGGATAATTGTTTAAAGCCCGATTTCGACCTTAAAAGTTTGAATCTCATACCATTTTAAAGCATGGATATAAAGTGGCATCAATGCCAAATTAAGGGGGAAAAAGGACAAATATGCTAAAACAACGGCAGATTATCTTATTTACACAACGCAACAACAGATATGCTTTAAACAATTCTGCCTGTTAATCTGTTATGTTTATCTCTGCTGTTAAGCAAAATATTGACAATCTCCCGTTTTAAACTATCGCTGCCCTCAACAAGTACAGATAGATAATTTGATGTTACGGCAATTAATTTTCCAGTCCGATCATCACGCTTATCTTGAATAACAGATTCAAGATATCTGTCTCTGTTCTCTATCTGATTATTCTCAAACACTCTTCTTTTCTCTGACCCAAGCTCTCTAAGTTTGGCACATCTATCTTTAACTATCTGATTGTTCACCTTATTTGGATAGTTATAGGCTTTTGTCCCTTTTCTTGGTGAGAATGGAAATACATGCAGGTAACTTACAGGAAGTGTTTGGATAAGATTAAATGTATTGGCAAACGCTTCGTCAGATTCACCCGGAAAACCCTCAAGGATATCCACGCCAATGGCTGCGTTTGGAATTTCATTGTTTATTTTAGTTATCAGATTGGCAAACAATTCAACATTGTATGGTCTTCCCATACGTTTTAATATTGAGTCATCACCGCTTTGAAGTGGAATATGAAAATGGTCGCAAAGAGTGGAACCGCTTTTTGCTGCAAGATGGATAATATCATCTGCCAGCTC
Organism: uncultured Desulfobacterales bacterium; assembly: GCA_964539635.1. Lineage (GTDB taxonomy): Bacteria > Desulfobacterota > Desulfobacteria > Desulfobacterales > Desulfobacteraceae > Desulfamplus. The sequence continues at coordinate 45,153 of CAZIJN010000010.1, read as the reverse complement.
TTTTGGCTCAATAGAGCTTAACCGCACTCTGTGGATTGGTCTTAATCTCTCAATTTCGAGCAGCAGATCGGTTAAAGGCGACTTATTGTTAAGAGGCTCTTCATTATTGAAATGAGATTCATTATTATTTAATTCTGTATCGTCAGATAGATTTTTTTCAAAATCAAGCCCATAAGCTCCAACATGAATCCCTGTAAGAATAGCCTCTTTGTATCCTTTTGATGATAACTCTAAAAGATGTTCTATCACCTGATTAGACGGCATACTTCTGCTTCTTCCTCTTGAATATGGAACAATGCAGTATGTGCAAAAAGCATCACAGCCATCTTGGATTTTTAGATATGCCCTTGTTTTGCTGCCTGAAACAGCAGATTTAAAGCTCTTAAAACTATCCGCAGAACAAACTTGCAGACTATCGTTTGGAGATTGTTGGGAGTTTTTAACTATATCTTGAGATATAAAAATCTCTGATTGAGATGTGAAGATTTCTGACTCAACTGGATTAAGAATATTTTTTGCAATTGTGAATTTATTCTGATGCCCGATAACAGCATCAACATTCTCAATTTTTCTTATTTGATCAGGTTCTGTCTGGGCATGACAGCCTGTTACAATAATCTTTGCGTTTGGATTTGCCCTGATAATGCTTCGTATCTGCTGTCGGGACTGCATGGCAGCACGAGAGGTTACGGCACAGGTGTTTATTATGCAGATATCAGCATCTTCAACTCTATCTGTTATACCCCAGCCGCCTTCTAAAAGTTCAGATGCAATGCCGTCTGACTCATACTGATTTACCTTGCAGCCTAAAGTTGCGATATAAAAGGATTTTTCTCTTTTATGATTGGTATGATTATATTCTGTTTCGTTGAGTTTATTTTGATATTGTGATGATGTCATTCAATAAATCCTGCTCCTAAAACCTGATCTCCATCATAAAAAACAGCACACTGACCAGGAGTTACAGCAAGCTGGGGTTCATCAAAAATAACTTTTAAACGATTGCTATTAACTTTTAGACAATTGCTATTATTAAAATATTGATTAATGCTGCCCTCTTCTTGAGCCGAATCATACTTTTTATCGGTATGTTTCTCTTTATTAGTATGTTCAAAACTCAAAGTTGAAGCAGCACCAGAATGGCTGTAGCGGATTTTAATTACAGCCCTTAACGGTGATTTTAATATAGCGTCTGCTACTTTATCTGATAACCAATTGATATTTATAATATTACACTCTTTTTCAAACATCTCCTCTTTAAAGCCGATAATCAGACGGTTATTTTCCATATCAATTTTTTTAACATAGTAGGGAGCGGGTCCCGGGCAGTTCAATCCTCTACGCTGACCAACTGTGTAGCAGTAAAGCCCTTTATGCCGTCCAACTATCTTGTTGTCAGTAGTAACAATATCACCCTCGGCAAATGGAGATTTTATTTCTGATGATACAGACAAATCAACATAATTTAAAAAATTAGATTCAACTAAAGTCTGCTTACTGCGTGTAGATGACGGCGTGCATTTTGATGCGATAAAATCAGCAAAAGAGTTTTCTCTAATAAAGCAGATATCTTGACTCTCTTTTTTGTGAATCGGCACAAGATTATTTTTAGCAGCAATGGATAAAACTTTCTGTTTTGTTAAATTTCCAAGAGGAAAAACAGCGTGCTGAAGCTGTTCAGGCGAGAGCATTGCAAGAAAATAGGACTGCTCTTTTAAATTGTCCGTTCCCTTTAACAGAACAGTTAAAGTATCTCCACAATCTATATTTGAAGAGGAAAAATCCCTGTTTAAAGCTCTGTCTCTATTTAAAGAGAATGAACTTCTATGTTCTAATCTTGCATAATGACCAGTTGCTAAAAAATCAGCTCCTAAATTTTTTGCAGCCTGATATAACGCTCCAAATTTTACCGTTTTATTGCATATAACGCACGGATTAGGAGTCTTTCCCTTTTGGTATGTCTCTATAAAATAGGATACAACATCTTTTTCAAACTCATCTTTTAGATCAACGCAATAAACAGGAACGCCCAACTGTTCAGCTATGGTATTAATATTTTGACGGTTAATATCTTGAGAATCTTGAGAAGACGGCTCATATCCATTTGTAAAATGTATGCCGAAAAGGTCAGGATATTCACGTTTTAAAAGAAAAGCTGCAACTAAAGAGTCAACTCCGCCGCTTAATGCAACTGCCAAGCGTTTTTTCATTTCAGCATATCTTCGCTGCTTTTAGAGTAAAGCCCCATAGCTCTTGATGGACAGGTTACAATGCAAAGCTCGCATACAGTGCATTTATCTTTATCATAAATAACCTCCATCTCAGGTCTTTTGATATGCAGCGCTCCAGTCGGGCAGACAGCAGTACATGCACCGCAATGTGTGCATTTTGATAAGTCTCTCCAAATTTCTTGCTCTGCTGAACTGACTCTCACTCCTTGATTTTTAAGATATTCAACACCCTGCTTAAAGTTGTCTCTTGTGCCTGATATTTCTAAAACCATATATCCGTCTTTACGGCTTGATACTTTAGCATTTAGGATATTAAATATCAGATCAAACTTTTTTGTAAGATAGCAGACAACAGCTTTTTGAGCCGCTTCCGGCGGAAAATATAGAATCAATATTTTTGAGTACAAGTTTTACCTCCATTTTTTAATTTGTTTGTTTTTTAAAGCTGTTTTATTTTGACATAAAAAAGTAATCTAAGAAATATTATAAGCATGGTCAAGGTTAATCTTTATGTACATATGTTTGCCTAATGAGTTTCTTTTAAGAGTGTAGTAAGGAGATTTTTTCGTGAACCGTTTTGCCTATTACATGTCAGGATATGCTTTCAAAGCCTTTTCTGGTATTTCCAAAGCAAAAATCAATATTCATGGTGATGATAAAATCCCCAAAGAGGGATTTTCTGTCATTTTCACAGCCAACCACTTTACACGCATTGAAACACTATTTTTGCCATACCATATAAATCAAATAACCAACAGACCTGTCTGGTCTCTTGCATCAGCAGAGCTTTTTCAAGGTGGGCTTAAAGGGATTCTTGAAGCTATGGGGGCTGTCTCAACCCGTGATCCTCAAAGAGATTTTCTTATTGTTAAAAGTCTTATTAATGGTCAGGCTGACTGCGTTATATTTCCAGAAGGCATGATGGTAAAAAACAAGAAGATCACAAGTGATGGTGATTTCAAGCTCTATGAAGATGGGCAGGTGCAAAGACCTCGCACAGGTGCTGCCACACTTGCTCTTCAGACTGAATTTTACAGAGAACGCCTCAGACGCATGATTAAAATCAACCCAAATGAGTTCAACCGATTAGTTGATCTGTATGAGATCGAATCACCTAAAGATGTTATCGCACAAGAAACCGTTATTGTGCCTGTAAACATCACCTACTATCCTGTGAGGGCAAAAGAGAATGTATTGAGCCGCATGGCTCTTAATATGGTTGAAAATCCGTCAAAGCGTATGATGGAGGAGCTTCTCACTGAGGGGACAATGATCTTTTCAGGCGTAGATGTTGATATCAGATTTGGCGATCCTATACATATTAGAGATATAAAATCAGATATCAAATCAATAGATGTAAAAGGCAGCAATTCAACTGACTCAAAAGACTACTTTTTCAACTCCTTTATTGAAAGCGACTTGACATCAAGACGAAAAATCAATTTTTCCAATAGATTAAGCTCATACTATTTCATGAAAACTACTGCCAATGAGATTATGAAACGTTACATGAAAAGCGTTTATGATATGACAACACTTAACTATGACCATATTTTTGCATCTATCTTAAAATACATACCCTACAGTGTAAAAGGAGTTGATGAGTATGATTTTAAATGCAGGATTTTTCTTGCCGCCTTTGCCTGCCAGATGTCGCTTCACTGCCATTTTCACAGCAGCCTTTACTCAAATCAGGTTCATATCCTTACAAATGACAGGTTTCACAGGTATGAAGATTTTATGATGCTTGCAATTGAAACCGGCGTAGTAGAGCAGAAAAATGGAAGGCTTTACAGAAATATCGCAAAATTAAGAGCAGATGACTCTGTAGCGATGAAATATGATTTTCACACCGTAAGAGTTGAAAATCCTGTCTCTGTTATTGCAAATGAGGTTGAACCTCTTGTTAAGTTGCAGGCTTACTTTGCCGATATTGCCATGAAATCACCTGATGAAATATCCCTTATGATGAGTTATCGTATAGAGGATAAGCAGTATAATAGTTATGTTGATGATTTTAATAAATATGTGGGGCAAGGTGTTATTGATGAGTTCAAGGAGAATGGAATTTTGGTTCAACAAATATCAGAGAGCGGCTCTGAGTCTGATGAATTTGGAGATGCTGCTGATATATTAAGCGTCAGACATAAGCCGTTTATCCGTCAATATTCTACGTCAGAGAGCCAATTTGAGCTATATAATAACGGAAGACCAAGACTTTTAAAATCGAATTCCGAAAATGCAGGGGTTCTGCTTATCCACGATTATCTATCTTGTCCGGGAGAGATGCTGCCGTTTGCGAGAGACCTTCATAATATGGGTTTTACTGTATATATGCCAAGACTTCCGGGACATGGTACTGCACCTGAGAACCTTATACAATCGGATACAACAAAAGATGATAAAATATTTACTCAGTGGATTGAAGCAGTTGAAGAGGGTTTTGCGATGATGAGAAGTCTTTGCAAAAATATAGCGGTAGGCGGATTGGGAATCGGCGGAATATTAGCTCTTGCACTTCAATCAAGGGTAACAGATATTGATGCTCTTTTCATGGTTGCCCCTCCGCAAAAAATAAAAGATTATCCAAATGAATTTTTAACATCTGGAGGTTTATGGAGTCAGATGATAAAACGGGCAGGACTTCCAGGGGGCGAAAAAGAGGAGTGGATCATATATCTTCCTGAAATTCCTGAATTTAGATATTCAACCCACCCTATTTCGGTCGTAAAACAGCTTGATACGCTGCTTGAACATGTTGAAGCAAAGATTAAAGAGATGCAGTTAAAACCTCTTCTTGTAGTGCAGTCCAGAAACAACCATTTTATTAATCCCCGAGGATCACAAAAGCTGTTTGATACGATTCCTGCTCCGATAAAGGAGTATTATCTGTTTGATGTAAAAGGTCATGTGATAATCAGAGGAAGTGCAAGAGAACGGATATCAAACGCTATTGCTGGATTTCTCCACTCTATAGCAACTGACCGGAAGTAGAGCAGATAGTTACAATGCTTCGTTTATATGATTCAAATGGGAGAGAGTATTCATGTATTTCTGTTTTTATATCATGGCGGCTAGTAATTGCATTTAGCTCGTCTGGTTCCAACTGCCCCTTCATAGCAAGAATAACGCCGTCAGGCTTAAGAAAAGGAAGTGCCATATCTGTAAATCTCTCTAAAGATGTGAATGCTCTTGAAACCACGCAATCAAACTTAGAAGCATACTCTGGACTCTTTGCAAGCTCCTCTGCACGGCAGTGAACAGCTTTGGCTCCTTTTGAATAGTTTTGGTTAATAAGTCCGAACTGCCCTATAAGATACTTTATAAAAATCACCTTTTTTTCTGATGAATCTGCCATCACGATCTCAAGCGAAGGATTAACAACCTTTAGAGGCAGACCAGGAAAACCACCGCCAGAACCAAGATCAATCAGCTTTGAATTATTGGGCACAAATGGAGCAATAGCAATTGAATCAATAAAATGCTTGAGTGCAACATCAAATGGTTTTACAATAGCAGTTATGTTAAATTTACTGTTCCACTTTATCAGCTCTTTGGCGTGTAAAGTTAAAAGCTCAAGCTGTTCTTGATTAAGTTGAACTCCAAAAGATAACACTCCCTCTTTAATAGTTTGCTGCCAATCTGTATTAAACGTCATATCGGTTCCTTGATTCTTGATTTCAAAATTTAACTCTTGACATAATTTGGTTGTTACAAGTATAATTATTAGATTTTTTTAAGATGTGTATGATACACTTAATCTATCAATTTTAGCAGGGAACATTTTATAAGTCAAAGGACAAGTTTTATAAGTCAAAGGATAAGTTTTTATTATGCTTAAGGATTTGAAAAGAGTAAGAAATATCGGAATCAGTGCTCACATTGATTCTGGCAAAACTACGTTGACAGAGCGAATTCTGTTTTATACCAACAGGATTCACCAGATTCATGAGGTCAAGGGAAAAGATGGTGCAGGGGCGGTTATGGACTCCATGGACCTTGAGCGTGAACGTGGTATCACAATAGCGTCTGCTGCAACTCATTGTGAATGGAAGAAAAACGACATAAATATTATCGACACGCCGGGGCACGTTGACTTTACTGTTGAGGTTGAAAGATCGCTCAGAGTGCTTGATGGTGTTATTTTGGTTCTCTGCTCTGTATCTGGCGTACAGTCTCAATCTATCACTGTTGATCAGCAGATGAAGAGATATCAGGTGCCTTGCATGGCTTTTGTCAACAAATGCGACAGAAGCGGTGCAAACCCATACAGAGTTGCAAAGCAGCTTAGAGACAAACTCGGGCACAACTCTATTTTGATGCAGATTCCTATCGGACTTGAGGATAAACTCAAGGGTGTGGTTGATCTGATTACAATGCAGGCTCTCTATTTTGAAGGTGAAAATGGTGAAAATTTAATTGTAAAAGAGATTCCTCCAGAGCTTAAAGATGAAGCAGACGCAAAACGAGAAGAGATGATTGATGCTGTTTCAATGTACTCTGACGAGCTTACAGAAGCTATCCTTGAAGAGAAAGAGATAACTGAATCAATGATTGTTGATGCAGTCAGAAGAGGTACAATTGCAAGAGAGATGACTCCTGTTTTTATGGGTTCTGCATATAAAAATACAGCGATTCAGCCTCTTTTAGATGCTGTTATCAAATTTCTTCCAGCTCCAATTGATATCAACAATGAAGCCATAGATCACGATCATAATGGCGAGAGCGTAACCCTAACAAGTGATTTTAATAAACCGACAGTTGCATTAGCATTTAAGTTGGAAGATGGACAGTATGGTCAGTTGACATACATTCGCGTCTATCAGGGGTCATTGAAAAAAGGTGACACCATAGTCAATAGCCGCGATGGCAAAAAGGCAAAAGTTGGACGGCTTATTAGAATGCATGCCTCTGAAATGGAAGATATTGAAGAGATTCCAGCAGGTCACATTGGTGCGATGTTTGGCATTGACTGTGCCTCTGGAGACACATTCGTAAGCCCCGGGATCAACTACTCAATGATTGCAATGCACATCATGGAGCCTGTTATCTCTCTTTCAATAAATCCGGTTGACAATAAATCACAGATAAATATGTCTAAGGCTCTGAACCGCTTTACAAAAGAGGATCCAACCTTCAAGACTTATGTTGATAAAGAGACAAACGAGACTATTATTCAAGGAATGGGCGAGCTGCACCTTGAAGTGTATGTTGAGAGAATGAAGCGTGAATACAAGGCTGAAGTTATTACTGGTCAGCCGCGAGTTGCTTACAGAGAGACTATCACCCAAAAAGCTGAATTTAATTATACCCACAAAAAACAGACTGGTGGTGCTGGTCAATATGGAAGAGTTTCCGGCTTTATTGAGCCATGTGAAGATGAGTTTGAGTTTGTAAATAAAGTTACTGGTGGAAGAATTCCAACCAACTACATTCCTGCCTGTGAAAAGGGTTTTGCAGGCTGTATGGAAAAGGGTCCAAAGTTAGAATTTCCAGTTACTGGTGTCCGTGTAACTCTTATGGACGGTGCTTACCATGCAGTTGACTCTTCTGATATGGCATTTCAGGCTGCTGCAAGAGGAGGTTTTCTTGAAGGATATCTTAAAGCAAAACCTGTTATACAAGAACCAATTATGAAAGTTGTTATCGAGACTCCCAACGAATTTCAAGGCTCCTGCATGGGGCTTATAAATCAACGCCGCGGAATTATTTTAGGCTCTCAAGAAGAGGGGGTTATGTCTGTAATTGAGTCTCAGGTTCCTCTCTCTGAGATGTTTGGTTTTTCCACCATACTTCGTTCTGCAACTCAGGGTAAAGCACAATTTACTATGGAGTTCTCTTCATACAAGCAGGTACCTCAGTCTGTGGCAGAGTCAATTATCAAACAAAAAGAAGAAGATAAAAAGAAAAAATAATCGAAAAAGAGAGGTAAAAATGCTGAGAAAAGATCTCATTAAAAAAAGTCCTGTGATTCAGATTTTAGGAGATGAATATCTGGCTCAGGGGAAATTCGGTGCAGTAGTTGCCAGAGCAGGAGTGGGCAAGACGCAGTTTCTTGTTCAGATTGCAATTTCACTGCTTCTTGAAGGCAAAAAGATAATTCACATAAGCCTTTATGATACTATTGATAAAATAAATATCCGCTATAAAGAAGGTTATACAAATCTTATTGACAATGTTGGTTATATTGATCCTCAGAAAGCTGCACGACTTTGGGAAGATATTGCTCCATGTAAATTCGGCATAACCTGTCATGAAAACACATTTAGTCCCAAAAATATAAGAGACTATCTCGTAAGTCTTAAAAAGAACTCTCTTGAAATACCAGCAATGATAGTAGTTGATGGACTTGATTTTGATAGAGACTGCTCTGTTGTTTTAGATATACTCTCTCAGCTTGCAAATGAGTTTTCTCTCTCTATCTGGTTCTCAATGAAGAGCCACAGGGAGGAGGCATTTAGCTCACGAGGCTTTCCTGTACAACTTGACAGAATACACGAACGTTTTGACAAAGCTGTATATCTTCAGCCTAAAGAGGATAAAATAGAGGTGGTTATCCTAAAGGACGGGCTAAAAGTTAATGAAAGGCACCTTATTGAGCCTGCAACAATGATGATTTTGGCTTAATCGATATTTTTGTAATACACAATAAATTCTGAACCATTACTAAATGGTTCAGAATACTTATATTTCCTGAAACTAAGCTTGTTCTATCCACGCAGGAGATTTAGTTGATGTACAAAGGAAAAAGCATCTGCGTAGTTGTTCCATGCCATAACGAAGAGACCCAGATAGCAAATGTAATCAAAACAATGCCGGAATATGTTGATAAAATAGTTGCTGTTGATGATCAAAGCAGTGATAATACACTCTATATAATAAAAGAGTGCCAAAAAACAAATTCCAAAGTTGAACTTATTGCCTTGAAACAAAATCAAGGTGTTGGAGGGGCTATTGCTGCAGGCTATAATTGGGCAAGAGATAATAATTTTGACTTGGCAGTAGTAATGGCAGGTGATGGGCAGATGCATCCTGATGATCTACCTACGCTTCTTGATCCCGTAGCTGAAGATATAGCTGACTACTCAAAAGGAAACCGGCTTTTTACTGGTGAAGCGTTTAAAAAAATCCCCAAAATAAGATATTTCGGCAATGGCACTCTTTCGCTTTTTACAAAGATCGCTTCTGGTTATTGGCATATTGCCGATTCTCAGTCTGGATACACTGTAATTAACAAAAGAGCACTGCGTGCGATTGATTGGGATAAAATGTACAAACGATATGGACAACCAAATGATATTCTTGTCCGGCTTAATGTGGGGAATTTCAAGGTTGTCGATGTACCTGTAAAGCCTGTTTATAATGTAGGGGAAAAATCTGGTATTAAAATTCACAAAGTGGTTTTTACTATCAGTTGGCTTTTGCTTAAACTATTTTTCTGGAGAATGAAGGAAAAATACATAATAAGAGATTTTCATCCTTTAGTATTCTTCTACTTAATTGGATTCCTCTTTGGCTGTGCTGCTGTATTACTATTTTTTAGGGTCTTTTTGGTCTGGTATTTATCAGGAAAGATCCCGTCAATCAATGCCCTATCTGCGATGTTCTCATTTATGAGTGCCAGTCAATTCACACTTTTTGCCATGTGGTTTGATATGGAAGCAAATAAACATCTCAAGGGAACAGACTAAGATAACACTTTTTCCTTATAAAACATTACGTCTAATCTCAGCCATATCAGTGATGCCTGACATAACCTTAAGTATTGAGTCTTGTTTAAATGTGTAATATCTATATCTATCAGAACACTGCTCTAAAAGTTTAACACTGTGTTCTATCTTTTTAAATCTCCTGCTTAAATTTTCCTGACCATCTTCTGTTTTTTTCATACAACTAATCTCTTTAATAAGAGATTTTATATCTTCACTATTAATAAGAAGTTCATGGATACCCGCCCTGCCCTTATATCCTGTATAGCCGCACTCTTCACACCCATCAGGAAAATGTTCAAAAAGTGTAATATTTTCTCTGTCTATTTGTTCAAGAATACCTAAATAATCTTTACCAAAATCAGAAATAAGCATCTCTATTAAATCTAAATTAGTTTCAGAAGGTTGCGAGGATTGCGTCTCAGACTCTATAGATTTAATAGAATAGAGTTTGCACTTTTCGCATAAACTTCTTACAAGTCGCTGATTAAGAATACCTAATAGACTATCTGCAAAATTGTTTGGATTAACTCCTATTTCAAGCATCTTTCTGATAGTATCAGGAGCGGTTAAAGCGGTCACACCCGCAATTACAAGATGTCCAGTCAAAGCTGCTTTAACAGCAATAGAGGCGGTTTGATAATCGTTTAACTCTCCGATCATTATTACATCTGAATCAGATTTTAGAAATGCTTCTATCAGATCACAATAATCACAGCCTTTATCAGGTTTTATCTCTACCTGACGAATCCCTTGCTGAGTAATCTCAATGCTATCTTCTGCACTCCATATCTTTTTTGTAGGGCTGTTTATCAGATTTAAGGCTGAATACAAGATTGTGGTTTTACCTGAATCTGATAATCCAGAGACAAGAATCAAACCATAAGGCTTATTGAGCATCTGAATAAATGAGTTCAAATTGTGATCAAGCAGTCCGATATCTGATAAACTCATTATTTTTGCAGCAGGAAAAAACTTAAGTACAATATCCTCTCTATAACCTATCGTAGGAATAGTTACAACTTGCAGCTCTATCAGATCGCTGCTCTGTCCGCTCTTAAATCTTATTTTTCCATAAAGAGGCTTTGATCTTATGCTAATATCTATTTTTGCCATAACTTTCAGTTTGAATATTAGATGCAAAGCGAATTTATTAGGAATCTCAATGTAGGATTGGCAGATTCCATCAATTCTGAAACGTATTTTAGATGGGTTGGAATTTGAAGACAGATGGGTGGAATTTATAGAGGGTTCAATGTGTATGTCTGATGCACCTCTTCTAACGGCTTCAAGAATCATATCATTGATAAATTTAGCTGTCTGACTATCTATATCACTTTCAATATCTTCCCTTATAATTAAACTCTCATTAGAGGAGACTCTATCTTTTGATATGACCTTTTGGCTGGAAGATTCTTCATGAGCAATATGCTTATCTGTATCAGATAAATATTTTAAACTAACTTTACCCTTTCTTGTCCCTGCCTTATCCTTACACTCCTGACGAATCGATTCTAACTGTTTTATCTGAATAGCAGAACTTCTTGTCTCAGGAAGCTGTTTAAGCTCTTCAATAAGAGACGCATATATTTTATCAGATTCTTCATAAAGTCCCTGTTCAGAATAAAACTGAGCTTCATTCAATTTTAAATCAAACAGAGTTTGATCAATAATAAATTCATCTTTTTTCATTATTCTTTTGAAAGAGGCATAAAAGGGATTAAACCTATATCAGCAATATTTACATTGTAATCAGAAAAACTATTTTGACCATTTATGATATCTGTAATAAAATAAGTCCTATTATCATAAATGTCTGTAACTGGAACAATAGAGACTTTATTGTCAAAATAACATAAAATAGCCGTGTGGTACTCTATATTCTGAGTAGTGAGCAGATGAATATTAACATTCATTTTCTTTAATATCGAGCTGCTTACATCTTTCAAATGTCCTTTCATATTTTTTGAAAGGCTCTGAAATAATGAAGCAAATTCTCCTAAATTAATAACAGACATACTACTGATCGTTTTAGTAAGTTTTGCGGGAATCTTGTATATGTTATATATTTTATCATCAGGTATAGCAATCGACTGATTTTCTATTTTAAAACACCTAACATTTTTAGTGAAAAGGTCTTCAGGTTTAGAAGTGATATCAATATCAGTATTATTATCATCATATTCAATAGCATCGTGCGTAATCTCTTCATATTCAATTTGATCAATGGTAATTTCTTCAGCCTCATCACCTTTTTCTTCTAAAATCATATCATCAAATATTGCTTTATCTTCATCAGGAAGAACTCCGATTGAGGCGGAGTTTAGAGCACTATCAACAGATGTATTATCTTGTGCTCCTCTTTGAGCAGCAGATGCAGCACTATCATCAATATATATCTCATCAAATCCTATTTCATCTAAAGCTACTTCATTAAAATCACTCTTGATTTCGGATATATGATTTGGTTTTATATCTGAACTGTCCTCTTCAAAATCAATCCCATCAAAATCTATCTCATTGTATTGCTCCATATCATCGTCAGTTATATCTGAAATATCCGGCAATATGATATTATCCATATCAGATAGATCAGCCTCCTCCGCTGCATCAGTTTTCATTGAGAAATCGCTCGAAACCTGAGGCATTGAATGAACCATACTTGATAAATCATTAAACTGATCAACAAATTTAAGCTCCAGATCATTTATCTGATTATTCAACTGCTCACTCATTTTGTTATTAATGGAGGTCAGTTCAGCAACCTGCTGTTGAAGCTGGATATTTTGAGCATCAAGTGTTGAAATTCGCTTTTCGCACAGTTCCAGTCTGGCAAGAATACCGCGGATAATAGTTGAATTTTCAATAGATTCGACTGGCTGCTGCGGAGTTTCTGATGCAACACTCTCCTGATATGGGCTGTCTGCTATTGCGTGAGGGATATCAGCGGCATTTTGAGATGTGTCAAATTTATTTTTTGCAATCTTAGCCTTTAAATCTAAGACTTTACTGTATGCGTTATTCTTTTCCTGTTTAATTGTTGCATCATCTACTTCAGGCTGATTGATATTTTTAAAAGTTTTGACAATAAATTCCATTACCTGATGAGTTTCAGGAATAGCTCTCTCTTTTGATTTTTCAAGATAACGTACAATGCTTAAAAGCATTTTAAGAATATCTTGATTATGCTTTCCACTATATTTAGCGGTTATTTTGTTTAAAAAATCGATAAATTTCTTAATATTTTTATCAGAACATTCCCATTCAAGTGCAAGCATATACTCTTGAATTAAATCAAAATCATCTGGTTGACTCTCCTTTACTTCTGAAAACATATTGTCATCTTCATCGGTGAAAAGAGCATCTATCGCTATAAAAGCATCACTTGTCAATTTTTTAATATCTATCTCTTCTGTCATATCAATCACTTAATTCAGATTTAGGGTCAGTAAAATTATTAACTGTTTTCTTTAACTTGCTGTCTTTACAGGGGGTATATAAATTTAAAATAATTTTTTATATTTTCACAATATTAAATTTTTTTGATTACGTCTAACATTGCCTTTTGAAATTGAGTTTTTTCTGCATTTGAGTGTATCTCTGCTGCAACTTTTTCAACAAGACTGTATAAAAATTTAGGAGGGAATGTCTCTCGAGGAGTATTAAATTCAGCTACAGAATCATCAATTACAATAGAAGCAATAGGACCTATTGCCTTTGATAGTTCATTCTCAAGTCTCTCCCAAAATATCACAGGCGTTGCTGCTGTAACAGCAGGAGTTGGCTGCATTTGCGGTGTAGCAGCAACATCATCACTAACTTGGGTCTGAAAAAGTTTGAGTATATTTTTCTTCTGTAACTTAACCAGTGTTCCTTTTATATCCTCTGATGTCATATTATAATGTTTTTTAAGTTCAGAAACAAACCTGTTAAAATCAGGGTATTTGTTAAGCATCACAATTATCGACCAATCAGAAGAAGATAGAGTTACACTATCCTCTGTCGTAGGAATTAATTCAATAACATATTTAAGCATATAGGATTACTCCTTAAGTGACTGCCAAAAAAAGAGACTTACTGACTAAAAGTTAGGCAATATATAGAGATATTACCAGTCAAAAATTGACGAAAAGAATTTTTTATATTTGCTCTGATGCTGAAAATTATCCATAAATTCATTAAACTCCATTTTTATCTGTGAGACACTTACCTTACCCGAACCTTCACAAATAAAAATAGATAATCCTTTTTTTATCACATAAAGAATGTTTTGATTCTCCTTTATTACAACTAACTGTACATCATTAGGGTATTGCTCTTTAATTTTTTCTATCAGTTCATTATAATAAAGTTCTCTGTAATATCCTTGATCTTGTTTTCTCAGATCAGGAAAAAAAGATGTTTTATTCTTAATGTTTAAAACGAGATTTATAATGTAATCACGTTTATCAACAAATGACTCTGGAGTATCTTTAGCTTCTAATTTCATAGGTAACCAGTATATCTGAATATTTATCTTTTATTGCTTTAATTCCATCTTTTGGTAGATTAGCCTTCTTAGCAATAGCGTTAATCAACTCATCCATAGCTTGAGCAGCGGTGTTTGTATCAATTTTCTCCCAAATATCAATTTCACCGTTTTCATAATTAAACTCTCCGGCAAATGGGTTCAAAAAAAGATACTTGGTGCTCAATTCAAGAGCACTTGTTCTCCAGATTGATGTAAAATCATCAGGAGCTGTCTCCCTTTCAAGCATTTTAAAAATATCTTCATAGCACTCAAAAACAGATAATCGATTATCGTTATCTTTTTCAACAATTGGCTTGTTTTTCTGTCCAGTACCAGATTGAGTATATACGGCTTCTCTTTTAACAGCAGAAGCTCCTATAACCAGCGAATAGAGCTTAACCGAAGATTTTCTAAATGCCGACTGTATCTGATTTTTATCAAGATTTTTTTCAAACACTCCATTATCGCCTCTGATATTCATATAACCAAAAATCTTACCGCCATATAAATATATATATTTTTTAGGCTCTCCAGCTCTTGATGATTCAATAAATCCTGTAATTTTTTTTGATTCAATCTGACTAAGAAACTTATCAAGATCAACAGAATCAAATGCAAAACTATCAAGAACCAACTGTGCGGTATAACATCGTGCAAAAAAGTCAACTACCTGCTGCGGCAAAACGTAAGATGAGATAAAAAACGGCTGTTTGAATAAAATTGGAATCTCAGACAAATCAACCACTGCCATATTTCCATCAGAGAACATAAAGGAGGAGATATCCTTTCCTTCCTTAATAAAAAAGAAACATTGGATTTGAGTATCATCAAGTTTAATGTAACCGCTAAATGGCTGATTTTGGAAGAACAGTTTATATTTTTCAAAAGAGATATAACTTGAATGGAGATCTTTATGATAAACATCAAATTTTGGAATCATTTAAAGAACTCCTTTTTCAAGCAAATAGATTAATAGAGAATCTGTAAGAATTTTCTGATTGAAAACTATCTGAATGCGGGCATTTACATTTTTGTCTAAACATATGACTTTAAACTTATCTTCATCAGAACTCTCAAAATACCTAACACCGTGAAGGTTGAGAGATGAAAAAACAATATTATCATATTCAAAAAAGTTTAATGACTCTATAGCGTACTTCTCTGCAAGAGCCTCCTTAAACTCATCAATATATGCTAAACTTTCATCTACATATCTTGTAGAATCAATTATAAGAAAATTGATATCCAAATCTATATTTTTATCAAAAATATCAGTTGTATTATTATATTTAAAGTCAACTTCCTTTAAAAGAGATATCTGTCTGACTGCACTAATTCCCTTCATTCCAAGAAAATCTGCATATACAACATCACCATTCTCAAATCCAATTCTTCCACAGATATTGTTGCTCATATAAAATTCTAACATACCAGTGTTATGTTCATTAGAACATATTTGCAATAGACTTGACAGAGAAAAAGTTTTAAGAGAGCCGTTCAACATAAAATTTTCAACACCTTGTTAATATAAAGTAAATAAATCAACATTTATCTATATCTAAATTTAATTAATTATTTTGTATTCACCCTCAACTGTTTTAGCATAACTACCAAGCGACTGCCCATCTACAGGCTCTGTATAAACAATGTAATCAACAAATAGAATACGATAGTCATCATCTTTATTTATAATAACAGCAAAACGTTTATCTTCTTTATTAGGCAAAGTGGCATTCATATTATTTAACAACGTCTTTTTATCAATCTGAATATCACCCACCTTTCTTATTACAGAAGAGCCTCTGGCAAATCCTACGAGCTTATTATACGGAATAGCACTTATCCTTAAAACTTTCTCAGGAGCAGGTTTGTCAAACTTAAGTATCTCTAAAATATTACTATATGTTATAGCACATTGCTGCTGATCTATTTCGACTAAAAGAAAAGATGATTTTACAGAAGCTTCAGGATTTCGTGAGACAGACGATATATTTTGTGGCTGCTGAACAGGTGGTTTTTGCTGGTCAGAGAGCATCTGAGGCTGTCCTTGTTGAGATGCTGCCTTAGTTTGTGATACAGAAGAAGATAATACGGGCTGCTTTGTTTTTACACTCTTAACAATCTGATCAGATTGTAAATTTTTATTAAAAGAGCGATTCTGCTGTGCAATTTGAGCTTGATTTGCCTGCTGCAACTGCTGGATATGCTGATTTGCCTGCTGAAGCTCTTCTCTCATTATCTTTCCAGAAGCTGCTTCCATTTTATTAAGACTTCTCTGATTCTCCTCTATTTTAATATTTATCTCATAAAGCTGCTTATGGATAATCTTTTCAACGTATGTTTGAATAACACTTAGATTAAAGGATTTGGTCTGCTCAATATAATCGCTGTCAGAGAGAATCTTATCTAAATATTTACTTTTAGTAGTCTTATGAATTGATGTATCAGAAAAAAAATCAGCCTCCTCAAAAATATTAGCCGCTAAGTTTTTGATAGCTTCACACGTTTCAAGACAGCTTACAATATTATTAAGAACGGTAAGAAATTTTTTATCGAATGCATCATCAACTGAAATAGAAGCAACATGTTTTTTAACATCTTGAATGCCAGCCATATTGTCAACAAGATATGGGGAGAGAATATTACGAAATAATTGATAATCCATACATCACCGTAATCTCTTTTTAGAAATAAAAGAATCAGTCTATAATTGAATTAGACCGGAAGTTTTAACACAACAACACTTACAACAATAGCTTGTAATGTACAAATCAGATGTACTTAAATATATGTCAATTTACCACTTTTCTACTTATTTAAAATTGTTTTTTCAATAACAGATTTTACAGTCTCCTTGGAGATATAATTTACAGTTTTGAGCACATTCATTCCAGTAGTGGCACTTGCAGGAAAAGCCTGAACTTTTAATTCTGAGTTTAAAAGCTGCTCCATATCCTCTATCGTTGAAAGAGGTATAATATTTTCGTCAATATCTCGTTTATTCCACTGAAAAATTAACTTAATATCTGAAAGGCTCTGTTTGTGAAACAAAAGATTGCTTTTAAGATTTTCAAAAGATTCAAGGTTGGCATCCTGCCTTGATGCAAGAGAATCAGCAACAAAAACAATGCCATCAACACCTTTAAGCACCAACCTCCTGGTTGCCTCATATTTAACCTGACCAGGGGTGGTATATAACTTAAGCTTCAGATCAAATCCATTGATTGTTCCTAAACTCACTGGGAAGAAATCGAAAAAAAGAGTTCTATCACCTTTTGTATCTATGGATACCAACTTACTAATCTGCTGATTTTTGTTCTGTTGCAGCTTGTTATGAATAAACTCAAGGTTGGTGGTCTTTCCACTTCTGCCTGGACCATAATAAACAATTTTAATCTGTATTGTTTTGTCTTTCAAATTTACGATAGCCATTATAAAAATCCAATGCAAGCGGTTTGTCTTAATATTAATTGCTGTTCATTATTAATCAGCCTTCCAATTTTTACAGCATAATACGAATACGTAGTATTATTCTATCTCATTTTTAACTGCCGATTATCGAAACAATCTTCTGCTGTAAACTGTTTATTTTAAGTCTTAAAAGTCCTAATGAAAGAAATGGTTTAAAAAGAACAATCATCAAAATATCCTGAGTTATCTTTGCGAAATGGACATTTTCATTATTTCCCCTATGGAAAAGAAGAGAAAAGTTATCTTCTTTTATAAGATTGGCTATCTCTTTTGTTGTTGCATAATTTGCAGCAGAAAGTGCTGCAAGAGTATCGACATCAAAATCCTCTTCACCTGCTGTAAAAAGCGGGTTTCCACCCATATCAGTTATCAATGCATATGTTGCACCTGACTCTTCAATAAAATCTTGAAGGAGTTTTTCAACTTTAGTTACGGTATCTTCTTTTA
The DNA here is from genome assembly GCA_964539635.1 of uncultured Desulfobacterales bacterium. Lineage (GTDB taxonomy): Bacteria > Desulfobacterota > Desulfobacteria > Desulfobacterales > Desulfobacteraceae > Desulfamplus. The sequence goes on along the minus strand of CAZIJN010000010.1, from coordinate 26,785 downwards.
TTACAGTATTCATGTCGATCCTCTATAATCGTTCAAATAAAACCACAAAAATTTCAATATATAAAAAATAATTAGTATAACTTTTTAACAAAATAGCTAAAAAACCTTACCTCTTCCTTAACTGTTTTATCGCAAACTCCATACTGACCTTCATTCTTGCAAACGCATCTGCTAAAAGACCAATCTCATCTTTTGATTCTATAGGAATTTCAAGATCAAGATTACCAATACTTATCTTATTCGCAATATCTGTCAGCCTGCCGATTGGAGATAGAATCATCTTATTAATAACAACAGCAGTTGCTAAAGAAACCGCAATAATAAGCAGAAGCGATGTAATTATCAGCTTATACACAGATTGCTTAAACTGCTCTAAAAAAAACTTAGATGAATAATATACTTCAACAGTTCCTATCTTATTTAAATCTTTTACAATAGACTCTTCTGCCTTTACATAATTACCTTGAACGGGGCTGTTATTTACAGCAATATTCCAATCAGGATTTCTTTTATAACCCAAATAGATTTTACCGCCACGGTCAATAAGATTGATTGAATAGACATTATTATCCATCATTTCAGATTTAAGAGATTCTTCTAATGTCTCATCATCAAGCGACCAGAAGGACTCAACAAGATAAACAGACAATCTTTTAGCCGCAGCTTTTGATAAATTCTCAAGCGTAATCTCCATTTTCTGTTTTTCTGTAATATAGCTAAATATAGTAAATGTAGCCATAATAACTATAATCAATGGAATTAATACAGCGTTAACCTTAATTTGCAGATGATTTACCCATGACACCTGAAATGCATTCTGGCTGACTTGATACTGCCCCTGCGGTCTCTTTGAAGTAGTTTTGCCTGCCTCAGCTTTATCTGACAAATGAGACATAGCTTGTTCTATAACAGAGTCTGTCTGTTTAATTGCAGCATCTTGCGTATCAATAGGTGTCTTATCCATGGAAGAATCAATGTTATTCACATAACCGCACTGTTTACAGGTAAATTTAGCATTTTGAGATTTTAGTATCTTGGGATCAATTTTATAATTTTTTCCACACGAGCCGCATGTAATATTAATCATACCTGTATCTCCTTAGCTTAAGCTAATATATTCAATCTATACATATATCTAATGGAATATTTGAATTTATATCTCAATAAATAGTTAAGATATAATAAACTTCTTGAAAATTAACAACTGGTTATAAATATGGTGGGAAAGCAATAAATACCTTTACTTAATTTAGTAATTGTTAAATTATTTGCTATCAAAACTACTTATTGTTGTCAACATAAAAATCCGAACAAACCTTTAGGATTAAACCAAGCTGTTATAATGCTATTTTGGAATATAAAAAGACCTATAATAAGGGAATCAAACTATCCAATGTCTATAAAAAGCAACGCCCATTGTTTCTGGACCAGTATTGATACCAATTGATGGACCAAAGTAAGTGACATATATCTTTTTACATTTGAATTTAGAATTAAAAGTTGATATCAGATTTGGAACATAGGTCTGATCTTTTCCATGAGATATAGATATAGTAACAGATGAGTCCCCTATATCATTAGTCAATGTATCCATAAGCGACAATAACAGATTCTGCTGTTTTCCAAACAGCTTTGTTTTGACAACCAGCTTTCCATCTTGAATTCCAAGTACAGGCTTTACTCCCATTGCTGATGCTAAAAATGCCTTAGCTCCGCCTATCCGCTTTCCTTGTTTTAAATATTTTAAAGTTGGAATTGCAATGTAAGTAGTAACCTGACCGGCAATATGATATATATTTGTCAAAATATCATCAAAATTTTCTCCGCTGTTCATAAGCATAGCAGCCTCAATAGCAATCAAACCCAACCCCATACCGCACTGCTTAGTGTCAATAACTTCAATGCGGCAGTTATGTTTATGTTTAAAATCATTATGCACAGCAAGAACATTATCATAAGTTTTACTCAGATAGGTTGAACAGAGAATAAATATTATCTCATCATATTGATCAACAAGTCTTAAATATAATAAAGCGAACTCTTCATAAGAAACAGCACCGGTTGACATTGCTTTAAAGGTATCAAAACGGTCATAAAAATCTTCTATTTTTATCTCGATTCTATCTTTCATTATCTTATCATCAAGAATAATATTAACGGGTAAAACCATTATCTTCAACTCATCTATGACATTATCAGGAAGGTCAGATGTACTATCAGTTACGATTAATCGCCGCATAAAAACTCCTTTTTAATCTCTGAATATTTACGAATAAAAATTTAAGATCATATAACAATATAAAATGGTTTAATGGAATATTTAGAATATATCAAGCAAAACATAGAGGCAATTATATGTTTTGCTATTTTTATAAAAATAGATGATTTAATACCAAATAGAACTAATAATACTTAATATTGCCTGACAACTAATATTATTTTTTATCATGAAAAAAAGATGGTTTTCTATTTTTATTAATTGACACTTATAAACTAATCTATTAAATCCATATTAAATTGATGTAGGAAAATATTTCAAATATTTGATAAGTCGTTTACCGGAGTAAATAATAATAAAATGGCAATTGAAAATATCTTAACCAAAATCATTGTTAATACAAATAAACTGCCTTATGAAAAACAGAAGCAGTTACTGCAAATTACACAAGACTGGTTAGATCAAGCAGCCGCTTCAAACAGTGTGAGTGAGGCTAATGTGCTATCTAAACCAGATCAGCCGCAGCTAATTACACATCAAGCTGCTAATTCTGGTTTTCTGCCTACACTTCAGTTTGAACCTCTTGATTCTGAATCTCAATCCGAGACTCTCCAACCTGAACCACAAGCTCTTGATTCTAATATTCCAGTACATGAAGTATCTGACAAACCTATATATACAAAAGATGATGTTGTAGTAAACATCATTGAAGAGAGAGCATATGAGAGAAAAGATTTATCAATTCCTATAGACTTTGTCAGTGCGGGGCAGCTTTATAAAGAGGTGACAAAAGATCTCAGTGCCGGCGGGCTTTTTATTAAAACAAAAAAACATACTAAGTTTAAAAAGAATCAAAAGGTATCAATGGTCTTTGAACTTTCTCCTAATAAAAAACCCTTTAAATTGACAGGCAAGATAATAAGAATAGAATCAGAAGGAATTGCAGTACAGTTTCATAATATTTCTCCTTTTGAGTGTGTTGCCATTGAAGAGGAGCTGTATAACAATTCATAATCAATGATTTATTTGTTTTTTAGCGGCAAATTTTTATGTTGGTATTGTAATTCTACGTTTCTGCACGTCTCTGTTTTCTCTATAATAGATAGCTACATGCCCTATTATTCCTGTAAGATATGAATTGGTTTGCAATGCAATCTCTGCAGCAAGGCTCTTTTTTATATCTTTCTCCTTAAAATCAATAAACTTGACTTTTATCAACTCATTTGCCTCAAGTCCTTCATTTATCTCATTAATCAAGGCTGTTGTTACCCCTTTTTGCCCGACAAAAGCAGCAGGGTTTAAACCATGGGCAAGACCTCTTAAATATTTTTTTTGTGCCCCTTTTAACTCTTTCATACGTATATTCCTAATTATTATAAAAATAGATATTTTATTTTCTTAGAGCCTGAATAGTTAAACAGGCTCTAACACCTTCTAAAAATTAAATCTTGTGTGAAAATTCTAAAATCAAATTATTTTGTACAAATGGTAGAAGATTAATACACTTTTGGCTTAGAAAAGCCTCTGCCCATAACATTAAATGTGTTTTCAGTAATCATAAATGCCTCGGGATCAATATTTAGCACCCTCTCTTCAAGGCGTTTGAGCTGGTAATTATGCACAACAGTCAAAATAATTTTCTTTTCATTACCGCTATAAGCACCTGTACCATGTAAAAATGTAGCGCCTCTTTGCAAATCTCCTATAATAGCCTTGCTTATTTCATCACTGCTGTTTGAGATGATCAAAATCAGTTTACGCTGATTAAACATAGTCAGCACATACTCAAGAACCTGTGATGTCACAAAACTTAGAGCAATAGAGTATAATACAAGCTCAGTTTCAAGAGTGCCCAAACTGCCGATAAAAAGAATCATGTTAAATATAAAAAAGAATGTGCCAAGACGTATTCCAAACTTCTGGTTCAATATAATGCCGATAATATCTAATCCTCCAAGAGAGCCGAGAGAGTGAAGCGTAACTCCTCCGCCGACTCCAAGAAGAGCTCCTCCTGCAAGAATAGCCAAAAATGGATCTTTAATCTCAATATGCAGTGATATCAGCTCCATAAATATAGAGACAGCTATCATACCGAAAAGGCTGTAAAAAAAGAACCGTCTGCTCACAAAAACCCAACCCAATATAAACAGAGGTATATTGATTATAAAATACCAAATACCCGGCGATAGTATATCTGCAATATAGTAAATCAACAGACACACGCCTGAAATACCGCCGGTTATAAAACCTTGCGGTATCACAATAGCATTTACGCCGATACTGAAAATTAGAGAGCCTATTGTAAGTAAAAACAGGTTCCAAAACACAGACGATATAAGACGCTTTTTTTCTGCACTCATTTTCTATTTTTCCGCTAAATAGTTTGGTTTGTCTCTATTTTTGTTACATAAATAAATAAACAAAAAATATCAGTTTCCATTGAAACAAAGATGAGGCGTATATCTCTATTATAAAGACAAGTCAAGCTGTTTAGTAGTGATTTCAGCATATTCTCGGCAGCTGCTCGCCTGTCAGCATATCAACGATTCTGTATCCGCCGATTGATGTTTTAAGAAAGACTCCTGCTTGTTCAAATGTTTTATCAGATTTTCCGATTCCAACCACCTCGCCTATTATTGCAGCATCTTTTCCATATTCATCTTGACGAATAGCATCAAGTATTTGTTCAGCAGATTCAGAAGCCACAACAGCCAAAAGTTTTCCCTCATTGGCAAGATAGAGCGGATCAAATCCTAAAAGCTCACACATTCCTCTGACAGAATCTTTTATTGGAAGAGCATCTTCCCAAATATTTATACGAACATTAGATTGAGATGCAATCTCATTTAAAGTTGTTCCAACCCCGCCGCGGGTAGGGTCGCGGAGCACATGAACTCTATAATTAAAATTAGATGCTGAGTTACTTGAATCAATCGGGCATTTATCAGTCGGGCTTTGCTCAATCACTCGTTTATCAATCAGGTTTTGATTTAAAATCCTTTTTACCATCTGATTGAGCGGGGCTGTATCGCTTTTAATGTCAGAGTCAAATTTAAGATTTTCTCTGCTGCTCAATATTGTAATGCCGTGATCTGCAATTGTTCCGCTGATAATTACCTTATCTCCAGCTTTTGCATTGCTTCCAGAAAGATTAACTCCGGTTGGTATTACCCCTAACCCTGATGTGTTGATAAAAATCTTATCAGCTTTTCCTTTTGGAACGACTTTAGTATCTCCAGTTACAACAAACACGCCGGACTTTTTTGCAGCCTCAGCCATGCTGTTTAAAATTATTTTCAGATCATCTGTAGAAAATCCTTCTTCTAAAATCAACGCAGCACTAATATATTTAGGGTCTCCCCCGCACATTGCAATATCATTGACTGTTCCATTTATGGCAAGCTCGCCGATATTTCCACCCGGAAAAAATATTGGGTCAACAACATAAGAATCGGTAGAAAATGCAATTTTTATACTGCTTTCTATTTGATTCTCTTCTATTTGATGTGCTATTTGATTCTCTGTTCGATTTATTATTTGATTATCTATTACATTTTCTGTTCCATTTTGTATGGTATTTTCTCTGCTGCTGCAAATAGTTATGCTTGCCCCATCATCAAGTCTTGATAGCATATCATTATTAAACAAGGGCAGTATCATCTCTTTTAAAAGAGAATGGGCAATTTTTCCGCCGCTGCCGTGATCTAAAAGTATTTTATTGTTATCCATATTTTTTTACAATCCTTTGTATCTATAATAGGCAGCACAAGAGCCTTCGCTTGAGACCATACACG
>CAZIJN010000010.1:0-20673 GCA_964539635.1 uncultured Desulfobacterales bacterium | reverse complement strand
AATCCTTTGTATCTATAATAGGCAGCACAAGAGCCTTCGCTTGAGACCATACACGGACCAACCGGGTGGGCAGGCGTACATTTTTTTCCATACATAACACACTGTTCAGGTGTTTTAAGTCCCATCAAAATTTCACCGCACGCACATCCGGCTGGCTCAGGCGTATCTTTAAGTTCAAGATTGAATTTTTTTAGAGCGTCAAAACTTTTATAACTATCTCTTAATCGCATGCCGCTTTTTGGTATCTGACCAATTCCTCTCCACACTGAATCAGCAAGTTCAAAAACTTGGTTCATAATCTGCACTGCCTTTACATTTCCCAACTGTGATACGGCACGCTCATATCCATTTTCAAGAGCAGGCAGTCCTGAAATCTGCTGAGTTACCAGCATTAAAACTGCTTTTAAAATATCAAGAGGCTCAAATCCTGCAATAACAGATGGAACTTTATATTTATCAAACACCTCTTTATATCCATCAACGCCTGTAATCACAGAGACATGACCCGGTAGAATAAAACCGTCAATTTGAGTCGCAGGAGTCTCCATTAAAGCAGCAAGAGCAGGAGGTGTCAGCTTATGGGCAGAGTGTATGGAAAAATTGCCGATTCCCCGCTCTGATGCCATTAAAATTGAAGCTGCAACTGTGGGTGTTGTTGTCTCAAAACCTACTCCGCAAAAAATAACCTCTTTAGGTTGATTAGCTTGATTAGTTTGATCAGCAGAATCAGCTTGATTACAGTTACAAGCAACTCCTTGTTCAGCCGCTGCAATCTCTACTGCATCAAATACAGAATAGACAACCCTTATATCTCTTCCGTCTGCCTTCTCTTTTTGAAGAGAAGAAAAGGTTCCGGGCACCTTCATCAAATCGCCGAATGTCGTTAAAATAACATTATCCTGCTTGGAAAGCTCAATAAAAGCATCAATATCCTTCTGGGCAGTAACGCACACGGGACAGCCCGGACCAGACAGAAGCTCAATAGTATCAGGCAGAATGCTTCTAATACCGTGCCGAAATATTGACATTGTGTGTGTGCCGCACACCTCCATTAACCTTAATCTTTTTTTTGCTTTGGTTGAGCCTGAGCTATGTAAAACCTCTATTTTCTCTTTAATGCTGTCAATCAAAACCTTTGCAAGCTGGCTGTCTCTATATTCACTAACGTATTTTAATGCCATTAGATAATTTCCTTAACGACCTCTGAATATCACTCTATTTTTTAACACTATCAGATAATATTATTATATCTAAAGTTTTGCGTTTCAGTGAGCTGTATTATGATTATGTTTTTTCAGCAATAACCTTCATCTTTGCAATAACAGCCTGCCCCAAAGATATACCCCCATCGTTTGGCGGCACTTTATTGTGGCTATATACTGTAAACCCCTTTTTTTCAAGGGCATGAGTCATACCTGTCAGAATGAAAATGTTACTAAAAACTCCGCCGCTTAAAACTACCCGCTTCAATCCAGCCTCACTGCTCACTTTTTCTGCTGCACAGGCAAAGCTCTCAATAACTGTCTGATGAAATTTAGAGCTTATAGACTCAATCGGAATCGAGTTTTTAATATCGTTTACAACCTCTTTTATAAGCGGAATAAGATCAATTATAAAAAGATTTTGCTCTTCATCTTTTTTAATATCAAAATCATATCGTTCGCTGCTGTTTATCCGTCTGCAATTTGCCTGAAGCTCAATAGCTGCCTGACTCTCAAATGTGATTTTATGTCTGATTGAACATAACGAAGACACAGCATCAAAAAGCCTTCCGCAGCTTGATGTTAGGGGGCAGTTGATCTTTTTCTTAATCATCTGGACAATAAAATCAATTTTGCTGCCTTTTGCACTTCCACAAATATCTTTAAATAATGGGATTTCAAGATTAAAAATATCTTCACCAAAAGCAGCATAAAGATAAGATAGAGCCATTCTCCAAGGCTCTCTTGCGGCAGCATCACCCCCTGGCATTGGAATATATTTAAGGTGTGCCTTTCGCTCAAAATCTAACTCATTACAGACCAAAACTTCCCCGCCCCAGATATTGCCGTCAACGCCGAGACCAGTGCCGTCAAGTGCGATTGCAATCACATCTCCAGTAATTGAATTTTCAGCCATGCACGAGACAGCATGAGCATGATGATGCTGGACTGGAACAAATATTATTGAGCGATTATCTTTAAATTGTTTATCAGAATTTGGATTGGTCTCAATCTGCTGTTTATCAATCTGTTCTTTCAGTTCTTTATAAATCTGTTTTTTCTGCTCTTTAAGAGAGCTTGCAAATACGCTGCTCAAATAGTCAGGGTGCAGATCATAAGCAATAACAACTGGTTCTATATTAAATATTTTTTTTAAATGTTCGATGCTCTGTTTGTAAAAATCAAAGACCTTCTCATTTTCAAGGTCTCCGATATGCTGGCTTAAAAAAGCCATATTATTATAAGTTAAGCAGACTGTATTTTTAAGACCAGCTCCGCAGCCAAGAACATCTATATTGCTATAATTGTAATTAAACCCATCAGATTCAAACTTATCATATTGTAAGTTTTCACCGCTATATTTTTTTATGCTTGATAGATAAGACTCTTTTAAATCAGGCAGCGTTATGGGAATCGGTGCATATCCTCTGGAACGCCTGAAAAAACGCGGCACTTTATTTTGCACCTGCATAATTGAATCATCAGCACGAAAATAGATATCTCTGTTATGAAGAAGAAAATAGTCTGCAATATCAGAAAAAGCATCAAGAGCATCTTGATTATCAATAGATAGAGGCTCGCCGCTTCTGTTTCCGCTGGTCATAACAAGAATCGGCGGTCCCTTTTCAAGTAAAAGATAGTGCAATGGAGTGTATGGGAGCATTACGCCTAAAAATGGGTTGTCAGGTGCAATTTCAGATTTTATTATATCATCTACATATCCACTATTTTTATTTAGAGGAGTGCCGTTTTTATTCGAGCTATTATTATTTAGATCGCTTAGAAAACGCTTCTTATCATTTAAATTACCCCTCTTTTTTTTAAGAAGAACTATTGGGCGGTGATACGACTCAAGAAGCTCTCTCTCCTCTAAACTTATATCAACTAAATGCTCTATCGCCTCAACAGAACGAGCCATCAATGCAAATGGTTTGTGAGGTCTGTTTTTCCGTTTTCTCAGCTCTGCCACAGCATCGGGATTCATGGCATCAACTGCTAAATGAAAACCACCCAAACCTTTTACCGCAACTATTTTTCCCTGTTTAAGCAGTTGTGCTGCATATTCTAAAGATGGGATAGAAGAGTTAAGATTATCTGAGCTTTTAGACTTAATTTTATAATTAAGATTATTTGTATGTTTATCATCAACAACTATGTTTGAAAATTTATCCGCAACAAACAGATGAGGACCGCATACAGGGCAGGCGTTCGGCTGGGCGTGGAATCGTCTATCAAGCGGATCATCATACTCCTGCCGGCACTTTTCGCACATCTTAAAAACAGCCATAGATGTTTCAGCCCGATCATAGGGAGTATCTTTGATTATTGTATATCTTGGTCCGCAGTTTGTGCAGTTGATAAATGGATATCCAAATCTTCTGTCATTTGGCTCTTGCATCTCCCGAATGCAGTCATCACAAACAGACACGTCAGGAGAGATAAGCGTCATCTTGTTTGATATTCTCTCATCTAAAATGCTTCCATTTAAAGATGCTGAAAGAGTCTCCTCTCTATCACTGCTTTTAGAGATAGAGAACTCTTTATAGTATGAAGGGGATATTGAAACATCTGTAATATTATCAATAATGGCAAGAGGCGGTTTTTTATCTGTTATATCAGCTTTAAATTTTTCTATATTATCCAAATTATCTAAATCATTATTTAAGCTATTATCTAAATCATTATCTAAGATATTACCTAAATTATCATTGGATATATCTGAATTACTATCTAAATCTGTCTCAACAATAACAGTAACGCCTTTAGATGTGTTGAAAACTTCTCCTTTTAAGCCGTAACGGTTGGCTAATTGAAAAATAAAGGGGCGGAATCCAACGCCCTGCACAACACCAGTTATATTAAATTTCTTTGCAACAGTGAAATTACCCATTATTCATATTACTATCCGCAAACATCAGCATATCACGCATATCTTGAATAGTTTGGCGGGCTGCCTCTTCATCAACTTTACTGATGGCAAAACCAGCATGAACAATCACATAATCTCCAACTTTGGCATCATCAAGCAGCATAAGGCTTGCATCTCTTTTTACTCCGTCAACGTCAACAGTTGCCACATTATTATTAATCTCAACAATTTTAGATGGTACAGCAAGGCACATTTTTTAAAACTCCAATATTTTTAATCAAATTCAATTTTAATTTTAATTTTAAAATAATATTTTTTTACTTAAATTAATCGGTACTGACCGAATAAGTAATTCCCGGTTAATATCTAAGGACTATCTTTATAACATTTTCAGCTCAATTTCACGTAAAATCTAACTTCTTGAGTCATACTGTAAATTGAGTTGTGTTCTAAAGTTGTTTTTTTAGAGAGTGCTCTTTACAAATAGAGAATCGAGGCTATCTCTGGTATCTTAAAAAATGCAAGAATCCCGAATGTGCAAAGACAACATTCATGATGGATTATTCATATTAATGGGAGTCAGCCGAAAATAAAGGAACAAATAGTTGAAATGGCATTAAACGGGAATGAAATTAGAGATACAGCACGAGTACTGCAACCCAACAAAGTAGAACTAACAAAAAGAGGCTATATCGTAATAATCAGCCTTTTTATATTTTATAAAACCTCTCCTATCTCCTCTAATCTCCATATTAAATCTCCCTCCACATTTTGGCCTATATAGCCAAGTTGAAGCCAGAGATTTATGGTATTTGATTTACTAATAAATATTGCACAAGGTACAAAAATTCTAAGAGAATCAGATATTTGGCTGCAGTTAGCCTCAGTATATTCATCAATTTGGGAAAATTGATCTAATTTCCATATAAATTCACCTCTGTCGTTTATTTCACTATATCCAAGATTTAGTTTTAGAGCAATATTTCCCAATGTGTTATTGTAAACTGCACAGGGAATGGAGATGTCTAAAACGTTAGTGATATTAGCACACCCATTATCTTTAGTAGGTTCAATTACATCTTTAGGATCATTTGTAATTTTAAGATTGGTATCGGCAATAGTATAATTATTATCCTTATCCTTTATGATAATCCTGATACCAAGGTCAGCCGGAAGGGTGTAATGCTGATACCATGTATTCCAAGTATTACCATCACGGTTGCCTTTACGTGTTGATACGCTGTCAAAAGTATAAATCCCATCACCTGCTGATGAATCTCCATGCGTTCCATCATCATATAAACGGGTACTGCCAGAATCACCTGAAGGAAAGGCTATAGGTACTCTTCCCATTGACCACGATGGGTCTTCTTGTCCTTCTATAAGAGGAACAAGAGTAACCCAATCTATATTTTGTATACCTTGAGGGTCTGTTATTTTTACTTGAATTGAAACTGTTATATCTTCGCTGTCAAGAAGAGCGGGTGCACTGAATTCTATTAAACTGACATAAGGAGCTTGGTCATCACCTGTAGTTGCTGTATCTATTCTGTATATGCCGCTGTTGGAATCTGTATCATCAATAGAATAGAAATAGTAACGGTCATTTTTTGTTATATTACTGGTATTTCCCCAACGGCTCATCATGTAGTATGACCAAGTATCTTTAGATTTTTCAGATTCAATATCAATAAGGGTTTGATAGTATGTTCCTTCATCTCCATACTCTCCATTTATAAGAACATATTTTCCACTTCTTGAAAGGTGTGCATCAAAACCGTTCAACCCTTTTGTCCATGCCAGCAATTTAGACGATTTAGAATCAACATCTATTAATTCTAATTTTTGTGGTTCACTTGATTGATGCTTGAATCTATAAATGACGCTACTCCCCTCAGTATTAGTGATACCTCTCCAGTCACCTTCATAAATATGGTAATGTTCATCACTTATCTGTATGGCATCTCCAGAGAAATCTGTATAGTATAGCCCCTTATGCTGGGATTTACCGTCTGTTTTTTTATAGTCGCTGTCCCACTGAAAAAAAGCACGGTCATTATTTGGAGAAACACCTAAGAGGCTGAACATATTAAGATCACCGCAGTAAGATTGACAAGCGAGAGTATCTATATCAAAATACCACTGGATTGTTCCTCCTGTGTCGGTGTAAAAAAGCCCTTTTTTATTTTTTTTGAGGGACTCATCCCATCCTGCATTAAACTTGTCTAAATATAACATATTGCCTGTTTCATTAATACGAAAACGCCATGAAGAGCCAAAAGGAGAAAAACCGCCATCAGTTGAGACTGCAAGTTGAGTGATAGAAGCTGCTGTATCATAAAAATAGAGATATTCATCGTCATAATAACCTGTTTCCACAACAGCCCTAAAAAAGACCTTTGAGCCATCGTCCGAAATTAGCATATTTCTCCAACCTGACCATCTGCTCGTAATATCAGACGGAAGCATTTGAGAAATATCCTTTAGATTTGAACCATCCGTGTTAACTAAAAAAGGGCGGACTTCAGCTTTATCGCAATATTCACACTTACCAGTAAAAAGAACTTTTGAGCCATCAGCACTTACAACTACACTGCCAAATTTATAATAGTTATACGGTTTGCTGCCCCATGCTATATCTCCTCTTCTAACTATTTTAGTAACAGACTGCTGATATACGATTTCTGATTCATACCATACAGCCTCTCCAGTTGAGAACCATACCAAGGTGATTGTAAGAGAAAGTATTAAACAGTATAAGATTTGTTTGTGGTACATTGAATCCTCCTTATTTATGAAGAAGGTAGGGGGGGAATTAACCTAACAAAGTAGAAGTAATGTTGTGATGTTTTATAAAAATTTACTAAATATTAATTGCCAAATTGTCAAGCATAATAGCATTATTTTTTCATAAATCCAATATTTTCACAATCTGGGTACTGCTTTTTATGACCTGCTCTATTAATTTTACTCACTAATTTTACAGCTTCTCCAAGTTCTTAATTTTATTTAGGTTTGTTGATTTAGCCGATTAGAGCAGTAATCTGTTAAGACTCCAGATACTATCAAAATCAGTAATATTTATATTGGCTCAAGCAAATAAATCAAAAGAAACTCTCATATCATTACTTCAATAACGGTTTTTCAAAAAAACAACAGTCTCTTGTCAACTTTTTTCATACATTTAAAAAGATAATCATAAAAATAGTCTGACTTGAAAAAAAAATATATTGCGTGAAAAGCGTAGTACAATTAATGTATGAATAGAATTCATGGATGCTAATGAAATTAACAAAAAACAGGAGTACAAGGAGATAAAAGATGCAAAAAATTAGTAACAGCGATTCAAATGAAAATAGCACAGCAGCAAAAGAACTATCTTCAGTCAGTAAAACCCCGCCGCCTGTAATTTCAATAGTAAGCAAAAAAAAAGCTGGTAAAACAACCTTTATCGTAAAGCTGATACAGGAGATGAAGACAAGAGGATATAAAGTTGGTACTTTGAAACACGACATTCATAATTTTGATATTGATCACGAAGGTAAAGATACCTACAAACATAAACAAGCTGGTTCTGACACGGTTGTGATCTCTTCACCGTGGAGGGTGGCAGTGATAAAAGATGTAGATGAAGAGCAGACAGTTGACCAATTAGTTGCAAGCTATTTTATGGATATGGATATTGTAATTACAGAGGGATATAAAAATGCAAATAAGCCTCAGATTGAGATATTTAGAGACTGTGCCCATAAATGTCTAATCTACCAAAAAGGAGAAACAAGTCCTATCATTGCAATTGCTTCCAATGTAGAGCTTGATATGGACGTTCCTGTATATAACATAAACGATATAAGAGGTATTGCAGAGCTTATTGAGAATAGATTTCTCAAAAATTAAATTTTTCTCTCAATATCCTAAAATTCCGCTTTCAATGATTCCTCAAAAGCCTCTGGAGTGTTTACATTAACAAAGGAGAGCATTTGAGGATCAGCCCGCTCTAATTTATCTTTGCCGACTCTTTTTAAATTGATTTTATTAAAAAAATTAAAAATACGATAATCTGATTTTTTGAGAAGTTCTTCAACGGCTGGAAGACAACTCTTTGAATATATAGCACAAAGAGGCTGATAATATCCATCGTAATAGGGAATAACAACATCAGTTTCAGGCTCAATTGAGTCAACAAGCAGCCGTATTAACGAATGTTGAATAAACGGAGCATCACAAGGCACGATAAAACAGAAGTGATTCTTTGCATGATAAATACCTGCATGTATTCCTGTAAGAGATGCACGATCTCCGTATAGGTCACTTACTGTTCTAATGAAATTATCTTTAGTCGTATAACTGCTGTACTCTAAAGGATTTTTTGTTACAATCAATATCTCATCAAACTCTTTTTCTAAAACAGCGATTAAACGTGATAAAATCGTCTGTCCGCCAATTTGTAAAAACGCCTTGTTCTTTCCGCCCATTCGTGAATTTAATCCACCGGCAACAATAACAGCACTCAATCTATTCATTTATTACCTATCAACCATTAAAACATAGATATGATCTGAACCGGAATAATGCTTCCGGCAGGAATTACAGTCTGCCCTTCAGGAATAATTGCTATGGCATTTGCCTCTGCCATTGATTGAAGTCTCCCTTTCTGACGCAGCGAGTGAAAAACAGGTATATTGGTTTGGCTCTCCTGCACAACGCCGAAAATAAACTGAGTCCAGTCAATATCCTTGCCATAAAGCTCAGAAGATATACTAACCAGCCTCTTTGACAGCCCGGGAAAAGGGTGACCCGCAAGTTTCATAAGACCTGGCAGGGCAATCTGCAAGAATCCCATTAGATTTGAAGGCGGACCGCCCGGAAGTATAAAGAGAGGTTTTCCTTTTAACATTCCAAATCCAACCGCCTTGCCAGGACCGATTCTTATTCTATGAAACACCTGATTCCAGCCCATATCCAAAAGGATTTTTGCAATCATATCTCTGTCGCCTGTCCAAGCCCCTCCGCTTGTAATAATAGCATCTGCAGCGTCCAAAGCGTGATTAAGAGCGTCTTTTATCTCATCTATACTATCTTTTACTGTAACTGTAAGGGTTTTCATGCCATAGCTGTGACAGAACGCACTTAATGTAACCATATTGCTTGCATAAAGTTTTCCATCTGGAAGAGGCTGACCGGGTGCTACAACCTCGTCTCCAGTTGCAATAATTGCCACAGACGGCTGTTTAAACACCTCAATATGGCTGAATCCAGCAGCAGCTAAAAGACCTGCAAACCCGGGAGTAATCGGCTGCTCTGTCTTTACAATACATTCGCCTGCCATAACATCAGAGCCTTTAGGCAGGATATTCCTGTTATGTTCAGCAACATTTTTTGCGATAATCGTGGTCTTGCTCTCAATCTCAACATACTCCTCTGCAAGCACAGCATCAGCTCCATCAGGAAGTTTTGCACCTGTTAAAATACGAAATGCCTCTCCAGATTTAAGAGAGCAGACTTTATGCTGCTGTTTAGCTCCGGCAGCAGCATAACCGCTAATAGTTAGTCTTACCGGCTTTTGTTCAGATGCGTTGAGTAAATCTGCTGATTTTACTGCATAACCATCTTTTAAGGAGGCATTAATTGATGGAGAATCAACCTTTGATACTAAATCTCTTGCTGCAATTCGTCCTGTGCTTTCAGACAGAGATATTGTCTCAACTCCAAGAGGGATAATTGTCTCAACTGTTTTTTTTAATGCTTCATCAAAACCTATAGGAAGCCACTGTATCATCTAAATCTCCTTAAATAAGGTCTGCAATAAACAATTTTATATTAATATCCAGATGCTTGGCATCTTACAATTTAACTGTATCAACGACTTGAAAATAGCTCTCTCCAGCACATATTTTGCAAAGAGACTCGCCATTAACAACAACCTCTTTTCCATCTCTTACCATCTGCCTGCACCGGCTGCACTCTACATGTTTTCTTGTAGGACCCGGCATATCATAAACAGAGAGATTTACCGTTACCCGCTGAACATCAAACAGTTCGTTATCTGGCATAAGCTGGTAACCCTTCATCTGCTGGCGATAGTGATCCAGCTCATCAGGAGCGTATTTTTTCACCAGTTCACGCGATGTTTCTGTAGAGATAATACGAAAAGCTGCACCGCTGTCTATATTTACAAACGTTGCTGCATTAATACCAAAATCTCTAAATTTTAATGAGCGTCTTCCCAATTTGCAGCCAGTAACACTCTCAATTGCATCAGTTGCACATCTGTCTATCTCAACATAAACTATCAAACTTTTCCTAAACTCTTTTAAATTTGGATCGTCAATTCCAACAAGGCGGCATCCAAGCATAGCCATTCTAACTCCAATAATCTGTCCTGCGCAAAGATGCCCGTGTTGTTTAACAGACACTGCAAGCAACTCATCAAAAGACCTCATTTTGTTATATCTCCTTCTATTAGTTTTTTTACCTTATCTGCAAGCTCTTTAAAAATAACAGGTTTCATCAAAATCCCTTTTATTCCAATGTTATCAGCTTTATCTTCTGCGATCTTCTGGCTAAATCCTGTACAGAGCAATACAGGAATATCAGCTCTTATTTTAATCAGCTCTGCTGCCAATTTATCTCCAGCCATTCCCGGCATTGCCATATCGGTAATAACCAGATCAAACTTGCGGGGATTTATGCGAAATGCCTCTAATGCCTCAACGCTGCTGACTCGTGAGGTAACTTCGTAACCTATCCGCTCTAACATCTTTTTTTCCATTTGAGCGACAATAGGTTCATCATCTACAATAAGAATCTGTCCCCTGCCTTGAGGTATTACAGCTCTCTGATTAAACGGCTGCTCTTGAAAAAAGCTCTCAACAACGGGAAGATGTATAGTAAATTTTGTCCCCTTACCAAGTTCGCTATCGACATTTATATAGCCGTTAATACCTTTTACAATACCATGAACGACAGACAGACCAAGACCTGTGCCTTTGCCGCTCTCTTTAGTTGTAAAAAATGGATTAAATATTTTTGATAAAAGTTCAGGAGCTATGCCGACTCCTGTATCTGAAATCTCTAAACAGGCATAGCTGCCAGACGGGATATCAGCAGCATTCTTATCATCTAATGCAACCTCTCTAAGAGAGATATTAAGCACCCCGCCACTCTCCTCCATAGCATGAAATGCGTTTGTAGCAAGATTCATAACAATCTGGTGAACCTGAGTAGGATCAGCTTTAACAGCTCCGCAGTCGTTTCTGATATTCTGTTTTATATCAATGGTTGTCGGTATGGTAGATCGGATAAGTTTAAGAGCCTCCTTTATGATAGTCTGCATTTTCATTATTTTTATCTCTGCAGGAGTTTGGCGGGAAAAGGTAAGTATCTGTTTTACAAGCTCTTTGGCTCTTAAAGCAGCTTTATATATCTCATTGAGGCTTTTTATATTTTCAGCAATATCTTCCTTACGGTGATTTTTATTATCATCTACAATATCATAGGCATCATCAAGAAGTATCTCTGTGTGACCAATTATCGGGGATAAAATATTATTGAAATCATGAGCAATTCCTCCTGCTAATGTCCCGATAGCCTCCATCTTCTGAGCCTGCTCAAGCTGATTTTTAAGATGCTCCTCTTTTTCTCTGTTTATTTTACTCTCTGTGATATCCTCAAAAATACAGGCAAATTTCATCGGTTCAGGCTGATATGCAGTAATGTTGAGATGTCGTTTCACTCTTTGCAGATAATATTCAAAAGTTGCAGTCTCTCCTGTCAGGCTGATATCTATATACGTATCAATCCAGTGCGATTCTCGATCAGGCAGAACCTCTCTTAAAGTTTTACCCACTATTTCAGACGATTTAAGCCCGATTATCTGCTCAAATGCAGGATTAACAGCAAGAACGCGAAAATCAAGAGGCTTTCCATTCTGGTCGTAGATAATTTCATGCAGAGTAAAACCATCAACCATCGTATTAAACAGAGTTATATACTGTGCGTCTGCACTCTGTCGAGATATCATTTCAGCCGTAAGAATCTCTGTTTTTTTTCTGATCTCTTTTTTAAGAAACCAGATGCCGGCAATTGCAAGAATCAGCAACACTGGAACTGTAACAAATAAAAGATATTTTAGAACCAGTGTAATCGGAACAGGAGGAGTAGGAAGGATAGGAGTAAACCACTTATTGTAGAGCTTGTCATAAGTGCCGTTTGCAAACACGATTGCAAGCCCTTCGTTCAAAACCCCTAACAGTTCATGATTGCCCTCTTTTACTGCCAAACAGAACTTCTGCTCAAACTCGGCAACATTGTTATCAGCCGATACTGTCTGAGCAGTTTTATTGTCGTGAGGCGACTTTTTTACAGCAGGTTTAAAGCTGGTCTCTTCAAAAGATTTCACATTAACAACATTTGATATGCCGAGCTTTTTAATTAGCTGGTATCCAACCAACTGCTGGATAATTACAGCATCATGCCTGCCTTTTGACAGCATAAGAAATGCCTCGTCAAACGAATCTGTTACTATTAAATTATCACAGATTCCAGTTTTAAGGGCATATTCCTGAGCAGTATCTCCACGCATAACCAAAACTTCTTTATTTTTGAGATCAGCATAACCGTGGATTGATTTTTCTCCTTTACGAACAAAAATTGCAACCGTGCTCATTCTTAAATATGGAGCGGAAAAATCATAAATCATATCCCGTTCAGGGGAGTAAGATACCAATGGAAGTAGGTCAAGCTCACCCTTTCTAAGACTCTCTTTAAGTTCATGCCAAGGAGCAACAACAATATACACTTGAAGTCCTACAGCTTTTATAACCTCTTTGAGCAGATCAACCGAAAAACCATCAGCAGTGCCGTCAGGTCGGACAATAGCAAACGGCGGATACTCAAGCTCGCTTCCTGATTTAACTATTTTAGGAGGTTTAGGAGGTAACTTAGCGTTAGTATTGTCTGAATCAGAAGAGGCTTCTATTGGAAGAGCCATTAACAGTAAAGTGCTGATGGATATTAAAAATATAAGTTTAAAAGATACTTTCGGGTATCTATTTTTATAATGATAACAATTAATCAGATACGATTTTAATATATGAAATTTAAACATACAATTACCTCAATAATGCTAATTAATTGTTCAAAATCCTCACTTATTTAGAGCCTTAAGCAGGATGTTTTTGCATATTTTCGGCAGACTTGCTGTGCAGCTATTATTATTTTAGTTATGAAACCTTAATTTGCATTACATGTAAGAGTGCCTTATATCTTGAATTCTGAAGGTAGAAATACTGTAAAACTCGTTCCTTTATCAACCTCGCTTTGCACATGAATAGCACCCCCGAGATGTTTTACAATACCGAGAACAACTGAAAGACCAACCCCTGAACCTTTGCCGATTGGCTTTGTTGTAAAATAAGGATCAAATATCTTTTCTAAATTATCAGGAGTAATTCCATGACCGCTATCGCTGATCGTTAAAGCAACATACTTGCCAGGCATTGCAAATTCATACAATACACTTATATAATTAGATTCTCCACGTTCTTTTTTTAAAAGGTCAGATATGTTATTCCAATCATCTCTATTTTCAATTACAATGGGTTTCAGCGTAATATTTATATGACTGTTTATTGGAAGTTCCTCGTACATTTTATTAGGGTCGAACGAATCACCATATATTGCATCAACTGCATTTATAGCAATATTGAAAAATATTCTCTGAAGTTGAGAGGAGCTTGCGCGAACAAAGCATTCATTATTAGAGCTGTTGCACGAATAGTCAATTGAAATTGTTCTTGAGAGCATTGATTTTATAAGTGCAACCTGAGCACGAATGACTGTACCAATGTTAAGATATTCCTCCTCGCTTTTGTTAATCTCAGACTCGTTAATCTCAGCTCTTCTGAAAGTGGCTATTTCTTGAATAATACTTTTAGCACTGATAGCCGCTTTTTGAATATCTTCAAGGCAAGAATAGTTTGAGTCAGTAGCTGGAATGTCATTCATAAGCAGTTCAAGGTTACCAAGAATTATGAAAAGATAGTTATTGAAATCATGGGCAATTCCTCCAGCCATACGTCCTATTGCCTCCATTTTCGATTTCTGTTTAACACTTTTTTCACGATCAATAAGCTCTTGATTAAGCCTTATAAGGTCTATATTCTTATTTTTAATAAGCTCTTTGATTTGCCTTAGATTCCTGCTTTTTAGAACCGTATCTGATTCATCTTTAATCTGAACCAATGCGATGTTTTTGTAGTGTGAGCAAGGCTGGACAATACATGTCTGCCTCATTTTGCCATCAGGAAATCTTTTATCTTTAAGCGGTATAACCCATTCGTGAAATGCTTGAGAAAGCACAATTAGAGATTTATCCTTAATAACTTTGCCTATAATTCTCTCAATTTTATCTTTGTTGTTCAAATTTACTTTATCAGAGCCGTAAAGCATTGTTAGGTTAAAGGCTTTTCTTAACTCCCATAAACTTTTAAACTCTTCTGCTAATCTTTTGCCAAACCATGCGTTTAGGAAAACAAAATCTAAAGACTTATTGATAATTATAATCCCAATATCTAATTCGTTATAATAACTCTCAAGCTCCTTTATTTGTTCTTCATTTATCGCCGTTACCAAAATTATCTCCTTTTGTGTCGTTATCATCAAAGAAAGTTACGTCATCATCTTCATCTATTCCGCTTTTATCAGATGCTGGTTCATCAAAGAAGGTTACGTCATCATCTCCATCTATTCCGCTTTTATCAGATGCTGGTTCGTCAAAGAAGGTTACGTCATCATCTTCATCTATTCCGCTTTTATCAGATGCTGGTTCATCAAAGAAGGTTACGTCATCATCTCCATCTATTCCGCTTTTATCAGATGCTGGTTCATCAAAGAAGGTTACGTCGTCATCTTCATCTATTCCGCTTTTATCAGATGCTGCTTCATCAAAGAAGGTTACGTCATCATCTTCTTTCTCTATTAATTTAACTTCTTTAGGTTTTTCACCCGCTTTAGATATATTTAATACATTATTATCTTTTATCCCAAGAGACTTTCTTGCAAGTTCTCGTTCATCTTCCATTGTAAACAGCGATCTTGCAGAGTTAAAAATTTTCTCTTTTACAGATGTATGCCCGCTCTTTTCCGATTCGCTGTCTTTACCAATTTTTAAGCTCTCAAGTTCTTTTCTGATAGTATTAAGAATATCAACCGTATGTTGTGACATTTGATTGCAAATATCTTCAAATTGAAGATTAAAAACAATTGCATTCACCTCATCACGAAATGTTGATGAGTCTCCAAGTGTCTTTTCAATAGCTTCTGAAATAGATATGAACGATTCTACTACTGACATCACTACATCCTGCAAGAGAATGACAGTAGAGTTTATAAAACGGGACTCAACATCAATAGCCTCTTTAAGCTCTATTGTTGTATTATCAATAAAATCTGTGATTGCATTTAGGCTTTTTTCCATCTGTTCAGCAGATTTTGTTGATCTATCTGCAAGCCGCCTTACCTCTGCTGCAACTACCTCAAATGTCCTGCCGGCTTTCCCTGCTCTTGCAGCTTCTATAGAGGCGTTCATGGAGATAATTTTGGTGTTATAGGCAATTGATTCAATCTCTGCAGAAAATGGTTTTATTTTGTCAGCACTCTCTTTGATATGGTCAAGTTTTTCTATATCCTCTTTTTTACGCTGTATGGTCAAATCAAGCTGCTCCATTATCTCTTGAAGCATTAAAGAATAACGTTTCTGAATCTCTTTTAAATCAGCTTTGTCAGAGGCTTGCCCTTCTGTTCTTGATACAGATGCAGACATCTTCGATCTTATGGAATCAACTACTTTTGTTGTGTTTTTAATTGAATTGTTAATGCTTAAGATTAATTCAGAAAATTTACCGATAGCAGCCTCTGCACCTGTTCCAATCTTTCGGGTAAAAGACTGCACCTGAGTTGTAACAATGGAGGTTCTGGCAATAGCTTCATTCAGTTTTTTTCTTCGCCTTCCTCTGATAAAGAGCAGAAGCGTTACTCCGCCTGCAATATAGCCGGTTAAAAAAATTATAATATTAGCCAGCACACACCCTCCAAAGTCTAAATATGACTTCTGTTTTTAAACCAGTTGATAATCTGAAGTAATGTTCGTTAAATTTTTCTATATTTCTGTTCAACTGATTTTCTGCTCCAGTTTGATAAAAAAATATTTCATCTTTTCATGGGTAATGGGCTTTTCAATAAATATATCTGTCCCCATGCTCAAACACCGTTTTTTTACAGGCTCTTGGACATTAGAACTTAAAACAGCAATAAAACTTTTATGTTCAACCTCTTGCAGTTTAGCAAGAACACCCTCGCCATCAATTTCAGGCATTAAAAGATCAAGCAGAAGAGCATCAGGTTTCTCTTTAACGTATATATCAAGAGCTTCTCGCCCATTTTTTGCTTCCAATAGAACAACATCTGATATTGCCATTGCATTAACAAGCCGTTTTATCGTATTTCTCACCAATAAAGAATCATCTGTTACAAGTACTTTCATTTAAATTAATATTCCTCTAATAAATTTACTATTGCTTTAATAATTCAAGATAGTTATCCATAATAAGTTCAATATTTTTGTAGGCATATATAAGAAGAATAACACCTTCAATATCAATCCCCTTTACTTTAAAAAGCACCTCACCAAATAGGTATATCTCATTTTTTTTCATCTTTTCTCTTGGAACAATATATGGCGAAATAAAAGTTTCAGGAAGGTGATAGTTGCTCTCTGCTGGAACCATATCGCTGATTGTTCCTTGAACAGCATTAATGATATTGTTGCCGACTTCGCATATTGCCTCCATCTCTGTAACAGAAAAATCGCAATCAGCCTCCTCATCACCCTCCTCTTTTTCAAGAAGAGTGTTTACTAATGTTTTACCATTAACGACAGGAAACGAAAGAATGCCAGCCCCTTCCATATCTCCGTCAAACTCTTGAATAACATTAACAAATTTCCCCCGCTCCCTTGATGCAAGCTCTTGCTGCATATCTTTTAAATTCAATATCTTGATTTGGGGAAGGTTCAACTCTATCTCATACTGCAAAAGCTCGTTAAGGGTCTTTGCAGCACGCCCGACTCCTGTATTTATAAGCTCTGTGAGAATTTCTCGTGTTTCGTCAAGTATGAACATAATTATTTGTTCTCCGTTATCTTTTTCAATTTCTTAATTCATATTGCGAGCTAATCTGCCCTGCCCTCTTCCAGATAATGTTTAAGGCTAATAATATCAGTTGAACTTATTTCACCACCACAACAGTCGTATCATCATAATCTCTGCGAAAGCTGTTTATTATATAATAAGCAATCTCCTGAGGTGATTTGGCAAGCACATTTCTGTCCAAATCAAACCTTTGGGATATGCCGTCTGTAAATGAGACAATGCAAGATGAGCGGATATACGGCACAACAACAGGATTGACATTTGGAATTACCGCCCCTACTGTTCCATTATTGCTGTGCAGATGTATAAAACGCTCTCCGCTGTAAATTCTTGTCTCAATATTGCCGATGCTTATATACTCTACAGTTTTTGCTCCAAAGTCTATTCTGCCGAGAGATATTGCTGCTCCTCTCTCTTTTTTCAAAGCATCATGGCATTGATTGATTATCCACATAAGGCTTTTATTGTAGTTGTTCTCAAGAATAGAGAGTGCTTTTACTGCTGTAACGTTAGCATCAGAACCATGACCAAGAGCATCAATAACTCCCCAAAAAAACGATGACGGCAGAGGTTTTATGTAAAACGCATCACCTGAGAGAGTTTCACCCTGTTTTGGAAAACTCATAACTGAATATTTAATACGGCTCTGTGATATTCTTCTTTTATGTTTTACAGCAGTAATTACAATAAGACCGCTCTCTTCAACAGTTGTGTCAAATTCGTCCATCAAGCGTCTGATTCCAGATAAACCAATACCGAGCGAGCCAGACAGCGAAAAACCGTCCTGAAGATACTGCTCCATATCCATCTGAACGGCTGGAATAATCGGCATATTTTTTGATATAATTGTAATAGATGCAGTATCTCTTGTTATAGATGGAATAATAGAAATTGAACCACCTGATTTGGCGTATTTAACAATATTGCTTGTCATCTCACCAACAGCAATCTCTATTTCAGCCCGCTCAATCTCGCTGAATCCCATTAATTTTGCAAGTTCATCGCCTCTTTTTCTTGCCCTTAAAACGTCCATCTCATTATGGATAAAAAGTTCAGCAGATTCCATTATTTCCACTCTGCAATCTCAATTTTTGTTCCCCTGCCGGGTGATGACTCAATAGAGAAATTTCTGCAAAGTTTTTTTGAACCGCTCAACCCTAAACCAAGAGAATTTGTTGTGCTGTACCCTTCCCGCATTGCAAGGTCAATATCTGAAATACCTGGTCCTTTGTCTTCAAAGATACATCTAAAGCCTCTTCTACCCTGTTCATCATATTTAATAATGGTCATCGCGCCTTTTCCAGCATGAACTATTATATTTCGAGAAAGTTCAGATACAGCAGTTACAACCCGCGTCTGATCCAGCAAGGAGAATTTCATCTCATTCATAAGCTCTCTAACTTTTTGGCGTGCCACAATAACATCTTCATAGCTTGCAACGGCAATTGTAGTAGAAACAGACTGCCCTGATGAATCTCTACTACCTGTATATTTTTCCATGGAGCGTCTCCTGTAATTTCTGTAGAACTTTTAGTCCATCTTCCAGATTCAGGGCAGTCTTAAGAGTTTTCATACGCAGTCCTAACTGAATCAGCGTAAGGACAACCTCTTTTTTCATTCCCACAATCACAGATTCCGCTCCCATGAGTTTTGCCATTTTACTTGTATCAACCAAAATTCTTCCTAAGAAACTGTCAATAATAGAGACAGCAGACACATCAATAACAAGACCTGATGCACCAGTCTTTTCAATCCTATACAAAACCTGCTCCTGCATCTTTTTTGCCCCGATATCGTCAAGCTCTGTCTGAATAGGAACAACAACATTTTTTCCAATCATCAAAATGGGAATATCCAGCATCACTAACTCCTCCCTTGATTTTAGACGATCTTTTGTTCTGTCATTTTAAGGGCAAGCTGAAGCCCGTCAGCAAGTGTAGTCCGTGTAACAATGCCTGAAAGGTCAACTCCAAGCTGCACAAGAGTCTGCGAAATCTTTGCCCTTATGCCTGTTATAAGACACTCTGCACCCATAAGTTTTGCTGCGGTTGCTGCGGTTATAAGGTGGCGTGCAACAAGTGTGTCAACAATTGGAATACCTGAAATATCAATGATTGCAACTCTTGATTGAGTATCTTCTATTGCAGATAGCATTGTCTCCATCATAAGCTGTGTGCGTGAGCTGTCGAGCATACCTACAAGCGGAATCAGAACAATATCTTTCCATACCTTTACAACTGGAACAGATACATCCATGAAAGCTCTCTGCTGCTCTTTAATCAATTCCTCTTTTGATTCAAGATAGGTCTGGAATGTAAAGAGTCCTAATTTATCCACAATTGCATTTACAAAAAGGATATACTCTGAAAGCACCGTGTTATTGCCGCACTCTTCCTGCAACACAGGAAAAACAGCATCTTTGATTAGAAATATAAATTGGGCAGTTTCAGTCGGTGTAATCTGTCTTAAGCTCATCTCTCTGCTTAATTCGGCAACCTTATTCTGCACATTTATATAATCTTCATGCTCATTGGTGTTGATAGTTTTAAGTGCCTTGATTAAACCTTCAACAACCTCTTTTATTACATTATCTACCTGATGGAGTCCAAGCAGCTCTACAAGAGTCCGTGCCTGTATTATCAACTGCTTTTTCCATGAATCACAGATTTTATCCCTGTTTTTAGATAGAATTGAACTTATCTCATTGCCTATGAATGTCATTTTGTCTTTTCCTTAAAAGGTTTATCATTAATGTTATTTGTATTTGATTGGAAGGCAGCCTTTTTGCTTCTCTGTTAGAAAGTATAGAATCACGGCTGAGCGTCTGTAAGTTTTTGTTGATTGTGTGAAGATGGTATTAAAGCAATAAGCCCTCTCAATGCTCTATTTACAGATTCAGACGTTGAAAAATAAGTTCTGACATCAGGTTCTAAAATTACCGTCCCTTCTGGCAATGAAAATTGACGAGTTTCTGTTGAACCATCTGTTTTATGAATTACTACCTCATAGCCCTGTTTATATGCCCTATAATGCTTGCCACGCACACCTTTGGAAAAATCATATTCAGAAGCTATCTCTTCAGATATATCTTCTTCATTAGTATAGTTGTGATTCATATTGCATTTCCTCCTTACGAGTTGCTTTTCGACAACTGATAATCCTGATAGACATTTTACGCTCTACATACACTACAACCAGCAAACGCCCACTCTCTGACATTCCAATATCAATAAAACGCTCTTCTTCGTCAGAATGAAATTGATCATAAATTGTAATAGAATGGGAATCTCCTAATACAGTAACAGCCTCTTCAAAAGTGATCCCATGCTTGCGTATATTAGGAATGAAAATTTAATAACCACCTAAAGTTGATGTGTGTAAAGGGATGGCT
>CAZIJN010000009.1:0-120060 GCA_964539635.1 uncultured Desulfobacterales bacterium | reverse complement strand
GCCATCCCTTTACACACATCAACTTTAGGTGGTTATTAAATTTTCATTCCTAAGAAGAGTATAAATAGAATTAAAATTTTATATTATAAATACTATTTTTTGTGTCATAACTATTAATAAAAATAATCAACAAAAGCAAATAAAAAATAAAAATCTAATAATCAATTATTATGATATAGCGTATCAAAAACATTCAATCTCCAAATAAGTCAAGAAAAATAATAAATAATAACATTAATAACAAAGAAAAACAGACAATGATAGATAATAAATTTGATGAAAGAGAGCAAAAACCATTTCGTCTTGTAAAATTTTTTACTTTTTCTGCTCTAATGGTTATGTTTGCAGCGACAATTGTGATCTCATCTATTAATGCTCATTGGGTTAGAAACATATTGCAAGAGAAAAGCGAAGAGTATGCCCATCTTCTTGTAGCTAATCTAAACCACCAGATTTTCCTACAGTTTATTATACCTGCTGTGTTAAAATACGGTAAAATAAAATTAAGAGAGGATTCTCAGTATGAGAGAATGGATCGAGTTATAAAAACTACACTTCATGGATTTAATGTTGAGATGGTCAATATTTATGATATGAAAGATACTATAGCATACAGCTTTGATAATAAACAGAAAGGGATAAAGAGTGCCGGAGGCTCTGGCTATGAGATGGCACTGAAGAATCAGGCAACTTCACGCCTTATAGAAAAGGGAAATTTTATAGAGCTTTTTCTTGGATTTCCTCACCAAACAAAAATTGTTACTTTTGCACCACTAAGAGCTGAAAAACCGCTATCTTCTGTTCAAGGACCTGTACTTGGAGTTGTTGAGATAGTCCAAGACATTTCAGATGATTATCAAAAAATATTAAGACTCCAGATGCTCACCATTGCAACCTGTTTCGCTGTTATGGCAGTTCTGTTTTTCATACTTGTGCTTGTTGTAAGAAGAGGTGAAGTTATAATCGAAGCAAGAGCACTCGAGAGGTTCAAACTTGAGGAGAAGCTGCAAAGAGCCGAGCATCTCTCTGCTATTGGAGAGATGACCGCAGGTGTATCTCACGAAATCAGAAATCCGCTTGGAATAATAAAAAGTTCGGCAGAGCTGCTTAAAAAGAAGATGGTAAAATCTGATCAGCCAACCACTATAATTGACATTATTGTAGAGGAGTCTAACCGGCTTAACAATATAATAAAAGACTTTCTTGATTTCGCCAAACCTATGACTCCATATTTAAAACCGTGTCGTGTTGACGATATAATAGAGAAAAATATACACTATCTGTCTCAGCAGATTGAGGAGAACAATTTTATAATAGAGAGAGAATTTACCCAGCCTATTCCAGAGATTATGGCAGATGCAGAGAGGCTCTATCAGTCTTTTTTAAATATCATGCTAAATGCTTTTCAGGCTATGGATAAGGGCGGTAAACTTAAAATCAATATATCAGCAAAGGATACTTATATTGAAATATATTTTCACGATCAGGGCAGGGGAATTCCTGAAGAGAGTCTGAAAAAGATATGGAATCCATTTTTTACTACAAAAGAGACTGGAACTGGTTTAGGCATGGGAATTGTAAAAAACATCATTGAGTCGCATAATGGCACAGTCGATCTTTTTAACCGTGATACAGGAGGGGTTAGTGTAAAAATCACCTTACCCTTATAACAAATTTGCTCTAATAAAAAGACCAACTTTTATAAAAGGAAAATTAGTTTAAATGCAAACTATTCTTATTGTTGATGATGAAAAAAATTATCCAAAGATACTTGGTGAAGTGCTTAAAGAGGAGGGATTTTCTCCAGTTACATCACAAAGTGCACTTGAAGCTCTTGAAATCATGAAATCAAAACATATAGACCTTGTGCTCACAGACGTCATGATGCCGGGAATAGATGGAATTGAACTTTTAGTTAAGATAAAGGAGATTGTTCCTGATATACCTGTAATTATAATGACAGCACACGGAAGTGTAGAACGTGCAGTTGAGGCAATGCAGAAAGGAGCTTACACCTATATACTAAAACCTTTTGATAACGAGACTCTTGTTGCCCATATTCAAAAGGCGATCTCAATCCACGAAATTGTAAAGGAGAACTCTTTTCTAAGAGAAGCTATAACCACACAGTATAACTTTTGCAATATCATAGGAAAAAGCCAGCCGATGCAAGAGCTTTACAGTATAATAAAAAAGGTTGCACCAACAGGAGCCAATATCCTGATTGAGGGAGAGAGCGGAACTGGTAAAGAGCTTGTAGCAAAATCGATCCACTATAACAGCCCGAGAAAAAATGCTCCGCTCGTATCTGTAAACTGCTCTGCCTTTGCTGAGACTCTTCTTGAAAGCGAACTATTTGGTCATGAAAAAGGGGCTTTTACCGGTGCTTCAGCCATGAAAAAGGGAAGATTTGAACTTGCGGATAAAGGTTCAATTTTTCTTGATGAGATAGGAGAGCTGCCTCTAAATATTCAGGTAAAGCTATTGCGGGTTTTACAAGAGAAAACAGTTGAGCGGGTTGGAGGAACTGTTCCGATAGAGGTTGATTTTCGTTTGATTGCAGCTACAAACCGCAACCTTGAAGAGGAGGTAAAAAAGGGGAGATTTAGAGAAGACCTCTACTACAGGCTGAACGTTGTCAGAGCAGTAATACCCTCGCTAAGAGATCGTAAAGGGGATATCCCCCTTCTGATCAACCACTTTCTTGAAAAATATTCTCATGAGAGGAAATTGACAGAGCAGTTAGAGTCGTTAGCTCCTTTAGAAGGGGTAAGTCCAGAGGCAGCAAAAATGCTGTTTGATTACGCATGGCCCGGCAATGTAAGGGAGCTTGAAAACCTTATTGAACGGGCTGTTATCCTCTCTACTGGAAGATTTATAACCCCTGCGGATCTTCCTCTGCAGATACGCAAGGGCATCAGTTCTCAGCTAAATTTAGACGGGATTCCTGAAAACGCCGGTTTAAATGAAACTCTTGCAGCCGTTGAAAAGCGCATGCTCCAAAAGGCAATGGCACAAGCTGGAAATATTCAAACAAAGGCTGCTGAGCTATTAGGAATAGGAAAGAGCGGACTCAATCAGAAGCTGAAAAAATATGGTCTATAAGAGTGGCAGCATTTTTGCATATAGCTATTAGCATTTTTGAGTATAGCTATTTTTCAGCTACTACACAATTTTTCATCTCTCCGATTTGGCTTATAATAGTCTCTAAAGTGTCCCCGGGTTTTAGATATACCGGAGGCTTTCTGGCAAAACCAACACCGCTTGGAGTTCCTGTCAAAAGAACTGTTCCTGCAAGCATTGTCATACTTTGGGAGAGCCTTGAAATTAGTTCTGCAACAGAAAAAATCATATCTGAAGTTGAACTTTTCTGCATAATATCTCCGTTAAGTTTGCAGGTAAGCTCTAAATTCTGCGGGTCTTTAATCTCATCTTTGGTTACTATGGCAGGTCCTATCGGACAAAAAGTATCAAAACTTTTACCTCTTACCCACTGCCCTCCTCCGCTATGCTTCTGCCATCTTCTTGCAGATATATCGTTTGCACAGGTGTAACCGAATACATGCTCCAACGCCTGCTCTTTAGTGATATTTTTTCCTGTTTTGCCGATAACAACGGCAAGTTCCACCTCATAATCAACTTGAAGAGGATCAAGGCATGAACTTGGAATCTCAATATTTGAATATGGACCTGTAACAGCAGCCGGATTTTTCATAAACAGCACAGGATGTTCAGGCAGAGCTGCTCCTGTCTCTTGGGCGTGCATCTTGTAATTTAAACCTATACATAAAATAGAAACCGGCTGAAACGGTGCAAGCAGGCTCTTTATTTCAACTCTTTTGCCAGTAACGGTAAAATCACCAAAAATATCACCGTTTATTACTGCTGCCGAGTTATCCTTTACATCGCACCCGCTCCATTCATTACCTTGATAATCCAAAAACCTTATTATACGCACTTTTCTTCTCCTCCATTAGGGATTTTAATCTAAAATTTTACTGATAAAACAGCCAATATAAAGCCGACATGATAAAAAATTGTGGACAGATATCTTCAATCTATCTATAAAAGAGACATTTTAGAGGTCTATTTTATAGAGATAGACGTTTAGATATATATAAAGATTGGGTTTATCCACCCAATTTTATATAATTTTTAACTTAGTAATCGGGAATAAAGATACTCACAATGACGGAAAAATCTATCACACAAGAGCTTAGAAAAACAGAAAAAATTATAAAAGAGATTGAGCTTGATAACCAGCAGATAGTTAAAATATTTGATCTTTCAAGAAATATAAGTGTTGATGCATATCTTGTATCAACGGCAGTAAAAATGGAGGTGGCTGTTGACGAAAGCCTCTTTTCAGATGCAGAGCTTGCCATGACGCCGTTTGATGAGATAGTAAAAACTGTCGGCTCTCATGTAGTTTTTGAATATACAGACGAACGAAATTTTATTATGGCTGAAAATAAAGATGCAGTGCTTAATGAGCTTGTGGATAAATTTCTTGAAAATATGATAGGTTATCTATCTAAAGAATCTTTTCCGGCTAAATTGGTTTTTAAAAAATATCGTGATATGAAAAAGCGTTTACCATTTTAATGGGCTATCGAACAATCCCCGGACCATAAATAGTTAAATTTTAACGATAATTAATGTTAAATGTTATAAATTTAATCTTAAAAATAATAAGATGACCGGAGGTAAAATGAACAGATTAAGTTGTAATTTTATTAATGGGCATATTAATTTTACTAATAATTTCTATCGCACTATTATATTTTCTCTTCTTATTTTCGTTATGTTAAATGCAATCTATCTGCTATCTCCAACAGATTCGGCAGCAGATATTTATATTTATAAAGATAAGAACGGGGTAAAACATTTCACCAACGTCCCGAACAGCACAAAATATAAACTATTTATACCTGAGCGGACAGGCAGAATATTTTACAACAGAGGAAATAGAAGCTCTGCCTATTTAAGGGCAACTGCCCGTGCCGTAAATAGTAAGGTGTTTGATCCTATTATAGCAAAAGCATCTGCAAGATATGGTCTTGACTGTGCCCTAATAAAAGCAGTGATATCAGCAGAATCTGCGTTTAACTCTCAGGCTGTCTCACCTAAAGGTGCAAAAGGTTTGATGCAGATCATGCCCTCAAACTACAGTTCTCTCAATATTTCAGACCCGTTCCACCCATACCAAAACATTATGGGAGGAACCAAATATCTAAAACAGATGCTTGAAGTGAATAACGGAAAACTCCAGCTTGCACTTGCTGCATATAATGCTGGACCTGAGGCTGTCAGGAAATATGAAGGAATTCCTCCCTATAATGAGACTCGGAACTATGTCTCTAAGGTTATAAACCTTTATAACCAATACAAAAACATGTGAAGCAATTTAACTTCTCAATTACAGACGTTATGCTCCATCTCATTTATAAATTTTAAGAGTCTGTCTTTTATTTCAGGTCGCTCCATAGCAAATGCAAGATTTGCCATCTGAAAACCAGCTTTATCTCCGCAGTCAAATCTGGTGCCCTGAAACTTGTACCCAAATATCGGCTGCTCTTTCAGAAGCTGCCCCATTGCATCGGTCAACTGAATTTCTCCACCTGCTCCAGTTTTGTTATGCCCAAGATACTCAAAAATCTTTGGCGTAAGGATATATCTGCCAATTATAGCAAGGTTGGAAGGGGCATCTTCTGGATTTGGTTTTTCAACCATGCCTTTTACCCTTACAACACTATCTTCAATCTCGTCTGCATCAAGAATACCATACTTATCAGTTTGATCAGGTTCAACCTCCATAACTGCTGCAATCGAAGCCCGCAATCTATCAAAACGGCTGATCATCTGAGAGAGCACAGGAGTACAAGATTGAATAAGATCATCTGCAAGAAGTACAGCAAACGGCTCATCTCCTACA
This sequence comes from uncultured Desulfobacterales bacterium, assembly GCA_964539635.1. Classification (GTDB taxonomy): domain Bacteria; phylum Desulfobacterota; class Desulfobacteria; order Desulfobacterales; family Desulfobacteraceae; genus Desulfamplus. The sequence goes on along the minus strand of CAZIJN010000009.1, from coordinate 114,125 downwards.
ATATCTCTTGCACACCATATTGCATGACCTAAACCTAACGGTTCATTCTGTCTTGTATAAACAATAGTACCAGTTTTTGGCACAAGCTCTTGCAGCATTTTGAGGGTCTCAAATCTTTTTTTCTTCTCTAATGTCAACTCTAATTCAAATGATCTGTCAAAATGGTCTTCTAATGCCTTTTTGCCTCTGCCGGTAACAAAAATGATCTGTTCAATACCTGCATCAAAAGCCTCTTCAACAGCATACTGTATGATAGGTTTATCAACAACGGTCAACATCTCTTTTGCCATAGCCTTTGTCGCTGGCAAAAAACGGGTACCAAGTCCTGCAACAGGAAATACAGCTTTTTTAATTTTCATTTAATTCAATTTCCTTATTGTTATAAATTAACTTATTTAGAATCGGCAAATTTACGAGCAATATCTCTAAAGTGTTCGTGAACCTCAAGAAACGCATCTACAATATCAGGATCAAAGTGAGTTCCGCTTCCTTGTTTGATTATCTCTACTGCCTTTGAATGGGGAAACGGAGCTTTATAAACTCTCTTGCTTATTAGTGCATCATAAACATCTGCTAAAGCCATAATTCTCCCGCTGAATGGAATCTCCTCTCCTTTGAGTCCTTGCGGATATCCTGATCCGTCCCATTTTTCCTGATGAGAGTGAGCCATCTGTGCTGCAACAGAGAGAAAAGAACTTTTACCAAGTCTTTGTAATTTCTGCACAGATGCTTCAATAACATCGCGTCCAATAGCTGGGTGTCTCTTCATTATATCAAACTCCTCAGCAGTTAATGAGGATTTTTTTGCGAAGAATACTATCTGGAATACCAACCTTTCCAATATCGTGGAGAGGGGCAGACTTATAAAGCATATCAATATCTGCATCAGTAAGAGAATTTTTATATTTTCCCCTCTTTTTTATCTGCTGTGCAAGCAGCCGGACATATATCCTTGTACGCTTTATATGCCCCCCTGTTTCAGAATCTTTATACTCAGTCAGGTTAGCCATGCTCTCAATAGTTACGTCCTGAGTCAGCAGAAGCTCCTGCATACTAAGAATCATCTTTTTCTCTTCCATACGGTATTTAAGTGCAGTGATAAATATGTAATGACACACAACCGATACCATAGGAAATGCTGTACCTATAAATAGCCCCATACGAGCAAAAGCTGATTCAGTCAGCATCCATAATCCGGCAATAAAAATAAACATTACAAAGAAACCCATTACAGAACCACTGTAGGCAATAACTAAACTTAACGAGAGAATTAACGCAACAATAAGCAGCAGAATAAAACTATTGTACCAGTCTGGTATGGATATAAAATCGTTATTCAGCATATTATCAACAATAGTAGCATGAACCTCTACACCAGGAAAGATAGGATCACAAGGGGTTGTTCTAACCTCTTTTAAGCCGTCTGCTGATGTTCCAATAAATGCTATCCTCCCTTTAAGCGTTTCAGGAGATATTGTATTGTCCATGATATCTGCGGCTGATATGTATTTATAACTCTTTTTTGGACCTCTGAACTTGATAAACATCTGTCCATAAGGGTCAACTGGTACTGTAGTATCTTTATAGTTAATAGTTTTAAGAACTCCTCCAGTCTGTTTTAGCAAAATAGTATCTATACCCTTAAGTGCGAGCACTGTAGCAAGAGCCAACCCAGGATAAAAACTGCCGTTATATTCAATCAAAAGGGGAATACGCCTGAGCATGCCATCTTTATCTGGTCTGAAATTGAGAAAACCTGATGCTTTAACTTTTTCTGTGAATATTGATAAATTACATAGCACTCCATTGGCTTTAAGAATCTTTAGATTATCTATCTTCTTATCAGGAGTGTCCATAAAGATCGTCTTAACATAAATGGGCTTACAAGGCTCAGAACTTTTTTCCAGACCCTCAAAGTGAAATTTATCGCCAAGTACAAAATTTCCCCTATCCAATGTATTAGCAAGGATAATATCGTTATCAAATAGTTGCGGAGGGAGGTTTTCAACCCGGAGATTCTCAATCTGATAGGTCTGTTTAAGCTCTTGAAGAAGCTGATTAACAGATGTTCTATCTGGTTCTGCAAATATCATGTCAAGAGCTATAACGGCTGGCTTCATAGCAGATGTTTTATCTAACAGCTCTGCAACTTTATAACGGGACCAGGGCCACTGACCATATTTTCTCAGGCTCTTTTCGTCAAGATCAATAATTACGGGAAGGGTTTTATCGTCTATAATTTTACTGCTGTTATTTATGGAATTGGTTTTACTCTCTATAAGATTTTTTAAAAGAAGATCATAGCGTTTTAAATCAATAGCTATCATTAAAGATGGGTTAAATAAAAATATAGATATACAAAACAGAAGAGAACAAAAAGCCCAAAGGAGAATAGTTTTACTATCCACCCTTTGGGTTGCTAAGGTAAAATCATGTGAATCTATATTTAAAAGTTCGTTTGAGTCAATATCCATAAACAGCCGCATTTAAATAAAATTGCTCTTACTTTATAACTACCTCTACCCTTCTGTTTTTAGGCTCTTCTACATTATCACCTGTTTTCACAATAGGATTGCCTTCACCGTGGGAAGTTACAATTATATTGGCAGGAGCAACCCCTTGGGCTACTAATATCTTATACACAACCTCTGCCCTCTCAAGAGAGAGCTTGTAATTGTAATCCATTTCACCAACAGTATCAGTATGACCAGAGATAACCACATCAGGGGTTGCCGCTCTCTTTTGAATAGCCTGTACAAGCTCATGTGTAAGAGCAGTTGATTCTTCAGTCAAATCATCTGAATTGTGGCGAAAATATAGTATAAACAGCTCAGGAGGAGTTGGCTCTGCTGCAAGTGCTTCGGAAAAGGTAGAGTTGATCTTCTCTTTGGTCAGAACCTTTACCTTGCCAATAGATGCTGACTCTCCTTGTGCCTGAACAGACTGATTGGCTTTTGATAGAATCTGCTCTCCCCCTTTAGTTGAAACAACCACCTGCCCGACATCACCGTTAGGATCAGGAAGCAGAACAACCATGCTTTTACTTCCACAGCCGGCTAAAGCTAAGAGGATAGCTAAAGATAAAGATATTTGTATAAATTGGTTTATGTAAATACTATTTTTGTGTTTCATTTTTTACCTCATGCGTCTGTTGTTGTGTAATAAAATGGATATAGCTTTTTTTAAAATTTCACCTGCATTGTAAGGAAGAAAGCCCTTACTTTTTTACTTTGTTAGTGCCATCTACCTTAACAAGAAATTTTGTCCCGCGAATACCTATGGTTGCATCAGGAGTATTGATTTTAACAGATTCAGGAGACTGCCGACCTATTATACCTGACAGGTAAGAGGCAGTGCCTTTTATCATGCTTGCAATCATGGAGAGCTTCCCCTTTTCTGGTGAAAAGACATACTCGTCAATAACAATCTCACTTTGAGACCCTAAAGACAATACTGTATTGTCTTCTAAAATCACACCTACAGAGCCGTCCTTACCTGTTTTTATTATATCGTTCTGATAAAATTTATCACCAACAGCCATGGGACTCTCTTGACCATCATGCACGACCAGAACCTCGCCTTTTGCGGTTTTAACCTTACCTATCGGCAACTGGTTGCTGATTGCAATACTTGGCACGATAAGAGCAGCGGCAGCAAGAGATACTATCAATAGTCTAAATATTGTCTGCATAGTTTATACCTCCTAATTAATTTTAAAATTCATCATGATAACCGTTGCAACTGCACAACAGTAAAAATGCTGCTGTTATAAACAACACGAAAAAGATACAAAGTCAAATATTTTTATATATGATTCATTTAAGCTACTCTATCCATTTTCCCATAAATTCAATTAGTTGATTGTCATCTAAAAGTTTTTGCATAACATCGTTAAGCATCTCGTTGATAAACTTTTGATTTTGAGCAGCAGTTGAGACTATAATATTTTTCTTTTCGTTGTTCACAGTATAGACATTTTCATAAAATCTTTTAGTTTGATTTGAACTTACGATAGTTACGCCTGCCTTAAGCGTAGCTTTAGTATGAACAGCTCCTGTCCATTTGTCTGTTGATGTGTAATAACGAAATTCTTGAATATCTATAGTCAATACTGGAAAATCTTCAGGTTTTGCAGCCAATGGGTTAAAACCTTTTTTCATAAGCCCTTTGATTGACTCATAAAGAACCAACTTTTCAAGGCTCTGGCTCAAAGTTATCTCTCCTCCATTTGAGAAACTTGACGATGCTCTGTATCCAATAACGCTGTTGGGTCTTTTATCCGCAACTTTTACTGTAACTATCTTACCTTTTCCCTGATTACTCTCCAATACAGGAATATCAGGCACAAGTTTTACACTCTGAGATTTATCAGTACAGCCCGCTATTATTGATAAGCAGCAGAGCAAAATTACAGCAGCTTTTAATATTGAATCAGTTAAATGCAGTTTCATAAAAAAAATTCTCCTTTAGACCATTTTAATGTTTTAAATTCTCGATTATTTAAAAATTATACCTAACTCTCCATAAACTCTTGTACAATCTTTTGAACAATATCGCCAGCAGCTTCGTACTCAATATCGTCAATCAGCTCTGCAATTTTTATCCACTCCCGATTGTAATCATAATCTTTAAGAATAGAGCCGACCTCTTTAAACATATCTATTACAGTCGTATCTCCATTACGCAGAAGTCTCATAAATTTATTGAGCATATCAACCGAAGAGTGTATGTCGTATTGAGACATTACACGGTTATCTTCATCAATACTGTTTTGAAGCGATACGCTGCTGTTCTCCTGTTCTATAGAATACGACAGAGAGAGGTTTGTATAATAGGAATAATTGGACGGTAAAACTTCAAGTGATTTAAGAGTATTCTCAAGGCTGTTTATAAGCAGTTCAATCAAATTATCAACCCCGTCAAACAGAGAGCCTCCATTGTCTTTGAGCGAGTCCTCAAGTTTTGATGCACTCTGAAAAAGAGCATTTGCCCCCATATAGCCAGCAACCCCTTTGAGAGTGTGTGCCTTCATCTGAATATCTTCAAATTTACCATCTCCAAGAAGCTCTCTTATCTTTGCCGGCTCATTTGCATAATTTTTCTTAAAGTCATTTAATATGCTTATAAACATATCTGTTTTATTGTTTAGGCGTTTAATCGCAATTTTATGATCAATGCCCTCAATAGGTAAAAACGGGGGAAGTTTAATATCTCTATTTGCAGACAATAGATTTTCAGACAGCTCAGTATCAATTAAATTTGTCTTTGATTCAAATAGTTTATCTGATGAATTTTCTATCTGTCCATAAGAGCCTGAATCTTCATAGGCATCAGATTTTGATGATAAATTATCTTTATTTAAGATAAATTGTTCGAGCACTTTATAAAGCTCAACCGGATCAACAGGTTTGGTAAGGTGTCCGTTCATACCTGCATCAAAGCTCTTTTCTCTGTCTCCTGACATTGCATGTGCAGTCATAGCAACAATTGGAATATTTATCATCTTTTTTTCATTTCTGATCTTATTTGCTGCTACAAGTCCGTCCATAACAGGCATCTGGATATCCATAAGCACAAGATCAAACGGCTCTTTATCGATCATGTTAAGAGCCTCCAGCCCATTAGATGCTATTCTGACAGTAATGCCGGCTTCACGCAGAAATTCAGTTGCCACCTCCTGATTGATTGGATTATCCTCAACAAGAAGAACAAGCGAGTCTTTAAATCTCATAGATTTAAATAGATTGCGATCTCTATCATTAAGATCAGAAGATAAAGCAGAGACCTCTTTAAACGGCTCATAAGAGCCTGATGAAACAATAGAATTATCTTTTTTTTGAGGAAGCCTAAACTTGGCAGTAAATATAAAATCAGCTCCATGACCCGGTGCACTATGAACCCATATCTTTCCACCCATCATCTCAGTTAATTGGCGGCAGATAGATAATCCAAGACCTGTCCCTCCATACTTTCGAGTAATGCTGTCATCAGCTTGGCTGAAGGGTTCAAAAAGCGATTGAATCTGGTCAGGATAGAGTCCAATGCCGGTATCTTGAACAGAAAATTTCAAGGTTATTTCTCTGCTCTCTTTATAATCAACATTGCCAGCTCCACTAAGTTCATCAATAGAAATTGAGATTACAACCTCTCCATGTTCAGTGAATTTTACTGCATTACCAGCGAGATTAGTAAGCACCTGACCAAGACGCAGCGGGTCTCCTAAAAGGTTGAGAGGAACTCTTTGATCAATATTAAAAATAAACTCAAGGCTCTTCTCTTCTGCATGAAGTCCAACTGAGTTTATAAGATGGTTTAAAACATCTTGAAGGTTGAATTCAACTAATTCAAGTTCCATCTTACCAGCATCAATTTTAGAAAAATCGAGAATATCGTTAATCAGATTAAGAAGATTGTTTGCGGAACTGAGTATTTTATCAATGTAGTTGGACTGTTTAGCAGATAGTTCTGTTTTTCTAAGAAGGTGAGCCATGCCAAGAATGCCGTTCATCGGAGTTCTTATTTCGTGGCTCATGCGGGCTAAAAAATTACCCTTTGAAGCATTAGCAGACTCTGCATTTTTAATTGCCTCAATAAGCTCTTGCTCCATCAGCTTGTGGCTGCTCATGTCCATAGCTGTAAACAGGTAGCCTCTAAGACTTCCTCTTGCGTTGTAGAATGGGGTAATAGAGAGGTTGATGGGCAGATGCGAGCCATCTTTTTTTATATATGTCCAGTCACTGCTTTGTGATATCTTCTGCTTTACGTACTGATCAAATACCTTGACAGGCTCAAAAGCTGGAACAGCACTCTCTTCTACATCAATCCAAGCAAGCGATGAATCATCAAGAAAATCAAATTCTGTATTAGAAGTCTTTAACAGCTTCTCGCCGTAAGATTGTATCTCCTCTTTTATATGAAGTGATACGATATTGCGTCTGCCGACCATCTCATCTGCACTATAACCTAAAAGATTGGCTGCACCAGAGCTGAAAAGGGTTATAGTTCCATCAAGATCACTGGCAATAATTGAAAGCTGAGTTGCGGCATCAAGCACAGCCTGACGCTCTGCATTGGCTCTCTGGAATTTGCGGAGCATTTTTTCTGTCTCCTCAAACTGCTTTACCACAAGTTTCGCAGTGATTGCAGAAGCCTCTCTTCCAACCTTTATCTCATCACGAAGCATCTTATTTTCTGCTAAAAGATACTCTATTGTTGGTGCAACTGATATTTTATTTGAGAACATTTTTATATCTGCCTTAAAATTTTGTCATTATCTAATGTTACAAAACTTCTAATGGACAGAACAGACCATGCAGGGATCAAACGATCTTACCACGTGCCCTGCTTCAATAAGATTATCAGGATTCCTAACATGAGTGCCTATAAGAGCCTCTTCCCACGGACCTCGTAAGTTATTGCTATCCTTTGGCGAACTGTTCCACGCAGTCGGAGTAATTATCTGATAAAGGCTTATCTTTCCATTTTTTATAGATACCCAATGCCCCAAAGCACCTCTTGCAGCCTCTATCATACCTGCTCCATCTCCGTCTGGAATATCCTTTACGCTTTTATAAAACGGGGCTTTACGATTATGCATAAGCTCGTTAAGCCATATCTGCATAACCGGCAGCAATTTAGCTGGACGCACAACTCTTGCAAGCTGCCTTACCATTGCATTTGCCCCGCTCGTTTTTATCATATCCTGAAAAAGTGGAACCTCTTCTATAACCATCTCTGCAAGAGGTCCTGTTTCAGCAGGAAGAGAGTTATAACGAGGAGATTTTGTCCATGAATATTGCTCTCCGCTGTTGCCTGATGCATAAGGTTTTGTAGTTCCTTTAAAAGGGTGGGCAGATTGCCCCAAAGGCTGCGGCAGATACCATGAGTGGGATATATCTTCAGATATCTTAGATTGATCAAGAGGCTCAACCAATATCCCCCGTGCAAAACCAGAAGGGATAAATCGTCCGCCAGCTTTTGCCCGAACGCTTGTTGATTCAGGTATGGTTAAAGAGCCGAACGATATAAAGTTATCTGTTCCTCTGCCGATTTTATCTATACCGGCGTTTATGGAGAATCTTATAAAAAATCCGACTTCACTTTCTCTATGGCTCTGACTCTCTTCAAGCCATTCATAAAGCTCTTTTAATGTTGTTACTGCATTCCACCGCTCAATAGAACAGCCAAGAACCCTCTTTTCGTACCAAGCTGTAAAATTTTTGACAATCATATTACACTGTAATATTTTATGAATTTCAGGAATTGAAGTTACTCCGCCCGGAACCATAAAAGATGTGTGGGGCCACTGCCCTCCAATAATTGCAATCACCTCAACAATGCGTTTAGTCTCTTTTATAACATCAATAGCAGAGCTTCCCTTTAAAGGTTCGTATCTGCTGAACGCATCGTCAAACAGAAAATCAGAACCGTATGATGATGGATTTGCAAAATCAGCCATATACATCAACACGGCTTGACGCATATCGCTCTGTATCATCTCTGCCATAAGTGCAAGATTGCAAAGCCGTATAGCATTATCAGGAATAACAACATTGGTAATCATATTTAGAGCACCAACGGCAGCAGCAAGATGAGTTAAGCTGCATATTCCACATACTCTTGGAGTTATAACAAGACCGTCTAATACCCCCCGTCCAATCATCAGCTCTTCAAAACCGCGATACATTGTCCCGCAGCTCTGTGCCTCTGTTATAACGCCATCGGAAATATCAACGCGGATTTCTAAATCACCCTCCACGCGATTTAGTGGAATATTAACTCCTTTGATAATGTTTGGCATGGGAGAGTCTCCTTTAATTCAAGCTCTTTTACTCAATTTAAATCTCTATTTTTACGGCTATCCACGATTTAAAACTATTTTTAGTATAAATCAATTCACACCTGTTTTTTGTTAAAGATAATTTAGACCATCTTCTTATTAAAACTCTGATTTTTTACTAAACCTTTGATGTCCTCTTTCTCAATCTTTCAGGCGCAGCTTCGGCAGCCATTCCTTTATAAACCATATAATGGGCACGATTTACACCTCTTGGAAGCTGAAGCGGAATCCCCTCAATATTTGGTGTGTAAAAAAACGGTGTTGCTCTTGGAAATTCAGGGTCAGTGCAGCCAAAACAGGGAACGCCTGCCCGGGGCTTTGATGACTGCCCATTCCACAACAGTTTATTGCAAGGACCCGGCACAAGGGGACCCGCACAGCCCATATGAAAAAAGAGGCAGCCCATCTCTCCAAAATCAGACTCTTCAATACGATACTCATGGTATTCGTTTCTGGTGCAACCCTGATGAACCATTGTTCCGTACCACTCAACCGGTCTATTGTAGTCATCAAGCTCAAGTTTAGAGCCGCTTGCAATAGCCATTAAAGTACCTGCAATAACATCGTGGTGAGCTGGACATCCTGCAAGATTAATAACAGGAGTACCAGAAAGAGAGGTAAACTCCTTACCAAGAAATCCTCCTTTTTTTCGTTTGCAAAACTGAAGCCCTGTAGCTTCAATAGCGTGATCTACCCCAAATCCGCCAAACGCTGCACAAGTGCCGACTGCAATAACATACCGTGCATTCATAGCAAGGCTGTGGAAAAGTTCTTTTTTAGGACGCCCATTACGTGTGTCAAACATGCCTGTACCAGCAGGACCGCGAATAATAGAACCTTCAAGTATAAGTATATCAAGCGGAGTAGTTCTGTGGAGGATACTATCAATCAAAGTCTGATGCTCTACATGAGAGATATTGGAAAATGAGGGGTGCCATAGAAGAACAATATCAAGATTTTTAAATATATCGTTGATATCCAAAATATTACTACTTAAAAGAGAGTAGGTATCTCCTCCGCAGCTACCGCCTTGCATCCAGTAAACCGTTGTCATAATAGCAATTTCCTTATGTTGCAGATAAAATATATTTAATGTCTCTGGCATTGCTTGTTTATAGCATTTTTATTGAGGCAAGTCACGGACTTAAGATGCGGGCAAAAAAGAAAGGGAGCTTAACGAACCTAAACCTTTCTCGGCTTAACTCCTTTGCGAGGACATATATCTGATACAACGCACCTATCACAATGGGGAGATACTGGACGGCAGGTGCCCTGACCAAAAGTAACTAAAATAGTATTGACCTCCTGCCAATATTTAAGAGGCAGCTTTTTTCGCAAAGCCATTTCAGTCTCTAACGGAGTTTTTGTCTGCACATATCCCCAGATATTCATCATACGGTGGACATGAGTATCAACACAGATTGCATCTTTTTGAAATGCCACATTCAGAACAAGACTTGCAGTTTTTCTACCAACTCCGGGAAGAGTTAAGAGATCGTCTAACTCCTGAGGAACTTCTCCTTTGAACCTCTTGAGTGCTGCCGGAAGTTTCGCAAGATAGCCCGCTTTTGCCTTGTAAAATCCAACAGGATAGATCAAATCCTCTATCTCTTTTTGAGATAAATGTTCAAGCGTTTCTGGGTCAGGTGCGATTTTAAAAAGCCTTTCTGATGCTTTTGCTGTGGTCTCATCTTTAGTTCTTGCAGATAAAATTGTTGCTACTAAAACCTTAAATGGATCACGAGTCTGCACAGCTACAAGCTCCACTATCGGCACTTTGTAACTTGCGATCTCTTCTCTAAGTTTATCAAGAAAAATAGAGATATCAATTTCCATAATAGTTATAAAATCTCCTGATTCGGCTTAGAACCATCTAAATTTGCATATGAATCAAAAATCTTATTACCATCAAAATCTAATATAACAGCTCTAACTTTTACGAGGTTAAATGAAATTTCATTGGAAAATTTAAGTGCAGATTCGACAATTTTTCCTCCTACATAAGATATCAATTGAGGATAATCAGGATAGATATAGCCGAAAGCGTGACGGGCAGTGTTAGATGCTGCTATCTGTTCAGACAATAGATATTTTTCACTATTGGAATCAAATGGGATAGCGTGATCTTTGGCTCTATTTAAGACAATCCGGCTCTCTTTTGCCAGATTGTCTGCCCACTTAGCAAGAGTCTTCATGGTAAGCTCTGATTTTGCAGCGTGTGTATGGGGAAATCCCATTGCCATTTTTACAGCTTTACCAAAAAATACCACTATAAAAATTTGTTTAATACTGTTTGGAACTGTTGATAAGACAGTTTGAATTGAAGCCTGAAAAAAATCTCCAATCTGGATAAAAGCCTCTTCCGGCAGTTTAGGAAAAAGAGAGATTGCAACCCGTTCGCTTCTTCTGCCGGTAGTAAATACAACTGTATCACTTCCCATTGCCTGTGCAACTGATACGCTGTATTTGATTGTAGCTATGTAGGCATCGTGAGACATCGGCTTTACAATACCGGTTGTACCAAGTATTGATATTCCTCCTATAACGCCAAGTCTTGAATTGAGAGTCTTTTTTGCAAGCTCTCTTCCCTTAGGTACAAATATCTCAACATCAACAGCTATTTTACATTTTTCAGATAATTGGTCTCTATCTGAAATAAGTTTTATATTATGACAAATAGCCTCAAGTTCTCTCTCTTTAGAGGAGAAAACACTATTTACAGCTTCACGAATCATTGTTTGAGGACCTAAATTGATGGCTGGATTTCCCGGCATTATCTCAAGTCCCGGCTTTGTTACAACCCCAACGCCTTCACCACCTTTTATGTTTATTGATATAGAGGGTTCATCATAGCCAGCGCAAAGATAATAGACAGAGACTTTAGCACCGATTTCAGCTTTATGCGTCACATCAGGGTCATCTCCTGCATCTTTTATCACGACAGCTTGTGCACTGTTGTCAGATAATTTTTTTAAACAATTAATATCAATAAACTTAACCTCGCCGTTTAAGAATCTTATCTCAACTTTTTGCACGGGCTTTGAATCTATTAAATACAAGAGAGCTGCTTTTGCGGCTGCGGCTGCGGCTGCTCCAGTGGTAAATCCCTGTTTTAGATGCCCTTTTTTCTTACTATCGCTATCGTTGCTATTCATTACTGTTCCATGTTTTCTTGATAAACGCATCACGCCCTGAACTAAATCAATTTTCATAGCCCAAAGCTATACAGCAGAAGACAGATAAAAACCGTCTTCTGCTGTATAGTATAGCATTACAAAAATTGAGGTATTTTAGAGAGCTGACAACGCTGAAAGTGCAGCATCATAATTCGGCTCTTGGGCAATCTCAGGAACCTGTTCTGTATATGCAATACTGCCTGTTTTATCAATAATTACGAGTGCTCTTGAGAGCAGTCCAGCAATAGGTCCTGTGGTTATTGTGACGCCATAATCTGCACCAAATTTTTTATCTCTGAATACTGACAATGGAATTACGTTTTTCAGCCCTTCAACTTCGCAAAATCTTGAATGGGCAAATGGTAAATCAGCAGATATGCACAGCACAACCGTATTTTCGCTCTCACCTGCGACCTTGTTGAAACGGCGTGTTGAAGCAGCACAAACAGGTGTATCAATGCTTGGAAATATATTTAATACAACATTTTTGCCTGCAAAATCATTTAAACCTACAGCCGCAAGGTCAGTACCTACAAGGCTGAATGATGGTGCTTTGCTTCCCTTTGCCGGCAGCTCTCCAATAGTTTCGATTTGATTGCCTTTTAATGTGATTTTAGCCATTTTATCTCTCCTTAATTTTAATTGTTTTTGGGTTACAATAGGGCTTAATTAATTTTATTGATAATGATTTGACAAACCGTTTCAGGGGTAACGGAAGTAGTATCAATCTGAATAAATTTTGAATATCTCTCTTTACGATCTTGTAGAAGTTTTGCTATCTGAGATTTAGGATCATCAGTTTTAAGCAGGGGTCTCTCAATATTTTTATCAGCTATAACACGAGCTATAATTGCATCAGAATCAGCAGCAAGACAAAATATTATCCCTCTTCTCTTAGAGCTATTCTTACCTTCTAAAATATCTGAAATCTCACTATTTAAAAGCATTCCGCCTCCTGTAGAAACGACTAACCGCTCCTTTTCTACAAGCTCTAAAGCAAGATTATATTCCATTTTACGAAAAGCTGGCTCTCCGTAAATCTTAAATATTTCCGCAATAGTCATATTGGCTCGCGTCATGATCATCTCATCAGTATCTACAAACTTATAACCAAGCTCTTTTGCTATAAGTTTTCCTACAGTTGTCTTGCCTGTTCCCATGAATCCTGTAAGAATAATATTTTCATTTGGCATAACTATTTATTAGATACCTCATCTGAGTTAAATGTCAGATTTAAAAAAGTCTTCTGTCTCTGTAACTGGAATATCTTCCTCTTTAATTGTATTTGAAGGTGGTATATACCTTGGTTTAGGCATAACTCCCTCTTTAAAACACTCCCTTATACCATATGAACTATTAGAGACAAGTCCAGTATTTGGATCAACATTTTTAAAGACAACACCTTCTGGAACAGTAAACTCCATCGCAGATTTACCTTCTAACGCTTTTTTCATATAATTCAACCAGATAGGGATAGCTGATTTTGCTCCGCTCTCTCCCTTTCCAAGAGTCTTTTCCTTATCAAATCCAACCCATACGCCTGTGGTATATTGGGGAGTGTAGCCTACAAAGAGTGCGTCATTCATCTCATTGGTAGTACCAGTCTTACATGCTGCCGGACGACCAAGTGCTTTAGCTTTTGTTGCAGTACCTGACTTCACAACGCTTTCCATCATGTTGGTCATTATATAAGCCGTGCTCATATCAATGACCTTCTTTTTCTTAGATGCAGCCTCTTCAATAATATTATTATCCCGATCAACTATCTTTGTAATGAATACAGGCTCAACCAAGTAGCCGAGATTAGAGAAAACTGTATAAGCCTTGACAAGCTCTAAAAGTGGTATTCCGCATGATCCAAGGGCTATTGATAGATTTCTGTCAATTGGAGATGTAATACCTAATTTTTTTGCATAATCAATAACATAATCCAGACCAATATCTTGGACAATTTTTACAGTAACAACATTTCTTGACTTGACTAATGCTTCACGAAGCCTTGTTGGTCCATAAAATCTCTCATTATAGTTTTGAGGCTTCCATATCTTGTTGTTACGATCTTTAAATGATATTGGAGAGTCAACAATTATGGAAGATGTGGTATATCCCTTATCAAGTGCAGCAGCATATATTATCGGCTTAAACGCTGATCCCGGCTGCCGTCTTGATTGAACAGCCCTGTTAAACTGACTGACATGGTAATTTCTCCCTCCGACCATTGCCTTTACATGCCCTGTATTTGCCTCGATACTTATCAATGCACCTTCAACTTCTGGTTCAAGCTCTAATGCAAACTCCCACTCTTCAGGTTTTATCTGGTTTAAAGCCTTTACAGAGACAACATCACCGATTTTAAGCATCTTTTTGGACGGCAGAGTATTTTTAACGCTGCTCTCGCTGTCATCAATCTGATCAGATTTATCTATATTTACATCTGCCCAAGCTGTACCGGTAAGATTGATAGTACCTATATTGTTGCCAACTTTTACCTGTGCAATATCTTCAATTGATCCAACATCTGTAATAACGCCTTTATAAACTCTATTTTCCTCTAACATACCGTTATTTGGAAGAGATTCAGCTATTTTCCGACTAAACGAATCAATACCAAGAGAAGAGACATTTTTAAATGGTTTGCTGTATCCATGACGTTTTTCAAGCTGCCTTAGTCCAAGTTCTACCGCATTTTCTGCAAATTTTTGAAACTCGACATTAACAGCAGTATAGATATTGATCCCCTGATTGTAGATCATATCTTCTCCATACTTTTCAATAACATACCGCCGCACATATTCGGTGTACCAAGGCACTGTGTCGTTAAACCAGTTTTTTCTCGGTCTGATATCAAGGGTTACAGCCATTGCCTCGCTCATATCAGTAGTTGATATATAACCGTCCTTAACCATGCGTTCCAGCACATATAACTGTCTCTGCCGTGCAAGTTCAGGACTTCTAAAAGGTGAGTAACGGCTTGGAGCCTGAGGAAGTCCTGCCAATATCGCACACTCAGCAAGATTTAAGTCGCTGGCAGTTTTGCCAAAATAGTTTTGGGCAGCAGCCTCAACACCATAAGCACCATGTCCAAGATAAATCTGATTAAGATAGAGAAATAGAATATCGTCTTTGGAAAATGTCTTGTCAATGCGATATGCAAGTATAGCTTCCTTGATTTTCCTTTTATAAGTTCTCTCGGGTGTGAGCAGAAATGATTTTGTTACCTGCTGGGTAATCGTACTTCCGCCCTGCACTATAGAGCCAGCCTGCATATTTTTTATAAATGCCCTGATAATGCCAACTAAATCAATACCAACATGCTCTCTGAATCTTGAATCTTCAGCAGATAAGAATGCGTTAATCAAATTTTCAGGCATTTGATCAATTGGCAGAACAATTCTTCTCTCTTTATAGAACTCCCCTATTTTAGTTCCATTATCTGAAAAAACATTGGTAACAGTAGGCGGTCTATAATCAGCTAACTTGTTGATTTTAGGCAAATCACTGCTAATATGAAAATATAGAAATGTTAGAGCTGCTGCACCCATCAGCATAGCGAGAAAAGCAAATCCGAACGTCCACTTCAATAGTCTAAAAAAGCAGCCTCCTCCCTTTTTAGGCTTGGTTGTCTTAAACTTTTGTCCGCTTTCAACTGTGCTCTCATCAAAATAGCTGTCATTGAAAAGCCCCTGATTATACTCATCAATAAGAGAGTTATCACTATTATGCTCTAAATTTATACTCTCTTCATCATTAAAAAAACTGCCATCTGATTCATTTTCCCGTATTTTCTCTTTACGCTCTTCACTTACAAACTTTTTTTTCAAACGGTTAAAAAAACTTTTATAATGTCTGTTGCTCTGAAAAGCTCTTTCTTGGAAATCGAAATCATCTTTTAATGTTTTCATATCGTTATATAATATCCTGCATAGTTTAGATTTATCCAATCTCTTTATATTTTGTAGTAGCAGATAAAAAGCAACATGGCAAGAATCTTGATTTCTCTTAATAATCTACATTCAGATAAAATCTAAAGTATAAAACCTAAAAAATCCTAAATTTAGGTTTTAATTGTACAGGAATTAACAGATAAACGTAAAATAACAAGTACCAAAATATAAAAACTTCCTTGCCCATTAAATTAAACGGGCAAGAAAGTTTTTATTATTTGAAAGAGCTTATCTTAAAACTACATACCAGATAAACTCTACATATTAAACCCAATTACTACTCTGCATCTTACTGTGCTTTAGGTGCAGGTGCAGATGCGTTATTGTTATCTATCATGCCTCCACGAGCACCCTTCATTCTTCCATGACCGTCTTTCATTCCACGACCCTTACCATCACAATCGTCCATCATAAAACATCCATTGTTTCCAAATCCGTGAAATCCCATTGGAAGATTGATCTCAGGAGCTATCTTTTTAGCATCAAGAGCCATATCAACTCTTTTATCCATTACCTGTTTTTTCATATCAGTCCACTCTGCAACAAGCGAGTGAAGTTTCGCACTGTCAGGAGCTGAGGTCTGCATAAGAATTCTTATCTCTTCTCTTTTAGCATTAATAGCCGCTCTTGCAGATGCAGTTTCATCAATAAATTTTTGGTGCAATGCTTTAAGTTTTCCCTTCTGATCATCTGTCAGATTGTCCCACTGCTGACCAATACCGCCTTGACCATGAAAACCGCCTCTCATATTTCCGCCTCTTCTGCCGCAACCGTCCCAAGCAAAAGCATCACTAACTATTAGAGCCATTACTAATCCAACTGCTAATCCAATAAGTTTACCTTTTTTCATGATAATTCTCCTTCTCTTTTTTTAATTTGTTTAAAGTTGTTTTTATACTATTATCTAACCATTCTTCTTATCTATTCTAAAACCTGCTGTTATTTGAAAACACCATAAATATTGCCGGTGTATTTGCTTTTCTATTAAAGCAAACCGTATGCCAAGCTATAAAAATAAGTTAAGAACAAAATCACTAATAACAGATAACTATTTGAATTATATAGTTTTAAAGTTGTCTCAAATTAAAATTATTTATAGATAAATGGATTTTACACTATCTGATAAAGCAAAACTTATTAAAAAAAATGAGTACAAAGTACCCATAAATTATCTTACTGGATACTTTGTACTCATATATTTAATACAAAAGCGGTTTAATCGGTGATTCAGACAGTAACTGAAGAATCTGACAAACCAGAAGTTACCTCCTCCCACTCAAAACCCACAATATTTCTCTGAACCTTTGAAAACTCAATGCCGATTAAAAATATTTTTGGGATAACGCCTGAATATTTCTCAAAATAGCGTTTTTCTCGTATCTGTTCCAAGGGCTTTTTAGAGTTTGATTTATCGTCCTCTGTAACCTTGAACTCAAAAATATATACTTTGCTGTTTTCAGGAAATTTTAAGGTTAAATCTGCCCTGCCTCTGTTTGTGATATCTTCTGCAATCAAATCAATTCCTAAACTTGCCAAAAACGCATAAACAACGCTCACATAAAAGCCCTCGTAATTGTAGAGATTTCCGTGCGTGCTGTATGGAATTGCAGACAACAGCCTCTCTATCTGAGATTTTAGACCCATAAAGTCATCTTGTATCAGGCATTTATAAAGTAAATTGGTATGGTGGAATCTGTATTCTGTCAGATAACCCACTATATAGCCGTTAAATGCTTTTTTCACCTCAAAATTGGGATAGGACAGAGTATAAATGATGTTTCCAAATATCTGCTCTATTTTCTTGATTGTAAGATAACCAGTTTGAAACATTAACGATTCTATAGGGATATTGCCGACATCAAACGTGTTTAAAATCTGCTCAGAGACTTCGATATTTTCCAAATCTGGCAGGTGATATTGCTTTTCTCGTATCATATCTATTAAAAATGTCGGTGTGCCTGTCTCAAACCAGTAGCTTTTAAAATTGCCGCCTTCTTGAAAAAATAGAAGTATGTCGTAAGGATTATAAACAGATTCAACATCAATCAATTTATTAGGTGTAACAGATTTATTAGAAGTTGATTGATTAGATGAATTTCCAAAAGCCCCCCCTCCAAATGAATAGCCGTTATACCACCTCTTCAACTCTTCAATATCAACATTGTGCAGTTTAATATAATCCTCAAAAACAACCTCAACATCATTTTGAGTGTAACCGCAGATAGTGCTGTATTCTGATAATAGAGTTATATCCTGCAGATTGTTCAACCCGCTGAAAAGATTCATCTTGCTGAATTTGCTCACACCTGTGAGAAACGCAAATTTTATATACTTATCTGAATCTTTTATTACAGAGTACAAATCTCTTAAACCATTTCGCATCTCAATGGCTTTAGCTTCATCTGTTATATTATCTAAAATTGGTTTGTCATACTCGTCAATCAGAATTACTACAGGGGCGTTGTATTTATTATAGCACGATATTATCAGCGAATTAAAATATGTTCCATAATTGGATTTATCAAAAGCATCAACTCCGTTAGCTGTTTCACTCTCCCTTAAGTTAAAGTTTATCATTTCTGTAAGTTTCTTTGTATCTTTAGCAATTCCAGCCCCAAAGCTGATCTTTATTACAGGATATTTTATATTCCAATCCCATTTATCGTAAATATATAAACCCTCAAAAAGTTCTTGTCTGCCTTCAAACAGACACTTTAATGTGTCAAGAAACAGAGATTTTCCAAATCTGCGGGGGCGGGAGAGGAAATAGTATGTGCCTTGATTTACAAGATTAAAAGCAATTTCAGTTTTATCTATATAAACGCAGTCATCTTTTCTTAATTTCTCAAAACTCTGTATGCCAAGGGGTAATTTTTTCACTTTTTCTCCTCCCACTCAAAACTTACTATATTTCTTTCAATCTTTGAGAACTCAACGCCGATTAGAAATATTTTCCTGTTTTGATTTAAGTTGTTATTGACCTCTTTATTAACAACTCCTAAATATTTCTCAAAATAACGCTTCGCTCGTATCTGCTCTAACGGTTTTTTGCTGTTTGCTTTATCATCTTCAACTACCTTAAATTCAAGGATATAGACCGTGTTTTCAGGGAATTTGATAACCATGTCAGCCCTGCCTCTGCTTGAAGCATCTTCAAGGGTGATGTCTATTCCAAGCGAGTAAAGATAGGCATACACAACGCTTAAATAAAAGCCTTCGTAATCTGCTATGTTGTTTTTAACGTAAGCGTTGTAGGGAATTGATGAAAAGAGACTTTTCAAAACTGACTCCAACTTATCAATCTTTAGTTCTTCCAAAGTTCCATAAAGTTCGTCTTGATTTATTCCACGCATGCTGTAGCTCTCTGCAAGATGGTCTATAAAATAGCTCAGAAATGAGTATCTGACCTCGAAATTGGGAAATCCAAGGCAATAGCGTTTAATGTGTGGAATGCGGGACGGCTTGATGGACTTGATTGTAAGATACCCGGTCTGAAACATTAAAGATTCTATCGGGATATTGCCGACATCAAACGTGTTTAAAACCTGCTCAGAAACTTCAATATTTTCCAAATCTGGCAGATGGTACTGCTTTTCTCTTATCATATCTATTAAAAATGTCGGTGTGCCTGTCTCAAACCAGTAGCTTTTAAAATTGCCGCCTTCTTGAAAAAATAGAAGTATGTCGTAAGGATTATAAACAGATTCAACATCAACAGTTTTATTAGAAACCGCAGATTGATTAGATAAATTACCAAATAAAGATTTGCTCCTGACGCTGTCACTAATAAATAAAGACCCAGCAAATGAATAGCCGTTATACCATCTCTTCAACTCTCCAATATCAACGTTGTAATGATTAATATAATTTTTAAACGCAGCTTCAACATCATTTTGCGTATAACCGCAGATTACAGCATATTCAGGCAGAAGAGTTATATCTTGAAGATTGTTTAAGCCGCTGAAAAGATTCATCTTGCTGAATTTGCTCACACCTGTGAGAAACGTAAATTTTATATACTTATCTGAATCTTTGATTACAGAATATAAATCTCTTAAATTATTCCTCATCTCAATGGCTTTTGATTCATCAGTAAGATTATCAAGGATTGGTTTGTCATACTCGTCAATCAGAATTACTACAGGAGTGTTGTATTTATTATAGCACGATATTATCAACGAATTAAAATATGTTCCATAGTTGGATTTATCAAAAGCCTCAACATTGTTGCTGGTTTCACTCTCTCTTAAGTTGAAATTTATCATCTCAGTAAGTTTTTTTGTATCTTTAGCTATCCCAGCCCCAAAGCTGATCTTTATTACAGGATATTTTATATTCCAATCCCATTTATCGTAAATATATAAACCCTCAAAAAGTTCTTGTCTGCCTTCAAACAGACACTTTAATGTGTCAAGAAACAGAGATTTTCCAAATCTGCGGGGGCGGGAGAGGAAATAGTATTTCCCGCTGTCTGCAAGTTTAAATGCCATAGGAGTTTTATCTATATAAACGTAATTGCCGTTTCTTATTTCAGGAAAATTCTGTATGCCGAGAGGGAGTTTTTTCATAATGCCTCCATTGATTTTTAAATAAATTTTATTCATAAAGATAGTCAATCAGATTAAACCGGTCAATCATAATCAGGAATCATTTTTATGATTAAATAAAGTAATTGACGGCTTTATAGAAATACTGGAATATATTTAAAAGCATTCGATTATACGGTGCTTTTCTAATTCCCAAAAGAGTTATAATCAGATATTTTCATTATGGAGAAAATCTTGTGAACACATACTATGTAGATGGACAATTTGTACCTGCTGATAAAGCTGTGATACCAGTAGATGATCTTGCGGTAATAAGAGGTGTCGGAATTTTTGACCTTATGAGAACCAATAAAGGCAAACCCTGTTTTTTAAAAGAACATGTTGAAAGGCTCAAAAATTCTGCTGCAGAGATTGACCTTAAAATAGAGTGGACATCTGAGGAACTTGAGAAAATTATCCTCAAAACTCTTGAGTTTAACAAACACATACAAGAGGCTAATGTCAGAGTTATCATAACAGGCGGTTCAAGTTCTGATTTTATGACTCCGCACACCCCGCGGCTCTTAGTTTTGATTAATAAGCTGCCAGATATGCCGGCGGTTTGGTACGAAAAGGGTGTAAAAGTGATTACCGTCCTATCTCAAAGAGACATTCCAGAAGCAAAAAGCCTCTCATACATTCCTGCAACTATTGCAATGAAAAAAGCGGCAAAACAGGGTGCTATTGAGGCTTTGTATGTTGATAAAAAAGGCTTTGTAACAGAAGGGACAACGACCAATCTCTTTGCATTTATCAATAACGAGCTTATTACAGCCGATCATAATGTGCTCAAAGGAGTTACAAGAAAAGCAATTCTATCAATGACAGAAAAGTTGTTTACGGTAAAATTAAGGAATCTGCATATAGATGAGCTGTTAAAAGCTGATGAGGTATTTATAACAGGAACAAATAAAAGGGTTGTTCCTGTTATACAAATTGACAGCACAATAATCGGAGATGGAACTCCCGGCAAAAACACTAAAATCGTTATTCAGGCACTTGATGAGTATGAACAAATGCTGTGAAAATAATTAGGTAAGCGTTGGCTCTTATTCCTTCTCTAAATATAAAAAGATCATCAGTTATTTTTCTCAAGAGCCAACGCACCCGGAAGCTCTTTTCCTTCCATCAGATGGAGAAATGCACCGCCGCCAGTTGAGATGTAGCTGACTTTATCTTGAACATTGCACACCTTAGCAGCAAGTCCTGTATCTCCTCCACCTACAACAGAAAATGCGCCTGACCCCGCGATTGCCTGAGCTACTTTGCAAGTTCCCTCACAAAATCTATCCATCTCAAAAACGCCCATTGGACCGTTCCAAACAACTGTCTTTGCACTATCAATCAGATCAGCAAACAGTTGGGAAGTTTTCTCTCCAATATCCAATGCTAACCAGTCTTCGGGAGCAGATTGTCCGACTTCAACACTTATCTTTTCAGCATCTTTATCAAATTTTGATGCAAAAACAAGATCAACTGGAAGTTGAAGTTTTATCCCTTTTTCTTGTGCTGTTTTTATAATTTTTCCGGCAGTTTCTAACAGATCGTCCTCAACGACTGAGCCGCCTACGTCAAAGCCTTGGCTCTTTAAAAATGTATTTGCCATTGCACCGCCGATTATAAGCGTATCAACTTTATTGAGCATATTTTCAAGTGCAGCAAGTTTGCTTGACACTTTTGCTCCTCCAATCACTGCAACTAATGGTCTGACAGGGTTTTGTACTGCATCTTGGTAGCATTTAAGCTCTTTTTCCAGCAGAAATCCAGCAGCACGCTCTTTAACCATCATAGGAAGTGCTGTTACAGATGCCTCTTTTCTGTGCGATACAGCAAAAGCATCATTAACATAAACATCACATAAAGATGCTATTTGTTTTACAAAATCTGGATCACAAGATTTTTCACCTTCATGAAACCTTAAATTTTCCAGCATAAGAATTTCGCCTGCTTGCAATTTTGACACCCTTTGCACAACATCTCCACCTATGCAGTCGTCAGAAAATCCAACCTTAACGCCGTTTCCAAGCAGCGATGCAAGGCGGATTGATGCAGGTTTTAAAGACATAGAAGATACAACTTTACCTTTTGGTCGTCCTAAATGAGAAATAAGAATAATTTTAGCTCTTTTTTCAAGAAGATATTTTATTAAAGGGAGTGTTTGAGTTATTCGATTGTCATCGGTAATATTCAAGTGTTCGTCCATTGGGAGGTTATAATCCACACGCACCATTACTCTTTTGTCTGCAACATTAATATCTTTTATTGAATTCATTGATTAGTCTCCCATTTTATCTATTTGTTTGTTGTATTGATTACCTGTTCTTTTGCCCTGTTAAGAGCCTTTTTTTTAGACCATCTTTCAAAAAAACCAATAACACCAGCCTTTTCTCTACGCTCAACCATCTCCTCTTTAACCTCAATGCCTTTTAAACCAGACATAGCTTGTCTAAGGCATAAAGTTTTATAGGCACAATGATACATGCAATTATCAGGAGTCTCTCTTAATCCTCTGCTGCCCATTGGAAATACGATTTCTAAATTTCCAAAACAGTCGGGCATAGCTTTAGAGCTGCTCCCAACTGATTGGTTAGAATCTGAGCATATATCGCTTTGAGCACGATCAGCCATTTTTTTCAAACTCCCTGTTAAATTCAGCAATATAGCCGTTATCTGCAAAGCTATAATACCCTTCATCACCAGTAATTACATGCTCATGCACTGTAATTCCAACATGACGACAAGCAAACACAAGCCGTCTTGTAATTGCAATATCTTCTGGAGATGGCGAAAAATCTCCTGAAGGGTGGTTATGTGCAAAAATAATTGAAGCTGCCCGATGCTCAAGAGCCTTGATGATAACCTCTCTTGGATAGACAGAACTCATGGTCAATGTGCCTTGAAACAGAATCTCAAGTGCATTGACCCTGTTTTTTGCATCAAGAAAGACTCCTGCAAAGACCTCTTTAGTCCGCTGCCCAATAGCATTTTTAAGATAGTGCATAAGATCGTTTGAGTTGGTTATAACCTCTCTGCCAGTAACCTTTTTTTGAAGATATCTGTCTGCAACCTCTTTGATGAGCTTTAACCCAAAAATGTTCGCCTCCCCTACCCCGCTTACCCGCGAAAGCTCTTCAGTGTTTGCTTCAAACACGCCTTGAAGAGTCTTAAATCTGCTTATCAGCTCTTTGGCAGTGGTTTTACAGTCTCGGCGTGGAGTGTTAAGGGTGAGAAGAAGCTCAATAACCTCATAATCTAAAAAACCGCCAAGACCATTTTGCAAAAATTTTTCACGAAGGCGTTTTCGGTGTCCCTGCTTTTCATCTTTTATGGAAGAGTTACTCATTTATAATCATCTTCATCTAAATTTTCATCATCTTGGCTCTCTTCTGGATCGTCATACTCTTCTTCCAAATTATCCTCTTCAGAGTCCGATAAATCTTCTTGAGAGTCCTCATCAGAATCATAATAATCAGAATCTTCAACACAATCTTGCTCAATATTTGGGCTATTTTCTTCTGAACATTTCGGCTGTTTATCCTCAGATTCTGGAAGCCTTGCCACAGCTATAAGTTTTTCTTCATCAGAAAGATTGATAAGACGGACACCTTGAGTTGCCCTGCTGATTGTAGAGATACTATTTACACTGATTCTGATCAATTTGCCTTTATCTGTTACAACCATCAGCTCATCACTATCCTCAACAAGCAATAGCGACACCATCATACCGTTGCGTTTAGATGTCTTTATTGAAAATACCCCTTGTCCTCCGCGACCTTGAGCATTGTATTCTTCGATTTTGGTACGTTTTCCATATCCATTTTCAGTAACAGTAAGAAGAGTCTGACCATGGCTTAATGCTTCCATTCCAACAACTTGATTGTTCTCTTTTATCCGCATACCAATAACGCCCATAGAGCCTCTTCCAACTGAACGAACCTCTTGTTCGCTAAAACGGATAACCTTGCCAGATTTTGAGCCAAGAAAAATATCCATTGTTCCATCAGTGATGCGTGCTGAAATAAGCTCATCACCCTCAACCAACTTTATTCCGATCAATCCATCTGTACGGGGGCGGGAGTAAGACATAAGATCAGTTTTCTTAACAAGCCCTTTTTGGGTTGCCATGATAACATATTTTCCCTCTTCAAACTGGGGAACAGTCAAGACAGTTGCGAGTTTTTCACCTTCATCAAAATTAAGCAGATTAACAATAGCCTTACCAAGACTGGTACGCCCTGCCATAGGAATATCATAAACTTTCTTTTGATAGACCTTTCCAAAATTGGTGATAAACAAAAATGTGTGGTGGGTTGATGCGACAAATAGATGTTCAACAAAGTCATCTTCTTTTGTCCCCATTGCAGTTTTACCCTTGCCGCCTCGATTTTGAATCTCATAAAGGGTTACAGGATTTCTCTTGATATATCCAGTTCTTGAGATTGTAACAACCATATCCTCTTCAGCAATTAAATCTTCAATGTTTATATCAGCAGAATACTCAACAATCTCTGTACGGCGGGCATCTCCAAATTCAGCCCGCATCTCAGAAATCTCTTCTCTGATGATTCCTCTTACAACCTCGTCACTTGAGAGAATTTTTCTGAACCACTCAATATCTTTTAGCAGAGCAAGGTACTCATCTTCTATTTTATCTCTCTCAAGCCCTGTCAATCTTTGGAGTCTCATATCTAAAATAGCCTGAGCCTGATATTCTGAAAAAGCGAAAGGTTCCGGATTCATTAAACCTGCTTTTGCCTCTTCAGGGGAAGCTGACGCTCTAATAAGTGCAACTACAGCATCTAAGTGATCCAACGCTTTTTTAAGTCCCTCTAAAATATGTGCCCGCTCTTCTGCCTTTCTTAGATCAAATATTGTTCTTCTGGTAATAATATCTTTTCTGTGATTAATAAAGTGCTCAAGTATCTGTTTTATATTGAAAAGCTGGGGACGTTTATTAACTACTGCAAGAAAAATAATGCCGAAACTTGACTGCATATTTGTGTGTTTATACAGTTGATTGATAACCACATCAGCAATCTGATCTCGTTTTAATCCAACAGCAATTCTCATTCCGTCACGGTCAGACTCATCACGTACAAATGCAGCTCCTTCAATAACCTTTTCCCGCATCAGCTCATCAATTTTTTCAACTAACTTTGCTTTATTAACCTGATATGGAAGCTCTGTAACAACAATAGTCTCTCTTTGGGTTTTGCTGTTTACCTCAACCTCCATCTTTGCTCTGACGATGATAACGCCGCGTCCAGTTGTATAGGCATCATAAATCCCTTTTTTTCCATAAATTATGCCTGCGGTTGGAAAATCAGGACCTGGAATGTACCTCATAATTTCAGCTATCTCCATGCCGGGATTATCCAGCAGAGCAATTATAGCATCTGAAACTTCACCAAGGTTATGAGGTGGAATATTTGTGGTCATTCCAACTGCAATACCAGACGAACCGTTTACTAAAAGGGCTGGAAATTTTGTAGGAAATACAGACGGCTCTTCCAAAGTCTCATCATAGTTTGGAACCCAGTCAACAGTCTCTTTTTCAATATCAGAGAGCATAAGGTGGGCAAGTTTTCTCATCCTTATCTCTGTGTACCTCATAGCTGCCGGAGAGTCTCCATCTACCGAGCCAAAGTTACCTTGACCATCAACAAGTGTGTAACGGAGTGAAAAGTCTTGAGCCATACGCACAATGGTATTATACACAGCAGTATCTCCGTGAGGGTGGTACTTACCAATAACATCACCAACCACACGGGCAGATTTTTTATACGGTTTATTCCAGTCATTACGTAACTGCCTCATTGCAAACAACGCCCGACGATGAACAGGCTTTAACCCATCTCTTACATCAGGCAAAGCTCTGCCGATTATAACACTCATGGCATATTCAAGATAGGAGTGGGTCATCTCCTTCTCAATACTGGTCACGTTTTTATCTTCTTCTATCATTAAATTTCCTTTAGAGCCTGTTTAAGCATAAAGACTCTTGTCATTAAGACAATGAATACTACAACACTATGCAAACTAAAAAACTCCTTCTGAGCTACTTAACGTTTCTGAAGGAGTTTTATGATATGTTTATTAAGTTATTTAACTATCTTTCTATTTTAATCAGTACCAACTTTTAAGGAGGCGATAAAAACATTATCTACTTATACAGCCTAAAGTTGCCATAAATAGAAGTCCCTCATAAACGATCACTTGAGTAAAACTGCCAAAAAAGTGATATACTATTCCGCCGCCAATAATTGCAGGCACAGCACTGAACACAATAATTCCCAATTTTCTGCTTATATCCATAATAAATTATCCTCGCTATAATCAAATTTACAGTTAGAAATCTATCTTTCAATGACCATTGCCATACCCATGCCGCCACCAATACACATGGATATAAGCCCTGTAGAGTAGCCTTTTCTCTTCATCTGATGGATAGCTGTAACCATCTGACGCGCACCTGTGCAGCCGATTGGATGTCCAAGCGAAATACCGCTTCCAAGTTCATTTGCCTTTTGAACATCAATGCCAAGCTCTCTCATGCAGCCGATTGCCTGAGATGCAAACGCCTCATTCAGCTCAATAAGGTTAATATCTCCAATTGTCATTTTCGCACGCTCAAGAGCCATTTTAACAGCAGGAACAGGACCAAGTCCCATATATGCAGGATCAAGACCGCCAGATGCAAAGGTTTTTATACGAGCAAGTTTTTGAAGACCCAATGCGTCCGCCTTCTCTTCACTCATAAGCAGAACTGCGGCAGCACCATCATTAATACCAGAGGCATTACCAGCAGTAACTGTACCATCTTTTTTAAATGCTGGTTTTAGTTTGCCAAGCAGCTCCATGCTTGTCTCCATTGGACGCTCATCTTTATCAACAATAATCTCTTTTTTCTTGGAGGCAACAGTTACAGGTACAATCTCTTGAGCAAATGTTCCGTCATGCACAGCAGCAAATGCACGATTATGGCTTAACAGTGCAAGCTCATCTTGTTCCTGACGGGTTATACCGTATTTTGAGGCAATATTTTCAGCAGTCATACCCATGTGGTAGCCGTAGAAAATCTCATAAAGCCCGTCATACACCATTAAATCATGAACATTACCAACACCTGTAAGCTCCATGCGGTGTCCCCATCTTGCTTTAAGAAGTGCCATTGGAGCGTTGCTCATGCTCTCCTGACCGCCTGCAAGCACAACATCAGCCTCTTCAGCCCTAATAGCCTGAGCACCAAGTGCAATCGCCTTAAGACCAGACCCGCATATTTTGTTGACTGTAAATGCTGTAGTGTGACGTGGAATACCCGCTGCAATCATTGCTTGGCGTGCTGTATTCTGACCTTGACCAGCCTGAAGCACATTACCCATAATAACTTCATCAATATTGATAGGTGTCAGAGTATCGTCATAGTCATATCCCTTTTTCTCAAGCTCTATCATATTCTGATCTTTGAGTGCATCAGGACCATATGCTTTTACTTTATCGTCTGTTACAGGTCTTAATCCTGCCCGTTTCAGCACGTCTTTCATTACAATAGTTCCAAGCTCAACAACAGATAGACTCTTTAAAGAGCCACCAAAAGTTCCAACAGCAGTTCTTACACCACTTACAATTACTACTTCTTTCATAAACAACCTCCAAGGAAATCCCCTCCTTTATGGGCAGGGATAAAATGCGTTAATTACTGTGCCAAATTAATTTATGCGTTAAAATCCATATCAAAAAACACCTAAAAATTCAAGGTTTGTTTCTCTGTTTAGACGACTATATTCAATACAAATGCAATGCAGAGTAAGAATTATAAAAACTTTTGGTTCTCCTTTGACTCTCTGGCTTTTTTCCGCTCCTGCTGAATCTCACGCTCTTTTCCTCGTTTTACAGATTTACGCTTCTTTTTCTCAGCATATCTTTTGTTAGCAGGATTATTAGGGATTCTCTCAGAAAAATCTATTTTACCTGTTCTTTCACGGAAATATAGGTTGATCGGGGTTTTTTCAAGCTCTGCAACTTCACGTATCTGATTTAAAAGATATCGTTTGTAGGAGAAATGGACAGCATCAGGATAGTTGACAAAACAGACAATTGTAGGAGGCTTAACAGATACCTGAGTTGCATAATAAAATTTAAGCCTTTTGCCTTTATGAAGCGGCGGCTCTGATCTGAAAACAGCATCTTCAATTATTCTATTTAAAAGACCTGTGTTAATACGATGAGAATACTCTTTGTAAATACTCTCAACCATATCAAAAATTTTATGCGTTCTTAAACCTGTACGAGCAGATATAGTCATTGCTGGTGCAAACGATAGAAATTTTGCCTGCATACGCAGATTATCTATAAATTTTTTCTGATTTTTCTCATCAGGATCAACAATATCCCACTTGTTAAGCAGAAAAATTGCACCACAGCCCCTATCTTGGGCATATCCTGCAATGGTTACATCTTGATCTGTTATCCCCTCACTGGAATCAATCAAAATCAGGGCAACATCACACTCGTCCAAACTTTGAAGAGATTTAATGATTGAGAATTTTTCAATCTTTTCTTTAACTTTGCCCTTTCTCCTTATACCTGCTGTATCAATTAGTTTAAAATGGATTCCATTATGTTCAATGGTCAGTGATACTGAATCTCTTGTAGTGCCTGCCTGCTCGCTTACCATCAGCCTCTGCTCGCCAAACAGCTTATTTATAAGAGACGACTTACCAACATTGGGGCGGCCTGCAACTGCAATGCAAATCTCTTTATCACTATCAGCATCTATATCTGATTGGGTCTGGTCTGGAAAAATAGAGACCACCTCGTCAAGCAGGTCTTCTATACCCAAACCATGCTCGGCAGAAACAGGATAGAACTTATCAATGCCTAAAGAGTAAAATTCAGAGATATTATAGTTCTGGCTCTCATTTTCAATCTTGTTTATCAGATAAAACAGAGGCTTTTGAGTACGCCTTAAAACATCTGCAAGATCGCGGTCAAACGGAGATATTCCTGCTCTGCCATCTAATACAAAAAGTACGACATCAGCCTCATTTACTGCAATCTCAACGTGCTGGCGTATCTCTGCTGCAAATATATCATCATCAGACAGAAGAAATCCGCCTGTATCAACAAGGGTAAACTCTTTTTCATTCCATACAGCATCAGCATAATGTCTGTCTCGGGTAACGCCCGGAAAATCATCAACTAATGCTTTTTTAGTTCTCGTTATTCTGTTGAAAAGGGTCGATTTACCAACATTGGGACGTCCCACAAGGGCAACAACCGGCTTCATTTTATTTTATAATCTCCATATCTTAAGAGTTTACCTGCCTTTTAAAAAGGGGCACACAATTTATCGTTTTAGCCTACAATCTTCCACATAGTTGTTAATTCTTACAAATGGGACATACATATGATCACTACCTGAAATATGGCTGACTAACCAATCCCTAAGATTGCTTACAGCATCATATGATAAATTTCTTTTATCTTCAGAAACATGTCTTCTTAGAGCAATACTGTTTTTTATAAACTGGCGGTGCTCTTTGGAGTGGGAATCTATATCAGGATAGCCGCATCTTCTCAGATACTCCTCTTCTTTGCTAAAGTAATATCTGCTGTACTCAATAAGCTCTGCCACCATTGATGCAGAGTCTTTTATCATCTCGTCATCTAACTCATGCTGATTAATAAGCCCGTTTAATAACACAAAAACTCTTTTCTGAAGCTCATCAATCTCAGGAATATCAACACTTAATGAGGGTTCCCACTCAATTTTTTTCCCGCTATTCCCACTATTATATCGTTTTGCATTAGATTTAGTGCCCAAATTATCAACAGCTTCTAAACTATAGTCTGAATCTGAATCATCGTCTAATTCATAGCCGTCATCTATTTCGTTATCATCAGAAAATTCATCATTTAACTCATTATCTTCAATATTATCTTGGTCTATCATAAAATTATCTCTCCTAACCTGCCATATTTTGTTCAGATTCTTCAGGCTTATCTCTCTTTTTTCTTCCAACGAACAGCGTTCCAACCATTGAGATAGAGATCACCGCAGCAACCGCTACAGTAAACATAAATCCATCATTGCCAAATCTTGGGTAGATTTCAAAAGGGACAAGCCATAAATAAAGAAAGGTGTGCAGCATACCTATCATAACAACTCTTATAAATACTGCTTTTTTAATGTTTTTCAATATATATACACCTTAAAATTTTTTTTAATTTAATGGGCAGCCGACTACATTAATTGACAACCGGCTATAACTTTTCAAGCACCCTCTGGTGGATATTATCAAATCCTCCGTTGGACATGATTAAAATCAGGTCTCCGGGCTTAGATTGTGCTGTTAAAAAATCAATAATACTCTCTGTGTCATCAAAATAAAAAGCATTAATACCACGCTTTACAATATCTTGAACAAGTTTTTGAGTATCCATTCTTTGATCTTCAGGAACTTTAGATAACATAGAGGGTTTTCTTATACAGACAATATCAGCACCATCAAAGGCTTTAGGATAGTCATTTTGAAAAATATCTCTCATGCTTGAGTTAGTTCTTGGCTCAAAAACAGCAATAAGCCTGCCCTCTTGGAAAAAAGGTTTAACTCCTGCAATGGTCTCTCTTACAGCAGACGGATGATGTGCAAAATCGTCCATAACAGTTATGCCCAGTTTAACTCCTCTTATATCTTGTCTTCTTCTCACTCCTGCAAAAGTTTTTAATGCTTTTACAATTACATCATCTGCAATTCCAATCTGTTTTGCAACACCAAACACAGCAAGAGTGTTCATTACATTGTGCCTGCCCATAAGAGGGGTTGTTATCTGAAGAGAATCTGTATCTAACGAGATGCTCCCGATGCTGTTATTAGCACGATTATTAGAATTTGAACCATCTTCTTGCAGCGTATCTTTTTGCAAGATAGCATTAACTGCTCTTTTTAATAAAAAATTTGTATATCCACTTTCAACTTTAAGATTGTTGTATGACCAGTCATAAGAGCCTCCACCATAATATTGTATAGGACATACAGCAGATTCGAGAATTTCTGGTAAATTTAAATCTTCTCCGCAAGCTATAATAAGGCTCTGTTGCGGAATTTTTGACACAAATTGCCTGAACGCATCTTTTATATGGTCAATATCTCTAAAAATATCAGCATGATCAAATTCTACGCTGGTGATTATCGCTGCATAAGGGGTGTAGTGCATAAATTTGGGTCCCTTATCAAAAAAAGCAGTATCATACTCATCACCTTCAATAACAATATAATCGCCTTTCCCAACACGATAGTTGCTGTTAAACTCTTTGACAATTCCGCCAATCATGAAAGATGGATCAAGACCTGCTTCATTTAAAACATGTGCAAGAATTGATGAGGTTGTGGTCTTTCCATGAGTTCCAGTAACAATCAATATCTTTTTATTCTTTGCAAAAAAGTGGTTTAGAGCCTGCGGCATTGAGCAGTATGGAATGCCATTTTCCATAACAGCAGCAGCTTCAACATTGTCTCTTGTAACAGCATTGCCGATAATTACCAGATCAGGAGTTTTCAATTTGTTGAGCCGAGTTCTCTCTTCTATATCTCCTTCTAACCGCGATTGGAGAGCTAAAAAGTTTGAGGGGCTGAATCCCTTAAAAAGCCTGACCCCCTTTTCTATCAAAAAATCGCTCATCGGCGGATAGATGTTCTGATCTGAGCCGGTAACCTCAAATCCCATATCTTGAAGCATACAGGCTAAAGCTCCCATACCTGTTCCACACGCTGCAATTATATGGATTTTTTTCACATCTTTTGGAATGAAATTATTGGTTAAATCCATATTATGCAAGACCCTTCATAACCTCTTGTGCTGCTTTAATAGTCTCTGAAATATCGTCATCACTGTGTGCTGACGAGACAAAACAAGCCTCAAATTGAGAAGGTGCAAGATAGATGCCTTTTTCTCTCATAGTTCTGTAAAATACTCCAAATCTCTCAAGGTTGCTCTTTTTTGCATCATCAAAGTTATTGACAGGTCCGGCTGTGAAAAAGAGTCCTGCCATTGAGCCGATATGACTTGCTGTAACATCAATTCCGGCAGATTGGGCGGCATTTTTAAGACCATCTATAAGTTTTGCTGTTTTTGCTTCAAGAGATTCATAGAATCCGGGTTTTTTAAGCTCGGTTAGTGTAGCAATGCCGGCAGCCATTGCAAGCGGATTTCCTGAAAGAGTGCCTGCTTGATATACAGGTCCGATAGGTGCAATATGGTTCATAATCCCACGTCTGCCTCCATAAGCACCTACAGGAAGACCGCCGCCTATAATTTTGCCAAAACATGAGAGATCAGGAGTGATTTTAAAAAGCCCTTGGGCAGAGCCTTTTGCAACTCTAAAGCCAGTCATAACCTCATCAAATATCAAAATAGCACCATACTTTGAGGTCAATTCCCGCAGAGTCTCAAGAAATCCCTTAACAGGAGCCACCATACCCATGTTTCCAGCAACAGGCTCGACAATAACAGCAGCAATTTTGTCGCCCATTTTGTTCATAACTTCTGCAAAAGCATCAATATTGTTATACTCAATTGACAGCGTATTTTTAATAACAGACTCAGGAACCCCTGGACTTCCCGGAATACCAAGAGTTGCAACGCCAGAGCCTGCAGCAACAAGCAGAGTATCTGCATGACCATGATAGCAGCCATCAAATTTAATGATGATATCCCTACCAGTAAAGCCTCGGGCAAGACGCAAAGCACTCATAGTTGCTTCAGTTCCAGAGTTGACCATTCTAACCATTTCAACTGATGGAACAAACTCAATAACAAGATTTGCAAGCTCAGTCTCTAAAGGAGTGGGCGCACCAAAACTTGTGCCGCTTTTAATCGCATTTTCCAAAGCAGCTATAACTGCCGGGTGGCGATGCCCAAGTATCATTGGTCCCCATGATCCCACATAATCAATATAGCTGTTGCCATCAACATCAAATATTCTGCTTCCATCTGCCCTTTCAATAAAAAGAGGTTTTCCGCCGACTGAGCCGCATGCCCTGACAGGAGAGTTTACGCCGCCGGGTATTACTAATGCAGCATCTTCAAAAAATTTTTGTGATTTTTGATTATCCATAAAGTTGTATCCTTAAAATTTTAAAATATATTAGTTTAGTCATAACGTATAATATTTAGTAGCTTTTTTGAGTCGTCAATTATAAGACATATATACAGGGCAATAACAAAATGTTGCAACAAAAAAATATTTGACATAAGCGATCATTGCTGTTAAATTCCCTCTGTTTTTTGTTCAAAATAGAAGGGGCCGTTAGCTCAATCGGTAGAGCACCTGACTCTTAATCAGTAGGTTCCGCGTTCGATTCGCGGACGGCCCACCACAAAATATTAAATAAACTCAAGAGGTTGACGAGCTACTTGTCAGCCTCTTTTTTTTTGATACTAATCAACTGTGTGAGAAACTTCTCTAAACCAATTATCCAGACAACCAACAGCAAGACGCTCGCCATCACCTATAGAATGCAGGCATATCTCTGTGGTAAGTCTGCTTTCATGTCCAAGTATTCTTTGAACAGTTCCTCTGTAGGCACATTGTCATGGTCAAGCATTGACTCACTAAAATGTCTCAATAACAAAATATGCTCTCAAATATTAGATATGGTTAATATGGTTTTTTTACTGCTCATCTTCTACTGGTGTCGATAATAGATAATGAGGTTAAGGGGATAATATAAAACAGCGGTGTTCCATCAGGCGTAACGACAATGATGTTTTTTGATTTTTTTTAGAATTTAGTTTGGAGACAAGGAGGGAGTTTTGAGTTAGTTTAAATTTGGTATTTATGATTCATATTTTTTATCTGGTCTATCATCTCATCTACAAGCCAATCAGGTTCAAGAACCTTTGCCTCACTGCCGAAAGATAACAGCCAAGCTATGGTTTCTGGAACTGATGAGGCTGTAAATGTAAGCTCAATGCTGCGTTCCTCATTATCAGGGGCTTCATTCTTTCTTGTTATCTGCTGGTCTCCGCTCCAGATTCTTTCAGAAACATAGACAGATGCAAAGCCTGTAAATTCAGCTTTAACCTCAAAAGCCTCATCTTTCATCACTCCAAAGTTTTCATTAAAAATCTTTTCAAAATCATAATCAGGCGGAAACATAAACGGTTTATCAGTAAGCTCTACTTTTTCAAATCGGTGGACAGCAAGCAGAGGGTCAAAGCCAGGCTTCTTAAATCTTTTCTTTTTTGCTGTATCACTTAATTTTATATCTGTATTGGGCTTTGGTGCTATTTTTGCATGAAGATACAGCGTCTCTTTATTAGAAAATAATTTTAACGGCTTTATGTAAAATGTTGAGCTTTTAGCTGCAAAGACCTTTTTATAGCTGATTTTGCAGATAAGGCTCTTTTCCATTGCTGTTATAAGATTGGAGATGATTTCTTTGTGGTTTGTGTAATCAATTGTCCCTGGAATTATAGAGGCAAAATGGCGTGATGAACCTGTATTTTTATCAGCAAGCAGCGCCCTGTTTTTATCTAATGCTCTAATGAGTGCTTTTCCCCAGAAAATAAAAGTTTGGCAAAAAGATGGATTATCTTCTGTCCGTAGGTGTTGTCTGTAATTTGTTTATTAGGCATAACTATCCTGAATTATTTAAAATTATCTATATATTAAAAATATTTATAAAACATGATTATCATTACGTCCTATGGAACGATAACATACTATATTGGCTGAAATCAATCAAACAAAAGGGCAGCATCAAGCCTCTCTTTTTGTTTTAACAGCTATGTTTAAATTGACTATTTAAATCAAGGAGAACAAAAAACATGGGTCATCTATCAAGGTTATCAAGACGAAGAAGAAGTTCATATAACCACATTGCATCAAATGCAATCTACTACAAGCATGATGATAATGAAAAATTTATTTTAACAAAATTACTTGGTTATCTTTACAGAATCATAGATAAGCACTTTATCATTGATGAGGAGACTATGGAAATTGTCTTATTGGGACTTGAAAATGATACTGCTGCTATTACTGATTTTCTTTTTAATTGTATATTTCAAGGCAGGCAGGGAAAGAAACCTAACAGAGGTAAACACCAAAAGTTTAATCCATTATTTGAAGACCCTTACAGCATTTTAGATGATTCTGTTATTCAAACTGCTGATGAGATTCCGACCGACCAATCTGGTAATCCTGATATTATGGAGCTTTTGAAAAGAACAGACTCCAAACATTTCAAAAGATTTAAAATTCTTCTTCTTAACGCCATAGATAATAAGATAAACAGCTTCAAAAATAGAGCAGAAGGAGAGCTTGAACAAAACATTGAGCTTCTCCAAAAGATGTTCAATCTTAATGATGCTGAGACTGAGCTTTGCACATTTCTCTTTATCAATGAAATCTGCGAAAGTTGGAGAGATTATTTTATCAGCCATCTAAAATGTAATGAATATTCAGGGAAAAAATACCTGACTTCTATTCTTGGAAATGATTGCAAAAGCATATACTCAGTTTTGCACGGCTCATTAAAAAAAGCTGCAATTCTTGATTTTAACTCTTACAGCGGTGGTAACTTTTCTATTGAAGATAATATTGTAAGCTGGCTTCAATACCCTGCGGACAAACTTTTTTCACGAGGATTTTATCAGCATGTTGAAAAAAGCACCATGCCCCTTGATTACCATTTTATTGATTCTGAAGTTATGGAGCATCTGTTGAGCCTTTTAAACTATAACGGCAAATCATCAAACCATATTCTGCTTTACGGCTCTCCTGGGTCAGGGAAATCTTCTTTTGCAAGAGGGTTGGCAGAACAGCTTGGCTGCCCTGCTTTTGAGATTTTAAGAGGCGGTGATGACGATGAGGATAATAAAAGTTCGACACGCCAGACAGCAATCAGGGCTTGTATTAACATGAACGCCAATAACAGACCGCTGATAATAGTTGATGAGGCAGATAACCTTTTAAATACTCAAAGTGCATGGACATCAAGAGGCGAGATTCAAGATAAAGGGTGGCTCAATGATCTGCTTGATGAGCCGAATCTAAAGTTTATCTGGATTACCAATAGTATTGACAGCATTGAAACATCAGTAATGAGGCGGTTTGCTTACAGCATACATTTTAAGCCGTTTAACCGTAAGCAGAGGGTTCAGCTTTGGGAAAATGTGCTTAAAAGGCATGAAATATCTAATCTAATTGACCATAAAAATATTGAAGAGCTTGCAAGTCGTTATGATGTAAGTGCTGGTGCTGTTGACCTTGCTGTTAAAAAAGCTCTTGAAGTTACTGCAATAAAAAATGGTAATGACGAAATTTTAGACGAAACAAGAGATAAATTCATAAATTCAATTCAACTGACACTTAATGCACATCAGACTCTTTTAAATCATGGCAACCCGATTAAAGATAAAAACAATATTGATGCTGATTACTCTTTAGAAGGACTCAATATTGAAGGCGATTTCAATCAGGTCTTAGTTAAAATCAAAAAGTTTGACGAGTATTTAAAATCTGGAAGAAAGGCGGGTGTCAACAATCTTAATATTTTGTTTTATGGTCAGTCTGGAACAGGAAAAAGTGAGCTTGCCAAATACATAGCCAATATGCTTGATAGAAGCATTGTGTATAAGTCAATCAGTGATATTCAATCCAAATGGGTTGGTGATACTGAGAAAAACATCAGGTCTGCTTTTGAAGAGGCTGAAAAAGAGGAGGCGGTTCTTGTGTTTGATGAAGCTGACTCAATGCTTTTCAATCGTGAAAAAGCTCAAAGGTCTTGGGAGGTGAGCTTTACCAACGAGTTTTTAAACCAGATGGAGAGGTTCAGAGGGATTTTAATCTGCACAACCAATCTTTTATCTGAGATGGATTCTGCTTCAATGAGAAGATTCAGCCATAAAATCGGGCTTAAATATCTTACAGGTGACGGCAATATGATTTTTTATAACAAGATGATAGCTCCTATGATTGCTGATAAACTTGATTCTAAAAATGAATCTCTCTTAAAACAGCAGACAACGCTTGCTGCTGGTGATTTTAAGGTTGTCAGAAACAACTTTGCCTTTTATCCTCCAGATGAATTGACACATGACGAGTGTGTTCAGGCTATAATTCATGAGGCAGTCCATAAAAAGCGTTATGTAGAAGGAGAGAAGATTGGATTCTTAAGAAAATGATGCTATTATTCTTGACAACTTGATAAGAAAAAAAAGGATGCTGCTAAACATGAAAGTATTACCAGTTGGAATAGGTAAGAGGTATCTTAAAATCTTTGATGATAATGATAAAAATAAGGAAGGAAATACCATGAAAAAGTTTTCAATACACATTCTGATTGACCCAAGCAAAATAGGACGTATTCCAATTTCTAAAAGACCACCGCAGGTCTTCAGAGCTAAAAAAGGAAAGGGGAGTTACCGCAGAATACGTAAGACTGAGTTGGCAGCTATGATAAATAATCAAAGGAGTTAATATAATGGAACAGGCTGTCATTATTATATTAATACTCTGATGGTTTTACAGAAAAGGACACCAATGACAAATATTAAAATTATCATAGGCGATATTACAACCGCTGAAGTTGATGCAATCGTGAATGCTGCCAACCCTGTAATGCTTGGAGGCGGCGGAGTTGATGGTGCGATACACAAAGCAGCAGGGCATATTTTACTTGAGGAGTGCAAAAAAATCCAACCCGTAAATGGTGTAAGATGTCCTGTTGGTGAGGCAAGAATCACCCCTGCTGGAAATCTGAAAGCAAAATATGTGATTCATACTGTTGGACCTATTTACATGAGTGATGAAGCACCAGAAAAGCATCTTAAGTCTGCATATAAAAACAGCCTTGAACTCGCTGTCTCTCACAACTGCAAATCAA
This sequence comes from uncultured Desulfobacterales bacterium, assembly GCA_964539635.1. GTDB lineage: Bacteria > Desulfobacterota > Desulfobacteria > Desulfobacterales > Desulfobacteraceae > Desulfamplus. Next base: position 75,683 of record CAZIJN010000009.1, on the reverse strand, counting down.
TAGCATTTCCAGCCGTCTCATGCGGTGTCTATGGCTATCCTGCAGAAGAAGCTGCACATATAGCTCTTTCAATCTGCATGAACAATGCCTATAAGAAATTATCAATTTACTTTTATCTTTTCAGTCAAAAGATGGCAGATATCTGGGGCGGGGCTTTGAGGGCTGCTCAGAAACATTGGATGTAAAAGGGCAAAATGAGATGACAAATATCCATCACAACTTCCCTGAATATAAAGTTTCATACGATTGTCCTGCATGATTACCCTATATTATTTCAACATACAGAATTTAACACAATTATATTAACCCCGTATCGACACACCATTCTTGACTCAAAAATAACAACTGACTAATATATGCTGTTTTAGTGCGTTTGTCCTTGCTGTAAGATGTACACAGCTTTAATAATTTGATATTGCATCATCAATTAATAAATAGTATTCATCTAACATCTAAAATTTATCTACAATTAAAAAGATAACTAAACATATTAATTAGAATTTATAATAAGGAGCTTTTGTGGGAAAAAATATTGCACTTCTTCCTGGAGACGGAATCGGACCTGAGGTTATGAAAGAGGCTGTAAAGGTGCTTGATGCAGCAGGTGAAAAGTATGGTTTTAAGCTGAATTATAGACACGCCGATATCGGCGGTGCCGCAATTGACAGCCATGGCAAGGCTCTTCCTCTGTCAACTCTTGAGATATGCGAACGCAGCGATGCAATTTTGTTCGGCTCTGTGGGCGGTCCTAAGTGGGAATCTCTTCCGCCTGAAGAGCAGCCTGAGCGTGGGGCACTTTTGCCGCTGCGTAAACATTTCGGACTTTACTGCAACTTAAGACCGGCAAAAGTATTTAAATCATTGGCTTTTGCCTCTCCGCTTAAGCCAGAGATTATTAAAGACGGGTTTGATATTTTATGTGTTCGAGAATTGACAGGCGGCATCTATTTTGGAAAGCCAAAAGGTCGTGAAGGCTCTGGCATGGAGGAAAAAGGATATGACACTCTTGTTTACACCCGTTTTGAGATTGATAGAATAGCACGCTCTGCATTTGAAGCTGCACGTAAACGCCGAAGGCTTGTAACCTCTGTGGATAAAGCCAACGTCCTCTCTTCAATGGTTCTCTGGCGTGAAGTGGTCGTTGAAGTTGCTAAAGAGTATCCTGATGTTACGCTCAACCACATTTATGTTGATAATGCAGCAATGCAGCTTGTAAAAAATCCCCACCAGTTTGATGTGCTTCTCTGCGGTAACATGTTCGGGGATATTCTATCTGATGAGTGTGCAATGATAACAGGTTCTATGGGGCTTCTTGCATCTGCAAGCATAAATGAGAAAAATTTCGGGCTGTTTGAACCTGCTGGCGGTTCAGCTCCTGATATTGCAGGAAAAGGAGTTGCCAATCCGATTGCCCAGATTCTCTCTGCTGCCATGATGCTTCAATACAGCCTTGATCTTGTTGATGCTGCAAACGGCATTGTTGATGCTGTCTCTGCTGTGCTTGAGAAGGGGATATACACCGCAGACCTTACTTTAGACAAATTAAAAGCTGTTGGAACTGCCCAGATGGGTGATGCAATTGCCGATATGATTTATGGGAAAATCTCTTAAGGATTACAATCCTATACAAGACATAAAGGGGTTATAGGAGAGTTGTAATAATATTGACGAAATTCTTGAAAACTACAAAATCTGAGTGAAGAGTTTAATAATATTGGCTGTCTTGAGAATTGAAAAAAGTATCTTAAAAACAAAGCTCAAGTCACAAAAAAAGCCCGATGAGAGAAGAAAAATATTTGAAATTCATTTGAGAAAACGGGGCAAATTGAGTAAAAGGGTCGATACCATAAAACTGCTGAAAGATTCTGAAGGTTTTAGCGGGGCAGATATTGAGGCTGTTGTAAAAGAGTCGATTGAAAAATCATTTATATCAGATCAGATTGAGCTTGACACATCAATATTAATACAAACTATAAAAAATACACGCTCCTTATCTGAAACCTTGAAGACAAAAATAGAGCCGATGAAAAAAGCGTTAGAGCAGTATGATATGAAGTCGGCATCTGCTGAGTTATGAAATAATATAACAATTAGGACATTAATGAATTGACCGATAAATTTGATAAAACACAAGAAATCTCTTTAGATGGAATTGTAATTATATGCGGCAATTATGGAAGCGGAAAGACAGAAACTGCTGTAAATCTTGCCTTTAACAGAAAAAAAGCGGGTCTTGATGTTGCTATTGCTGATCTGGATTTGGTAAATCCCTATTTTAGAACCAGAGAAGCAAGAGATGCACTTACAGAGTGTGGTATAAATGTCGTGCTTCCAGATGCAAAATATATGCAGGCTGATCTTCCTATATTAACACGCGGGGTTGCAGGTATTATTAGAAATCCTCCTGATATTGTGATACTTGATGCTGGAGGTGATGATGTTGGTGTTACTGTGCTTGCAGCTCTTGGAGATGCTTTTGCTGGCAGAAAAATTAATATGATACAGGTTGTAAATCCTTTCAGACCATTTACAGATAGTGTGAAAGGTTGTCTTAAAATAATGGAGGAGATTGAATATACGTCAAAACTAAAAATTACTGGTCTTGTGAGTAATTCCAATCTGATGGAGTTGACATCGCCAGATGATATATACAGAGGATATGAGTTGATACAGGATGTCTCGTTGCAGTCGGGCAGAAAAGTCGAATTTATTACAATAGATGTAAACTTGCTGCCAATGGTTGAGTTACAGCGATTTAAAACTCCTGTTCTGCCGATCGAAAGGAGGCTTTTGCCACCTTGGAAAAGGTAATATAAATAAATAGAAGTATAATAAAGGAACAGAATAATTCATGGCATTTAAGCATATTATTGATTCTGAAAGATGTAAAGGGTGCGGTCTGTGTGTAAATGTATGCCCTAAAAAGGTTTTAGAAATCTCGGACAAAGTTAGTCCAAAGGGATATTTTCCAGCATTTCAGGCAAGACCAGAAGATTGTATTTACTGCACACTCTGTTGTGTAATGTGCCCTGATGTGGCTATAACAATTATTGGAACAGAAGCTTCTTCTCCAAAAGAGAGACGGAGTAAAGAGGCTGTTGTGTCAAATATGGAGGGAAAATAATGGCTAAAGTATTGATGAAGGGAAATGAAGCCATTGGAGAAGCTGCAATTCGTGCGGGCTGTCTTAACTATTTTGCTTATCCTATTACTCCGCAGTCAGAAGTTGCGGAATATCTTGCCAAAAGAATGCCGGAAGTAAACGGCGTTTTTGTTCAAGGAGAGAGCGAAGTTGCAGTTGGATATATGATTTTCGGTGCTGCCGGCTGTGGTGAAAGGGTTATGACTACCTCTTCAAGTCCTGGCATCAGCCTTATGAGTGAAGCAATAAGCTATATTGCAGGTGCAAGATGTCCGGCAGTATTTGTAAATATTGTCCGCGGTGGTCCAGGTCTTGGCGGAATTCTTCCTTCTCAAGGAGACTATTTTCAGGCAACAAAAGGTGGAGGTCATGGCGATTATCATCTGCTTGTTTTAGCACCTGACGGAGTTCAGGAGGCTGTAGAGATGACCATGATGGCATTTCCGCTTGCTGAAAAATATCGTGGTCCTGTAATGATCATAGGAGACGGTCTTATCGGTCAGATGATGGAGCCTGTTGAGTTTCCTGAAAATTTATATGTTCCGCCATCAAACAAAGATGATTGGGCAACAACCGGCATGGATAAAAGAGGAAGCACAAAGAAAAATATTGTTAAATCGCTCTTTCTTGATCCTAAAATGTTAAACGACAACAACCTTACCCTTAAAGCCCAATATGAACTGATGAAAAGAGATGAGGTAAGGTTTGAGGCTTACAACACAGACGGCGATTATCAGGCTCTTATTGTAAGTTACGGCACAATGAGCCGTGTGTGCAAAACTGCAATTGATAACATGAAGGCTCAAGGTCTTGAGATTGGTATGATAAGACCAAAAACACTCTTCCCATTTCCTGAAAAGGCAATCTATGATGCTGCTATAAAGCCGAGCTGTAAAAGAGTTGTCAGCATTGAGATGAGTATGGGTCAGATGGTTGAAGATGTTGAACGCTCTCTTAAGGGCAAGAGAGAGGTCACATGGTTTGGTCAGTGCGGCGGAGATATCTATACACCTGAAGAGGTTGCAGAGCATATCCTCTCACTGCTTAACAACAAATAATTAGCCGATTGTTAAAGATATCAATTGGTTCTATAGTAAGGATACAATATACTTTGTACCTGCTGATAATTGAAGGAAATTAGAAAACATATGGGAAAAACATTTTCAAGACCAGAAGCCCTTTCAGATGCCTATACACATTACTGTCCCGGGTGCACTCATGGAATTGCCCACCGTCTTGTGGCAGAGGTGATCGATGAGCTTGGTATCAGAGGCAGAACTGTTGGCATTGCACCTGTAGGGTGTGCAGTTATGGCATACAATTATTTTACATGCGATTTTCAGGAGGCAGCTCACGGGCGTGCTCCTGCTATGGCAACCGGCATGAAACGGGTAAGACCTGATCTTATGGTATTTACGTATCAAGGAGACGGCGATCTCGCAAGCATCGGTATGGGCGAGATTATTCATGCAGCAAACCGTGGGGAAAAGTTCACCACAATATTTATCAACAATGCAATTTACGGAATGACAGGCGGACAGATGGCACCGACAACAATGCCGGGTCAAAGAGCAACAACAGCACCTGCCGGCAGAAACGTTGAAGAGACTGGTATGCCTATCCGTATGTGCGAGCTTCTCTCAAGCCTTGCCACACCAGGATATATTGCCCGTCAGGCTCTGACTCAACCTAAATATATAAATAAGGCAAAAAAATCTATTCTTCAGGCATTTGAGTACCAGATGGCACATAAATGTTTCAGCTTTGTGGAGCTTATCAGCACATGCCCTACCAACTGGGGTATGACACCTATAAACGCACTTAAATGGGCAGAAGATACCCTGATTCCCTACTATCCTTTAGGTGAATTCAAAAAACCTGAATAAAGGGGAGTTTTAATTAATTAAGGAGTAATTATATATGCAAAAAGAGGTAATGTTTGCAGGGTTTGGCGGTCAGGGAATTTTGCTAAGTGCCAAGCTGCTTGCCTATGCAGCCATGAAACAGGGGGCGCAGGTGCTGTGGATTCCATCGTATGGACCTGAAATGAGAGGCGGCACAGCTTACTGTACAGTTATAGTAAGCGATCGTCTTATCGGTTCGCCTATTATTAAAAATCCTACTCATCTTGTAGCAATGAACCGTCCATCGCTTGAAAAATTTGCACCTGTTGTAAAAACCGGCGGAGTTGTTCTTATCAACAGCTCTTTGATTCCAGTTAGAAGCGGCAGAGGTGACGTTCAGGAGCTTATTGTTCCTGCTAATGATGCTGCAATTAAAATTGGCAGCGTAAAATGTGCCAATATTATTGCTGTAAGTGCATTTGCAGCAAAAAGCGGTATGGTTGACGTTGAAATTTTGAGAAAATGTGTTCAAGAGGAGTTTTCATCAAAGCCCAAACTTATACCAATTAACATGCAGGCTTTTGATGAAGGATTAAAGATTGCGGCTGCATCTTAAATTACATATATTGTATTGATAATATATATACTTAAAGCAACAATGATTCAATCCTATAAACCGGTCTCTTTTAAGAGATTAAATAATACAAAAACAATATAATCAAGGGGAGAAGGTTGTTATGATCAGAACAGAAATTTCTCTTTTTCTGAAGAATGTACCAGGAGAGCTTGCCAAACTTGCTGAACTGATGAGTAAATCAGGAGTTAATATTGATGCTATAACTATTCAAGATGCTTCAAGTTATGTTCAGAATCTTTTTGAGGCAAGAGGCAAATCCTTGAAAAGAATTGCATCTTCTGCAAGTTACAGCTCCATAAGAAGGGACTCTGCTGAATTTGCTCTTATCCGTATGCTTGTTGATAAAACTGACGAGGCTGTAGCTATTCTTAAAGAGAAAGAGTATCTATTTGATACTAAAGAGTTGATTGCTATTGAACTTGAGAATACACCTGGACGGCTCTTTGAGGTGACGAAAAAATTTGGAGAAGAGGGAATTAACATCAACTATGTTTACGGCTCTGTCTCATCGTCAGGCGGCAAATGTCTGTTTGTTTTCTCCCCTGAAGATATTGAACTTGCATCAAAGATTTTTATGAAAGAGTAATGCCTTTATTGGTATAAAGCTAAATAATATTAAACATACGCAAATAATTTAGCACAAACAATTTAGAGTCCCACAAATGATTTAGAGACGCACAGCCGTGCGTCTCTACTGTAATATTTATCAACTGCGTTTATCTTTCAAAATATTATTTGATATAACAATCCTCTGAATTTCTGAAGTTCCCTCATAAATTGTAAAAACCCTTGCGTCACGGAAATATCTCTCAACATCATAATCCTTTGTAAATCCATATCCACCATGCAGTTGAATAGCTCTTGCCGTAATCTGATTGACCATTTCAGATGCAAACAGCTTTGCCATTGATGCTTGAGTTGTGAACTTCTCCTTTCTATCTTTCATAGCTGCTGCTGACAAAATAAGCTGCCTTGCTGCCTCAATCTGTGTTGCCATATCTGCAATCTGCCATCTAATGCCTTGATGCTTTGAAATTGCACACCCGAACTGCCGTCTTTGACGTGTATATTTTACTGAAGCGTCAAATGCAGCTTCAGCAACTCCAAGAGATTGGGCTGCAATACCGATTCGTCCTCCATCTAAGCCGGACATGGCAATTTTAAATCCATCTCCCTCTTTGCCCAAGATATTTTCAGCAGGCACACGGCAGTTTTCAAAGATAAGGTCTGTAGTGTCAGAAGCTCTCAAGCCCATCTTATCTTCAATGTGTCCAACACTGAATCCTGCAAGACCTTTAGGAACTAAAAATGCACTAATGCCTCTGTGACCTGCACTCTCATCAGTCTTTGCCGTTACAATAACCACACTTGAATTTTTACCAGATGTGATAAATCTTTTGGTTCCGTTGATAACATACTCATCTTTATCTTTTACTGCTGTTGTAGTTTGGCTAACAGGGTCAGAGCCGGCATCTGGTTCTGTTAAGGCAAAAGCACCTATTATCTTTCCTGATGCAAGCGGAATGAGAAATTTCTTCTTCTGATCCTCTGTTCCATACTTTAAGATACTTTCGCACACAATCGAGTTTTGCACTGACATCACAACAGAGGTTGAAGCACATGAATAGGCAATCTCTGAAAGAGCAAGAACATACGATATTGCATCTGCACCTTCACCACCATATTCAGGAGGTATCATCATACCCATAAGACCGAGTTCACCCATCTGCTTGAAATTCTTGGCTGGAAACTCTTTGGTTTTATCCCGTTCAGCAGCAGTAGGTGCTACCACCTTTCTGGAAAACTCCCTGACCATGCTTTGAATCATCAACTGCTCTTCTGTTAAATTAAATAACATCTATCTCTCCTTTAATGGATTGAGTTTTAAGGGGTATAGACCACAACGATCAACTCTGCATCAGTATTACCAACATTTTTTAGATCGTGTTTAATGCCAGAATTAAAATGAAGAGATTCACCAGCTTTTATCCGATTAACGTGATCTCCAACAGTGATTTCAACTTCTCCATTGAGCACATAGGAGAACTCCTCTCCTTCATGTTGAAAGCCAACCCCTTCATGTGCTTTTCCAGCCTCAATTGTGATTCTAAATGCCTTTAGATGTTTGTTTTCAGCTCCTGGTGTAAGAGGCGTGTAAGCATAGTTATCTGTCCGTTTGGTGTAAGCCTTTACCCGCTCTTCTGCTGTATCTTCCTGCTCTTTTAGCAAAAAACCAGAGTCAATCCCTAATGCCCGAGATATCTGAAGAAGTGTGCCGACCGGCGGTCTTTTCTTTCCTGCTTCAACCTGCTCAAGAAACTCAACTGACAGCCCTGTCTCATTGGCTATAAACTCTTGTGTTATCTTTTTTTCCTGCCTTATCTGCTTAATCTTAGTTCCAATCGGAACAAGTTGCTCTTTTTTCTTTGCCATTTACTTTCCCCCTTATTCTATTTTGGTGATAAATTTTTTCCGAATGAGCACTCAGTCACTTATAAATAGTAAAAAAATTGACATCCTTCACTCAAATATTTTTTTAATTCAAAATCGTTAAATATTTTTAATGAAGAATGTCAAAAAAACTTTTAATCGAATTTATTATATTAGAAAACCTTTTCAATCCAGTTTTCAGTATCTTCTACCTTGCCGTACTGAATATCTGTAATTGCTGTGTTGAATTTTACAGCAATCTTACCTGGTTTGCCATCACCGATGTGCATAATATCATCTCCATAACGCACCTCACCGACTGGAGAGATAACCGCAGCAGTACCTGAACCGAAAATCTCTTGAAGAGTACCGTTTTTATGTGCTGCAAGAATCTCGTCCATGCTGATCTTGCGCTCAGATACATTCATTCCCCATTTTCTGCCAAGATGGAGTACAGAATTTCTTGTAACGCCTGGCAGTATGCTTCCGTTGAGTTCAGGTGTTATAAGCTCGTTGTTGATCACAAAAAAGATGTTCATTGAACCAACCTCTTCAACATATTTCTGTTCAATACCATCAAGCCACAACACTTGGGCATATCCCTCTTTTTTCGCCTTTTCTGATGCATAGAGACTTGCAGCATAGTTGGCAGCAGCTTTATATTCGCCGATTCCGCCTTTTACAGCTCTTACATGATCTGTAGATATCCAGATTTTAACAGGATTAAAGCCTTCTGCATAGTAGGCTCCAACTGGAGAGAGAATAATAAAATAACGATAGTTGTATGATGCACGCACACCAAGGAACGGATCAGTTGCAATTATGGTAGGACGGATATAAAGAGATGTCCCGGGAGTTTCAGGTATCCAATCTTTTTCAACTTTTAGAAGGGTTTTCAGACATTGCATTGCAAACTCTTCATCAATCTCAGGTATGCACATTCCTTTTGCAGATTTATTGAACCGCTTAAAATTATCTCTTGCCCTAAAAAGCTGAACTGTTCCATCAGCAGTTTTATATGCCTTAAGCCCTTCAAAAATAGCCTGCCCATAGTGCAATACCATAGTTGCAGGCGAGAGTGATAGATTGTGAAACGGTTCAATACGTGGATTGTGCCAGCCCTTTTCAGGATTGTAATCCATATTAAACATGTGATCAGTAAACAGTGTTCCAAACCCTAATGATGAATCTGCGGGTCTTTTTCCTTTCTGCTCTTTTTTTGTGATGGTTATTTCCAACTTAAATTACCTCCGTTTTTTATGATAGTGTTGACAAGTACCTAATGAGTCAACACTTAAAATTGTGAATGGCAGCCTAAACTACCATTATAAAGTTTATTAATTATATAATCTCTCAATGTTTATGATGCAAGAGCATTTTTTGTGAACTCTGTTTAGTTAAAATTTAGCCGTTTATGTTAAATCTTAAATATTTTTAAAACCCCTCCTTATCCAACTCCTGCATAGCTTTTTTCATCTGACGGAGTGCCTGCCTTAAACGCTCTTCATTTTCAACAAGGGCAAGCCGCAAATAGCCTTCTCCCTCTTCGCTAAAACCTATGCCTGGTGCAACTGCAACATTTGCCCTGTTCATCATCTCAATGGCAAACTGCATAGAACCCATTTTACTGTATGGTTCAGGGATTTTAACCCATGTAAACATTCCAGCACCCGGCGGAGTAACAGGCCAGCCTATTCTCTCAAGACCGTTGCAGAGGGTATCTCTTCTTGCCTGATAAAGTGCAACCTGCTCTGGTATTGTATCATCGCAATCCCTTAATGCAATAATTCCGGCAATCTGTATGGCTGAAAAGATGCCGTAATCAAAATAGCCTTTTATTTTGCTTAAACCAGCAATGATTTTTGGATTTCCAACACAGTAACCGATTCTCCAGCCAGCCATGTTATAAGATTTTGAGAATGAGCCAAACTCTACTCCGATATCTTTTGCACCAGGAGTTTCTAAAAAACTTGGCGCCTTATATCCGTCAAAAGTTATTCGAGAATAGGCAAAATCATGAATTACCATAAATTTAAACCGTTTTGCCAAAGCTACAATCTCTTTAAAAAGACCTGTATCACACAAAGTTCCTGTAGGGTTGTGAGGATAGTTGATCATCAGAACCTTTGGACCTGGGTGGAATGATTCACAGATATTAACGATTCTGTTTAAAAAAGATTCTGGCGGTGAGATTGGAACTCTCACCACTGTTGCACCTGCAATAACAGCAGCATAGATATGGATTGGAAATGCAGGAGCTGGCACTAAAACAGAATCTCCCGGACCAAGCAGAGCAAGGCAGAGATGAGATATTCCCTCTTTTGAGCCGATAGTAAGAAGCGTCTCTGAATCAGCATCTAAATCAATATTGTAGTGCCTTTTATAATATAGAGATATCTCTTTTTTTAAATTCTTCATTCCTGAAGAGATTGGATATCGGTGGGTTTTTGGGTCTCTTGCAACCTCGATTAACTTTTCGATCACATTATCCGGCGTTGGATCAACAGGATTTCCCATGCCAAGATCAATGACATCATATCCATTACGCCTTTTTTCCATCTTCATGCTGTTTATCATACCAAAAAGGTAGGGCGGCAACTGATCCATTCTGCTTGCAAAACGGATAATATTGTCCTGACTCATAATTTCTCCTTAAAAATTAATGTGTTATCAAAAATATACAGTACGCTCTAAATTATTTTAAACAATATCATTTCTATAAAAAATTCATCTTTTTAATAAAAAAATGCAGGGACAAACCACGTTTGGGTATCGCCCCTGCATTCTAACTCTTCATGGTTAAATATCTATTTAGCACAATAGAATCCATATTTTTATAAATTGAGAATAGAAGACCGAAGAGCACTTAACAGCAGGATTAAGTTAAATTTTAATTATAATATCATAACTTAGATATCAAGTAAAAATCAGATGAAAAATTTTTATGCGGTTTATAAGAAAGGTTTATGAGAAATGTAAAATTATCCACAAAACTGTAAAGTTATCCATAGTTTATTTTCTCTTGACACAAAACATAGTCAATGATATCTGCTTTTGTCGGAATAAAGGCGCGTAACTCAGTTGGTAGAGTGCTACCTCGACAAGGTAGAAGTCACCGGTTCGAGTCCGGTCGTGCCTACCACCCAAACATTTTAAGCAATCCGTTTTAATACTAAAAGCCCTGTAAATTCAGGGCTTTTTTATTTTCTTTTGCCTTACAACTAAGTTAAAAAGGTAACCATAAAAGGAAAGTAGTAGAAACTTATTTGTATCATTAAAGATACTATAGTTAGTATTATTTAATAGATAATTATTTGTGTTGACTTTTTTATTTTTTTTCTATAGTCCAATTTTTAGATAAAACTAAACCAGTTGCGAAGCTGGGACAGAAAGCCACGGGTCTTGAAGAGATAGCCGAGCTACCAAAAGGTAGTTCGGCTTTTTTTTATCATTATTTTAAAAATTCGATCCTTACTAAAATTTTTCACAATGGAGGTAACACAGATGATATTTATGGGTACTTTTACGTTGCCAGGCAACAAGACGGACGAATGGACGAAATGCAGTATAGAAATGGCTTCGACTCCACTTCCTTCCTGCTTAAAAAAATGGCAGATTTTCTCATGCTCTGATGGCAATGGCTGCTTTAAGGGTTATAATCTCATATACGCAGAAAAAGGAAAAGGAGATGAAGCACTCATTGAAATAAATAGACTGATGCTTCCATTCTGCAAAATTGAAAGCTCTACATGGAAACTTGAGCCTTTAATGAGTGCCAGAGATGTTTTTAAAACATTAGAGAAAAAGTAAAAACTTTACACCTCAAATAAAAACCAGGGAGAAGACTATGAAAATATTACCAATAGTATATTTGATTTTAACAATTATCTGTTCCACATATAATATATCTAACGCTGACAATGAGGCAATATTCGATATGCAAACAGGTAACCTGAATATACCCAAAGTGTTTCTCATGTCTGATACCTACGAAGTGGATTTACTACTTACAGCTCAAGGATTCACAATTAAAAATGTAAAGCCGAACAATATTACAGATACAGCGTCCGGAAAATTCTTATATGATCAAAATGCAGAAAAAATAAATATTGATTTCACTCACTCTACCTTTATAGAAGATGGACCTCAACCGGGTAAAATATCTATAGCTCTTATCAGTTTAACAGATGCTCAATTGGTTTTTTTAGATCCTTCCGGCGACTCTACTACATGGGAACGAATTTTAGGTGCTGGTCAGACATTAATAGGACAGTGGCAAGAAAAAAATTCAGACCAACCTTCCAAAACTATTCTGATGTTCGGAGATGATGGCAGCGTTACTTATACAAAACAATACTTGAATTTCATAGTAAGGGATAGGCAGATTAAAATTGATGGAGACTATAGTGATTGGAGTGAACAAGACAAAATTTTTTCAGACAACGACGGTCCTGAATGCGACAATCTCCCAGGACGTGACTTGAAAGATGTCTATATTGCAAAAGATAAAATTTTTATATACTTGAGGTTTGTTACTAATGGACAGTTAGACAGCTCTTTTCAGTATCTATTTGGCAATGAAGATTTACATATGCGTGTGTATCAAGACAACGGTGCTTTCAAAGTCAGTTATTCAAGCGGTAATAACACAATTCTTAATACATCAATTGTTTTACCAAATACATATATCCATGTGACTGGAAACCAATTTGAAGCCAAGCTGTTTAATCTTGCAACTTGGACAAATAAAACTATGCATGCTTGGGTGGATCAAGGCAGAGAGACTGTTTGTCGAGATAACGTATCTTTACCAATTTTATTAATGAAATAGTCAAAAATATACATTTATGATGGGGAATTTGTACACATTTACACCCTGTTAATTTTCACAGAAAACTAATTAAACACTAAAAGCCCTGTAAGTTCAGGGCTTTTTTGTGTTAATTGATTCAGCGTTTGATTTCCCCCTCGGTTCTCTCCTGCTGTTGTGAAATTCTTCTTCTTTGCCCAACATATTTGACTTAAATAAGCAGAATATTTTCTATAGCCTTTTTGATATCACCATACTTAAAGTCAAAACCGTTGTTACTCAATACAGCAGGAAGAGCCTTTTGACTGCTCAAAAACGAGCCTCCCATCTCTCCCATTATAGCTTTTATCATAAATGCAGGAGCAGGCATAAAAGCGGGTCTATTTATCGCCTGTCCAAGTGCAGATGCAAATTCACGGTGTCTTAGAGCACCCGGGGCAACAAGATTAACAGGACCAGATATTTTATCATCTTTGATAAACAATAGAATTGCATTGATAAGATCGTCAAGGTGAATCCATGGAAACCATTGAATCCCCTTTCCAAGCGGACCACCTAAGCCTAAGCTGAATGCAGGAAGCATCTTTTTAAGAGCACCCCCATTTTTTCCCAACACAACACCAAATCTCATCAGCACAACTCTTGCTCCCTTCTCTTGAGCCTTTAGTGCGGCATTTTCCCAATCAACACAAACCTTTGCAAGAAAGTCACTGCCAGCGGGTTCTGACTCATTTAAAGAATCTTCCCCTCTATCTCCATAATAGCCAATAGCAGACGTGTTGAGCAAAACTGTTTTTTTACCATCAGGCAGAGCAGCTACAATATTTCGGGTAGTCAATATTCTGCTTTGGTATATCTGAGCCTTATATTCGCTTGTCCAGTACCCAAAGATATTTTTGCCTGTAAGGTTGATTAGAGCTTGTGCACTTTTAATCTTATCTTGCCACTGACCCTCAATAGTTGTGTCTGCACTTATCCACTCAAAACGGTCAACTCCTTGAAGTCTATGTCTTTTTGATGTGCCAACTCCAGTTACATTATATCCTTTATCAACTAAAACCTGACAAAGATGAGTTCCAACAAATCCAGATGCGCCTGTTACTATAATATTCATAATTATTTACCTCTGCTCTGTTAATAATCGATTTTATCAACCTGCCAAGATTCTATGCTCATTTATAACTATTTTATATGAAAGTCTCTTAACTGACTTTCATTGTTGGTTGTGTGATTCATTGCATGGTCGTTATATGTAAAATTAACATCAAGAGAGCAATAGTTAAAGGTTTTTTAATGGTGCTGATTGTGATAATTGAGCTTTTTAAAAAAATACCACCCTTTGAGTAAGTATCAAATATCAATTAGGTGCTTGATAATAATCAAAATCAAGTTAAAATCTGCATAAGATATTTTACATTAATATTAACTGTTTTATGGAAAAAAAGAACACATGCTGAAATTTGAAGTATCACAACAGTGTCAGAAGAGTCGTGCACGAACAGGAGTAATTACCACTTCGCACGGTGAGATAAAAACCCCGATTTTTATGCCTGTAGGCACTTTAGGAACTGTTAAATCAGTCTCAGTTGAAGATTTAAAGGATTGCGGGGCACAGATTATACTTGGAAATACCTATCATCTATATTTAAGACCCGGGTGTGATGTAATATCTCATTTAAAAGGGCTTCATAAATTTATGAACTGGGATAGACCTATCTTAACCGACAGCGGCGGATTTCAGTTCTTCTCCCTTGCAAAACTTGCCAAATTCAGTGATGAAGGTGTCTCATTTCAATCGCACATTGACGGCTCTGCCCATAAATTCACACCAGAAAAGGCTGTGGAAATTCAATCTATTCTCGGCTCAGATATTATGATGTCATTGGATTGGTGCATCGGACACCCTGCCACAAAAAATGAGAGCATACAGGCTCTACAAAAAACAACCCAATGGGCAAAAAGGGGTCTGGATTTCTGGAAATCCCAGCTTTTAGAAGTATCCAGTTACAATTTACAGAATGCACTGTTTGGAATTGTGCAGGGCGGAATGTATAAAGAGCTTAGAACCATATCGGCAGAACAGCTTGTTGAGCTTGATTTTCCGGGTTACGCTGTCGGCGGCTTAAGTGTTGGAGAGCCTACAGATTTAATGTACGAGATTGCCGATCACACAGTGCCGCTGCTTCCATACAATAAGCCCCGCTATGTTATGGGTGTTGGAACGCCTGAAAATCTTGTTGAGATGGTAGGAATGGGTGTGGATATGTTTGATTGCGTTATGCCGTCTCGAAATGCAAGAAATGGTCAGCTATTCACGCAAGAGGGCACAATCAATATATCTAATGCAGGATTTAGGTTAGATAGCGATCCAATTGACAAAAATTGCGGCTGCTACACATGCCAAAATTATTCAAGAGCATATCTCCGTCATCTTTACAAATCAAGGGAGCTGCTTGCTTATCGATTAAATACAATTCATAATCTCCACTTTTACTTAAATTTAATGAGCCAGATACGCCAAGCGATTGAAGGGGGATATTTTGCCGAATTTCAGGCTGAATTTAAACGAGATCGCGGGATATGATATTTAATTATCAGCTTTAAGCAAGTGGTTCTATTCGATTTTTATAGAATTTTTATCAACTCTCTTATCAGCTTTGATTTTAAATTCAACTGACGGATAAATCTCTCTTAAACGCTCGATATTACGATTTTTATCGCCCCTAACTCTTGAAATTGAGGCTGGATTAACCGTCAAAGTAATAGAGTTAGTCTCAGCAGCAATTATATTTCTGCTCTGATTTCCGCTCTGAATATGGCAATACTGTTTTGCCTTATTATTAAGATCATGATTGAGATCATGGCTGATAAGATTTTTAGAGGAGAGGACTTTTTCAACCGAATCAACTGTTTTATCAAAAAATATTTCAGAATAGACTAAATGACCAAATGCAGGATGCCAAGGACCTGCAACCATGGATAGCTTATCTTGAAGAAGGTCTGATGCCTGCAAGCCCATTCTGATAACTGGAATATTGTGCCGTTGAAATATTAGATATATCTTTTTTACAAGCTGGACACACTCATCTAAACTTATCGGCTTATATCTACCCGCACGATACCAGCGGGCAATCAGGCTGCCTTCAAGAACGATCAACGGATATATTCGTACAAAATCGGGTTTAAACTCTGCTATTTTTTGTGCTGTCCGAATATCATATTTAAATTGTGCTGCCTCAATACCATCTTTAAATTGTACTTCATCAATATTATCTGTAAATCGAGCTTTATCACAACCGGCTCTTTTATCGGCATATTCAGATGGAAGTCCCGCCATCATCTGCATACCAATTATGAACTTTTTTCCTGTTTGCCCGTTTGAGTGGGCAGTTGTTAAATTCTTCACAGACGATTTTGTATATAGCCCGCTTCTATCAAACTCTTTTAATATACGCACAGCCTTGATTGTATCCTCTGCTGTATGTCCTCGTCTTGCCATTTTCAGCACCTGATCGCTCATTGATTGGACTCCTATCTCAATGGTTGAGACAGGATAAGGTGCTATAAGCTCAAGCCTCTCTTTGGTGATTGTATCTGGTCGGGTGGAGAAACGTACAGAGTCGATTTTTCCTCTATCTGCAAGCCGCTGGGCAGACGAAAGAAGAAGCGTTATCTCATCTGGCTGAAGTCCAAGAAAATTTCCTCCAAAAAATGCAAGCTGAACCTCTTCTCTTTTGCCTCTGTAAGCGAGAAACTCTTCTACAACCTTCTGTATCTCCTCATCAGATGGGATTATATATCTTCTGTTCTTCTCTGTTATTATCGATTGATTGCAGAATGCACACTGATGAGGGCAGCCTGAATGGGGAATAAATATTGGAATTACAAGGGGTTTAGGACTGTTCAATTTATAAGAGCCTGTTTAATATTCATTTGTATGGAACGCTTTTTCTCTTTAAGAATGGCAATCGCATTTGCTGCTGCATTCTGTTCTGCTGATTTTTTGTTTTTTCCCTCACCTTTTGCCTCAATATCAAATACAGTTAAAAGAATTTCAAAGGTCTTATCATGATCTGGACCTGTCTCATTTAAAATTGTATAACACGGGGCAAAGTTACCTATCTCCTGAACCATCTCCTGAAGCATGCTTTTGTAATCGCAGGTATCACTGCCTGATGTTATTTGGCTTATCTGAGCGTCAAAATAAAAGGCAATAAGCTCGCATGTATCTTTAAAACCAATCTCAAGATAGATAGCCGCAATTACAGCCTCAAAAGTGTCTGCTAAAATTGAGTTCTTCTCTGAACCTCGAGATAGCCGTTCACCCTTGCCAAGAGCGATAAATCTTCCAATATCCATATCTCTTGCCATTGATGAAAGGCTTGCCTCACTTACAAGCGTTGATCTGAGCTTTGATAACTCACCCTCTTTTATATTGGGAAACTTTTCCATTAAAAGATGTGCTATTGCAAGCCCAAGCACTGCATCACCAAGAAATTCAAGCCTTTGGTTATCGCTGATGTTGAAAGATTGCACTTCATTCACATATGAGCTGTGGCAGAGAGCAGTCTTAAGCAGAGTCTTATCTTTAAAAGAGTAACAGAGATTATACTCAAGTTTTGATATATTATTTTTATCTCTTCTTACCTTATCAACAGCAGTGCATAGAGATTTATAATGGTCATTGGAGATTGAAAGATTTCCCACCCCTTTTCCCATTACAACTTCAGGCTTCATTGCTCCATGAAAATCAGAGCCGCCTGTCATCACAAGCCTTTTTTTCTGTGCAATTTTGGCAAAATATTGGGTCTGCTCTTCAGAGTGGTCTGTGTGGAAAACCTCAATACCCATAAGCCCCATACCCGCAAGCTGGGAGATAAAATATTCTATAGCATAAACACTGCGTTGATAATGGTCGTTGGTACAAGAAGGTTGAGAGTTTTCATCAACTTTAATAAGTCCAGGGTGTGCTAAAACAGGAACGCCGCCAGCCTCTATAATCATTTTTATGGCATCTATGCAAGATAGTCTGAATTTATCCACATAAGCAGGTTTTCCCTTGCCAAGATAGAGATCAAAAGCATCGTTAAAAGAGGCGGCATATCCTTTTTCAACCATAGCCTTTGCAATGTGGGGTCTTCCCATCTGTCCGGGTCCTGTGATGGCTGCAACCTCGTCCATTGTCAACTCAAATCCCAACTCTCTAAGCCGTTCAAGAATAAGAGGATTTCTATTTGCACGGGCAAATCTTAGTTTTTCTAAGATTTGGTTCATCTGTCTGTCATAGATGCTGAAACCATATCCAAGTATATGAATGCTTCCGTCTTCTCCATACCCGGGAAGAGGCTCGGCACTAATCTCAACCCCTGTTATGAACTCTAAATTATAAGGAATTCCAGATTCAATTGCTTCTCTAACACCTTCAATAGTGTCATGATCAGTAATTGCAATTGCACTAAGTCCTTTATCGACCGCTGAATTTATAATTTGAGCAGGAGTAAACGAGCCGTCTGAGGCTGTTGAATGTATGTGTAAATCAATCACAGCGGGCTTCCTGTCATGTACATATCTATTTTACCTTTAAAAAATTGAATACATTAAAATTAAATTGCAAGCTCTTGCATCTACTATTAACAAACCTTAGATGCCAAGGGCTTTTTCCATAACCTCATCGCGTGTTTTACACTCAATACACTGAGTTGTAACTGGTCTTGCTTTAAGCCTTGCAATTGAAATTTCATCTCCGCAGGTTTCGCAGATTCCATAGGTTTTGTTTTCAATTCGTATGAGAGCCTCTTTAACTTTTTTAATCAGTTTATGCTCTCTATCCCTGATTCTAAGCTCAAAGTTCCGTTCAGCTTCATGTGATGCCCTATCTGTTGGATCTGCAAAATTATCCTTAGGTATAGTCATCT
This sequence comes from uncultured Desulfobacterales bacterium, assembly GCA_964539635.1. GTDB lineage: Bacteria > Desulfobacterota > Desulfobacteria > Desulfobacterales > Desulfobacteraceae > Desulfamplus. The sequence goes on along the minus strand of CAZIJN010000009.1, from coordinate 56,905 downwards.
CTATTACGGTCTCATCAGCATGAGAAATGAGATCCTTAAGCCTTTCATTTAAAAGATTTTTAAAAAATTCCAACTCTTTATCGTCCATTTTATTACCTCTTACCTAATTTGATAGAAGATATTTAATCCCCGTTCATGTTATTAATGTTGAAAATCTCTCTTGCTGCATTTAAATAAAATGTATCGTTTCTGTGGTTTCCTGTATTTTTAAGAAACCGTATTGGATCGTGCATTATTTTGCTTGTAATTGCACGGGTCATTCTTTTTATAGCCTCCTGCTCCTCCTCTTTAAGGTGCAGGGAATTTAAAGTCTTCTCAATCTCCAATTCTGTTATTCGTTCAATCTTCTCTCTGATTGCAACAATAGTTGGGACAACATCAAGGTTTTCAAGCCATCTTTGAAATTTAACCACAGCCTCATCAACAAGCCTCTCCCCTTTTAGAGCCTCTTTTTTTCTTTCAGCCATATTATCGTCAACAATGCTTTGAAGATCGTCAATATCATATAGATAGGCATTATCAATTTTATGTATTGCAGGATCAATATCTCTTGGCACTGCAATATCAATGAAAAAAAGAGGTCTGCTTTTTCTCAAAGACATACATTTTTTAACATGAGAAGAAGTTAAAACATATTCAGTTGCACCAGTTGAACTTATAATAATATCAACATCTTTGAGCAATCTCTCCCGTTCTTCAAATCTGACTGCCTCAGCATTAGCAAAATTTTTCTCAGTTGAAACAACACTCTGGCTGCATCTTCTGCTCTCATAAGACCCGTTGACTCCATTGAACTTATCTGCAAGAGCTGCTGCATTTTCAAAGGTTCTGTTTGCAACAATGATCTTTTTGACTCCATGAGAGATAAGGTGCTCTACAGCAAGCTCTGCCATCTCTCCAGCACCGAGCAGCATAACCTTGCGTTCGCTTAAATCGCTGAATATCTTGTTGGCAAGCTCAATTGCAGCATAGCTGATCGAAACTGCATTATCTCCGATTCCAGTCTCTCTTCTCACCTTTTTTGCAATGCTGAACGCCTTGTGCATAAGCCTATTTATAACAACGCCTGAAAACTTGTTCGCAGCAGTTAAACGATATGCAGATTTTACCTGCCCTAAAATCTGAGGCTCTCCAATAATCATGGAATCAAGGCTTGATGCTACTCTAAAAAGGTGTCTTATAGCATCACTGCCTTTGTAGATATAAAGAGAGTCTTTAAAACAAGCTGCCTCTATCTGCTTGTATTCAGACAAAAAATTTATCATTAATTGAATTGAATCTTGGTCATCTCTGATATTTTTTCCTTCTGACTCTGCATCTTGTTCAGATACAGAGACAAAGATGATTTCCATTCTATTGCAGGTAGAAAAAATCATTGCCTCTTTTATCTGTGCGTAGCGTCTAAGAGTGTTCAGTGCATCGGCAGCCTCTTCTTGAGTAAAAGCAAGAGCTTCTCGAAGTTCAACTGCTGCTGTTTTATGGTTGAGTCCAATAAGTATGATATCTGACATTCTGTTCCAATGATTATATTTACGTATAATGAAGAGTAATTAAACCAGCTTCCTTAATATTGTAATTTATAATGTTATTTAGAAGTTATTTTGTAAAAGGCTGATGATGTCCGCCAATCAAGAGATTTACCCCGAAAAGTGTAAAGAGAAGAACCGCAAATCCAATGATGGTCATTATTGCAGATTTTCTTCCCCTCCAACCTGATGTGAGCCGTCCATGCAGGAGGGCTGCATAAATAAGCCATGTTACTGCCGACCATATCTCTTTTGGATCCCAGCTCCAAAAAGTCCCCCAGACATTTTTTGCATAGATAAGACCTGTTATCAATCCAGCGGTCAGCATTGTAAAACCAGTAATAACGCTGGTGTAGCTTGTGCTGTCAAGCAGTGCAAGAGATGGCAGCCGTTTGTAAAAAAAACCTCTTTTTTTCTCCTTAATAGCCTTCTCCTGAATAAGATATAAAATGCCGGCACCGCAGGCTAAAGCTAAAGCTGCCTCTCCTGTAAAAATCAAAACAATATGAGAGACAAGCCAGAACCCCTTTAAAAAAGATGCCTTTACAGGGGGTGTATCAGGAGCCATAAGAGCGGCAGACATCATTATAACAACAAGAGGAGAGGCAAAGAGTCCAAGAATTTTTAGATTGAATTTATAGTTAAGGACAATAAATGTTCCCGAAAGTGCAAGTGCTGCAATATAGAGAGTCTGCTGAAGGTTATAAGCAGGAAGCGTTCCCATGATTATTGTGGCTGCACATATCCCTGCAAAATGGACTGCTGCACCCGTGCAGATTAAAAAGAAACCATAATTTTGAAACTCCTCTTTCTGCTTAAAAAGATAGGATATATAGGCTGCCATGCTCCCTGCATAAAGTGCTGTTGCAATTATAAAGAGTGTGTATGAGATATTCTCTAATGTCATGTTATTCTCCGAAGATAAAATCTTTATATGAAGGAAGAGAGCCGTTATTCAAAGCCATAAGCTCCTCGCTGCTGCCAAGAATCTCATTTAAATCAGCCTCTATCTTTAAATAATCTTTTGCTGCAATATATTCGAGAAGTTTTGAATTAACAAGCTGCCTGAAAATCAGGCTGTCTGTTTGAGAAGAACAATTTTGAGCTAAAAGCCATTTTCTTATCCTGCCCATTAAAACAAGAAACTCTGCATACTCTTGACCAAACTGGGATTCAAGCTCTTTTCTAAGTTTTTTTGCAAGAGCAGGGCTTTTTCCAGAAGTTGATACAGTAATCACAAGCTCTCCTCTTTGAACAATTGAAGGAAGGACAAACGAGCTGCCCTCTGGAAAATCTGCAATATTGCAAAGAATCATCTTTTTTCCTGCATCATCAGCAATCTGGCGGTTTACATCTCGATTATCAGTTGCACCAATTACCAAAAACATTGAATCAAGATCAGTTGAACTATATTTTTTTTTGATGCAGCTTACAGGGTGGGCAAAAGAATATTTTTCAATCTCTATAAATTGATCAACAAATATAGGGCTTATAACTGTAACCACTGCCCCGCATCGTGCAAGAGTAACGGCTTTTCTTGACCCAACGCTTCCGCCTCCAACCACAAGACAGCGTTTATCTGTTATATCAAGCGATATTGGATAGTATTTAAGGCTGCGAACATGATGATTATAATCCAAAACTTAACCACGCCCTTTTGATTGAAATTCAAAGTTACTCAAGCTCAAATTCTCCTTGTTTGTGGAAAACAGGTATTATAGAGTAAAAAAATATTTTTTTTCAATCATTAAATATTACTGCTTTAAAAAAATTGACAATTTTAAAAAAGCTGTCAATTTTATTCAGGCAGTTTAACATTTTACAATTAATATTAATATTAAAGGAACCAGTTATGATTATAGATTTTCATACTCATATTTTCCCTGATAATATCCGAACATCACGGGAAAAATATTTTAATAACGAACCTGCATTCAAGCTCCTATACAACTCCCCAGCCTCAAAAATAGCAGGTGTAGAAGAGCTGATTAACACAATGGACGAAAATGAGGTCTCCTTATCTGTCATCTTTGGGTTTCCATGGAAAGATGGCACAATCGCAAAACAGAACAACGACTATATAATGGAGTCAGTTGCACGGTATCCTGATAGATTAAGAGGTTTTGCCTGTTTTGACATGGATTGGGAAGGAGCAGCAGATGAGACAGAACGCTGCATAAAAGGCGGGCTTTGCGGAGTTGGAGAGCTTGCGTTTTATCTGTCTGGAATAGATGATGATGCTCTTTTAAAATTAGCACCAGTAATGGATATATGCTTTAAATATGGAAATCTGCCTGTTATGATCCACACAAATGAGCCTGTTGGACATATTTATCCGGGCAAAACCCCAAACACTTTAGAGCAGATTTACAAACTTGCAAAAACATTTCCTGAAAACAGAATTGTTCTTGCACATTGGGGAGGAGGAATATTTTTCTATCATCTTTTAAAAAAAGAGACAAAAGATGTTCTGAAAAATATCTGGTATGACACTGCTGCATCACCATTTCTTTATGATAGTGCAGTATATCGCGTTGTTCGTGAGATCGGGCTTATGGATAAAGTTCTGCTTGGCAGCGACTATCCACTCTTAAAGCCGTCAAGATATTATAAAGATATTAATGAGTCTGGCATATCAAAAGAGGATAAAGAGAAAGTTATGGGTAAAAATGCAATAAATCTTATCAGGTTGTAAAGATTTATGAATTTAAACATATCCAACAATTCTAACTTGAATAGCCCGAATACCTCTTATTCTAAAGAGCAAGACTCATGTGATCAGAGTTTCGGGCAATTTAAAGATAACAATTCACAAATTGAAAACTACAAGACATTTCTTGCCTCTCCTATAACAATAAAAGGCAGAAAAGTTAAAAACCGCCTCTTTCTTGCTCCAATGGCAGGGCTTGGTCATGCAGCATTCAGGGAGCTTGTTGCAGAGTTTGGAGGTTTTGGACTTTTGTTCACAGGCATGTGCAGTGCAAAGGCAGTTCCGCAGGAAAATAGAGATATTTCACAAGTTTTCAGGTGGAGAGATGAGGAGCTTCCATATCTTGTCTGCCAAATATTTGGCTCTGATCCTGATGGCATGGCTCTTGCTGCAAAGAGGATTGAGCGAGAAGGCTTTTTCGGTGTTGATATAAATTTTGGCTGCTGTGCTGCGGCAATCTGCAAAAAGGGAAGCGGTGCAGCACTCTTAAAAGAGCCGGAATTGGCAGAAAAAATTGTTGAGACAGTGAGACAAGCTGTCTCAATTCCTGTTTTTGTAAAATTCAGAAGCGGTTGGGCGGAAAACTCTCTTGATGGTGTAATCCATGCGGCAAAAATGGCGGCTATGTTTCAAGCGGCAGGGGCTGATGCTATTGTGTTCCACCCGCGGTCTGCACCAGATAGACGCTTGCGTCCTCCTAAATGGGAGCATATCAGATTGATTAAAGATGCAGTCTCCATTCCTGTGTTTGGCAACGGAAATATTTTTGAGCCGTCAGATTGTAAAAAAATGTTGAATTTGAGCAATTGTGATGGTATTTCAATCGGACGCATGGCAGTTGCAAGACCTTGGATATTTTCTGCTGTCTCTAATGGATTTCTACCTCACGCCAATATCTATAAACATACAGCCTCACGTATGATAACACTTCTTCTCAAGCATTATGATGAAAGAACCGCAGTAAAGATGTTTAAAAAATTTGTGCCGTATTTTGCAGCAGGATTCAAATTCGGTCACAGCATAAGTAAACAGCTTCTTAAACCAGATAGTTCTGATGGGATATTAACAGTTATCAACTCTATTTTTTCAGAACACGCTCAACCTCTTGAAACTATTGATCGCCCTAACCTGCATCTTTTTTTATAGAAAGAATTTACAAATTTTAACATTATGTATCATGATTAATTCGGATTATTTTAGCCGTGCGATTTATCGCTCGGTTAAAAAATTATTTGACAATAGATAAGGAGAAATTTTATGCAAAAAAACAGGATTCTCATACAGTGTTTGATTTTTCTCTTTATTCTTGTCTCAAAAGGAGACTCCTACTCTAAAGAGACAATTATCTGGGGACACGCCTGCATTCCACCTCTATATGTTTGCGATGACAGCAATATAACAGGAGTTGCCGCTGATATTGAAAACATCATCTTTGAAAATTTAAAAGAGTATAATCACAAACGTGTACGCTCCAACCTTGAGAGGATATTTCAAAATCTTAAAAACAAAGGACTTTTCTGTAACTCATCCATAGCTAAAAATGCTGAACGAGAGCAGTATGCCTATTATTCAATTCCAGCAGCTATAGTTCCGCCGATCCAAATTTTTATAAGAAAAGAGGATTATGCAGCTTTTGGAGGCACTAACGTGATTTCATTAGAAAATACTTTAAAAAACAGCAGATTGAAATTTGGATACCCTGCTTTCCGAAGTTTTGGTCAGACAATCGACTCTATTATCAAGGTTCATGCAAAAGATGCTCATGTAGCGTACTCATACTCGTCTGAGATAATAAAACAGCAGATAACGCTGTTGAAAGATAAACGTATTGACTACACAATAGGCGGCTATTTTGAAACTAATTTTGAAGTAAAAGAACAGGGTAGTACCAGTGAAATCATTCCGCTCAAAATAGAAGAAAAGCAAGACTATCTTGTTCTTTATATAGTATGCCCCAAAAATGAGTGGGGAAAAAGAATGATTGATAAAATCAATGAAATTTTAAGAAAAGAGATTCCGACTCAAAGATATTTTGACAGTTTTAAACCTTTTTACGATGAAATTACACAAGATGAGTTTAAAGAACAGTACCAAAAATTGCTATTAACACCCCTATTAAAATAGAGTCTTGATATAAATATACTCATATGAAAGCTGACATTCAAAACCGAAAATCGATATCTCAAAACCTTATTATACGTTTAGTTCTTATGATTTTAACTGTATCAACACTCACACTTTGCTCTATTTACATGTTAAAATCTTACAACTCTACGTCTGACTTTAACCGCGATACTGCAAAATCTTTGCAATATATTGTTGAATCTTTAGAAGAGCCTTTATGGCAGATGAACATAGAGGCGGTTAAAGGGATATGCGAGGCTTTTGCAAAAAATGATTTGATAGCCGAGCTGACTATTTTAGACAACATGGGAAATCGTATTGTAAATATAGATAAACAGATTGAAGATGATCAACTTATTGAGAAATCAAGCGATATTAAACACCAAAATGTTTTTATGGCTCATATTGATATAAATTTTACCAAAAAGATTTACAAGGAGAGTAACTATAGGTTTTTACAATACTCTATCATAACTCTCGTAACTGTCCTGCTTACTATTATTATAGTAACAGGTTTTCTGTTTAATCTTGTTTTTAAAAAGCCGATCGAAGAGCTTAACGATATAGTAAAAGCCTACTCATCAGGCAGCTATAATGCTTTTGATGACCATATACCTGTTGTGGAATTTGAACCATTTATAAAGGTATTAAAAGATATGGGCAGCACTATAACTGCTCAGATAGAGACTCTTAAAATAGCAGAGAAAAATTATAGAGGGATATTTAACAATGCTATGGAAGGGATATTTCAGACCACGCATGAAGGTAAATTTTTAATAGTAAACCCTGCGATGGCACGTCTGCTTAAATATGATTCGCCTGAAGAGCTGTTAAATCTGAATCAGATATCAATGCAGCTTTATGCTGAACCTAATAGAAGATCAGTGCTGTTAGATATGCTCTCTAACAGCGATTATGTTAAAAATTTTGAATTTAAGGCAATATGTAAGGATAAAAGCATCATTAATGTATCTATAAACATACATAAAATATATGATACTAATTCTAATATGCTTTATTATGAAGGCATGATGCAGGATATATCTGAGAGAAAACGAATTGAAGAGTTAAGACTTGAGAAAGAGGCTGCTGAGGCTGCTACAAGGGCAAAAAATGAATTTCTTGCCAACATAAGCCATGAGATACGAACCCCCATGAATGCGGTTATAGGTTTTTCCGCTCTTGCACTCCAGACAGAACTTACCCCCAAACAGTACGATTACATATCAAAAATAGAGTCTTCTGCAAAATCTTTGATTGTGCTGATTAATGATATTTTAGATTTTGCAAAGATTGAGGCTGGTAAATTAGCTATAGAGAGGGTTGAGTTTAATCTTAATGAAGTTATCGATAATGTTGGAAATATCATCTCTTTAAAAGCCTCAGAAAAAAATATTGATTTCAGCACTACTATATCAGACCATGTACCCGCATATTTAATCGGTGATCCTCTCCGTTTAGGGCAGGTTCTAATAAACCTCTGCAACAACGCAGTTAAATTCACAGAGTCTGGTTCTGTCCAGTTAAAGGCAGAGCTTATTAAAACAGAAAAATCTACTAAAGATGATATTGACGGTTTAGACGAATGCCATCTTAAATTTTCAGTTGCAGATACAGGTATCGGCATAACTGAGGATCAGATTGATAAGCTCTTCTCTGCTTTTGCTCAGGCTGACAACTCCATAACCCGCAGATTTGGCGGAACAGGTCTTGGGCTGGCAATCTCAAAACGTCTTGTTGAGATGATGGGAGGCAGCATAAGTGTAATAAGTAAAATAGAAGAGGGAAGCATATTTTCATTTACAGCCGCTTTTAAATATAGCCCATTGATGCAGCAGCAGCAAAAAGAAGATTACGACAAAGTGGCTAAACACCGCAGCCTATTAAAAAAACAGCTTATTGAAAAGAGCAGCATGATTAACAAGATAGAACAGATCAAAAATGCACGGGTTCTTCTTGTTGAGGATAATATCTTAAACCAGCAGGTAGCAACAGAGATATTGATCGGGGCAGGCGTATCTGTAGATGTTGCAAATAACGGACAGGCAGCAGTAGAGGCAGTTGATAATAAAGAGTATGATATTGTATTTATGGACATTCAGATGCCTGTAATGGGTGGATATGAGGCTACATATCTGATAAGAAAAAATGAGAAATTTAAGGAGTTGCCGATTATTGCAATTACTGCAAATGCTATGAGCGGAGCTAAAGAGAGCTGTCTTAAATCAGGTATGAACGGCTACATCAGCAAGCCTATTGATCCTGACGAGCTGTACAAGGCTCTTGTAGAATGGATAAAACCAGGAATAAGAGAGGCAGATCAAGAGGAGATTTTATCTGATAACAACTCTAAAGCAGTTAAATTGCCGGAAAAGATCGAAGGAATTAATATTCAATCAGCTTTATTAAGGCTTAGAGGCAACAAGGTTCTGCTCAAAGATATTCTTATTGATTTTGCCGAAGCTTACGCCTCTGTAACCCAGCAGATAGAATCAGAGATAGAAAAAGGCAATTTTGCAACTGCTGAACGTGTAGCCCATACAGTAAAAGGGGTTGCTGGAAATATATCAGCAGATGCTCTCCACTCAGCAGCAAGCGAGTTGGAGAGGGGAATCAGGGAGAGTAAAGGTGATTATTCCAGTATGCTGTCAGCTTTTCACAGCTCTTTGCAGCAGGTATTAGAATCTATCGAAATTTTAAAAAACTCTGATGATAAAGACGATCATATGCCTGTCAAGACCGTTGATATTGCTGATATTGATCTCAATAAAATGAAGAAGAATATTATTCAACTTTATGGCTTTTTGAAAAACTCCAATGCCGAGGCATCTAATAGTTTTGAGCAGCTAAAAGATTTTATCGGCAACTCAATCCTTGTAGTTGATGGATACCCGATTACAGAAGAGATAAAAGAGCTTGAGCAAAATATAAGAAACTTTGATTTTTACACTGCTGTAAGCTCTATTGAAAATCTTGCAGATAAGATGCGGATTGATATCTCTTCTAAGTAGATTTTATAAATTGGCTTTCATCAATGCCGCTGTAGTATCCAGCATTCTGTTGGCATAAGCCCATTCATTGTCAAACCATGCAAGTATTTTAACAAGATTGCCGCGGCTTACCCTTGTCTGATTGCCGTCAACCACAGATGATCTTGAATCGTGGTTAAAATCGCATGATGCAAGAGGCTCTTCTGTATATCCAAGAATACCTGCGAGTCTTCCCTCTAAAAACGAGTCTCTGCTGCCAGATGCAGCATCTTTTAAGATTTTGTTTATCGAAGTTACAGATATCTCTTTGTTACCAGATAAGATAAGAGTTATATCAAGAGCAGATACATTTATGGTTGGAACTCTCATTGATACTGCCTGAAATCTGCCTTTAAGCTCTGGCAATATCCTCTCAATTCCCCGTGCAAGTCCTGTATCTACTGGAATTATTGATTGACCGGCACATCTTGTCCTCCTTAAATCGTGGTGGTGGTAAGCATCAATAACCGGCTGGTCGTTCATTGTCGAGTGAATGGTCGTAATAATTCCAGACTCTATTCCAAACGTGTCATTAATGACTTTAAGAACTGGAATGCTGCAATTGGTAGTGCATGAGGCATTTGATATTATCGTGTGCTCTTTTTTTAGCAGATGATCGTTTATGCCAAAGACGATTGTAGCGTCAACGCTCTCCTCTGCCGGCTGGGAAAACACCACCTTTTTTGCACCGTTTTTTATGTGCTCTTCAGCCTGCCTGCGTGATTTAAATGAACCTGTGCACTCAAGCACAACATCAACGTCAAGCTCTTTCCAACTAAGATTTCTAATATCCGGCTCATGGCTTAGATGAATAAGGTTGTTGTTTACATAAAAATCATTGCCGCATATTTCAACCTCTCCTGAAAACCGTCCATGAGTGGTATCATATTTTGTTAGGTGTGCAATGGTTTTAATATCAGACAACTCGTTTATAGCAACAATCTCAAGCTCTCTGTAATGGTGGGATTCATACAGGGCACGCAGAATCGAGCGTCCGATTCTTCCATACCCATTTATTGCAATTCGGCAACCCATTTTTAAACTCTTTTATATTAAACCTTTTTGTTTTTAATCAAAAATATTATGATCAGCATACAAAGTTAAACTATTTAAAAAAAGAGGGACTTTACCACATAAGATAAGTTGTGTGTAATGAAAACATTGGTGTGTAATGAAAATATTTGAAAAAAATCGTCTGCTTCAAGGTTTTTCACCGGTTGTTATCTTTGGGGTCGCAATAATTCTTGTGCCTATTTTTGTCCTTATGACTATGGACAACATAAGAGAGCAGAATGCACGCACAATTGAGAAGCTCAGAGCGAAAGGGATTTTTTTGATACGGACATTTGAGGCTGGTACAAGAACAGGTATGATGACCATGCGGTGGGGTGTATCAAGAGTGCAGAATCTCCTTACTGAGACTGCTCTTCAGCCAGAAGTTGAATATATGATGATAACAGATTTTGAAGGAACCGTTCTTGCCCACAGCGACCCGCAACTGGTAGGAGAAAAATATGCTGATATGCCTGATATAAATAGTCTTGAAGCAGAGTCAGTTAAACCAAAGCAGAATAAAAATAATAGGGAGCATACTGAACCTATCATATGGCATCGGGAGATTGAATCTGACAAAGATGGGCATAAAGTTTTTCAGGTTTTTAAACGTTTTACACCTGCCCATAGACGTTTACGACCGGGTGCTGCTCCTATAAGATCGTTCTGTATGTTTGAAGAGGGGGCTGACTCTCTGCCTGAATCTAAGCATAATGATTCTAAAAACAGCGGAAGGCAATTTCGCAAAAGAGATATGGATTGGTTTAGAATGCACTTTCTGCCGCCTAAAACTGACAGATTAACGCCGGAGCAGCACAATCAGATAATTTTTGCGGCTATTGAGATGTCAGAGGTTGAGATTGAAAAGAGTAAATATCTGCGTCATGTGGTTGCAATGGGTTTTATGTTTTTGGTTTTAGGTTCTACTGGGATTGTAGGTATTCTTGCACTGCAAGGATATAGGTCTGCAAAAACATCAATTTCAGAACTAAAAGGTGAAATCGAACGAAGCCGGAGGCTTGCTGCTGTAGGCAAACTTGCTGCCGGAGTTGCACATGAGATAAGAAATCCTTTAAGCTCTATCAAGGGTTTTGCCACCTATTTTAAAGAGCGGTACAGCAATGTAAAAGATGATATTGAGGTTGCAGATATAATGATTCAGGAGGTTGAGAGGCTCAATCGTGCTGTTACCCAACTATTAGAGTTTGCAAAACCACTTCCTGTAGAAACAAAAAAGATCAATTTAAAAGAGCTGATAACCCACTCAGTCAAACTGATTGAATACGATAATATCCAAAAAAATATTAAGGTAAATGTAGATTACAACCTTAAAACAGATAGTATCGTAACAGACCCTGACAGGCTGAATCAGATTCTTCTAAATCTCTATCTTAATGCAGTGCAGGCAATGGACGATAATGGAGAGCTGACCATCAAAGTATTTAGTAGATTTGATGACCCGCAGCAGATTTACAGCGGACATCTTGAAAAAACATCAGAAGAGGATTTAAAAAATAGGCTTATAATAAAAATTGCAGATAATGGAAAAGGGATTGATGAAAAAGATATAGAGCATATTTTTGATCCCTATTTTACCACCAGACCAGAAGGTACGGGTCTTGGTCTTGCTATGGTTCATAGGGCAGTTGAATCAATTGGCGGAGAGATTAGCGTTAAAAGCAAAAAAGGAGAGGGGGCTGCTTTTTTTATAATACTTCCATACTGCTGTTAAATAGCCGCAGATATCTAACAAATATCTAATAGATATCTGGTTAAAGTTCTATTTTTTGTTTGAAGATTCAAGCTCTTCAATTTTTTTCTCTAAATAGCTTATTCTGTCTGTAAGATTTACAAACTGATCTCTTGTAGCAAGATTCATCATACCTAAAACTTCATTGATACGCCTGTCAACCATCTCTGATACCCATTTTTTCAACGAGGAGGTAAAACCAGTTATATCCTGTTTTAATCTGCTCCCTTCAGTTTTAGATATCTCATTATTTTTAACAAGGCTTTTGAGCATAAAGTCCAACTCATCTTCTGCAAGTGTAAATGCGTTCTGCCAGATATTAAGATACTTTTTTGCGTAATCGGTAAGAGCACCGCTGCCTTTACGGAAGAGCTGGATCAAAAGGGTCGGGGAGAGAGAGGAGCCGTCATCTTCACCTGAATCTTTTCCCATAAGGCTTGATACAATCGAAGATGTCAAATCCTCGTTCGTCTCATTGTCAATAATTGATACATCTCTGCCTGACTTTATCATCTCTGAAATATGCTTCATTGTGACATATTTTTTTTCAGTAGTATCGTAGAGTTTCCGGTTTGCATATTTTTTTATCAGGTGCATATCTTTCTCCGATCATATCTTTTTTTTGGTACGTCTCTTTACAACCTTTTTTTCTACAGTTTTTCTTGCAACTGTTTTTCTTTTATTTTGAGAAGCTGATTTTTCAACATACTCTTCAAAAGGATTCCGCTTTAAAGTTTTGGGCTTAGAAGCTGCAAGCAATTCTGATTCAAACTTGAGTTTAGAGGCTTCAAGAGCATCAATTTTCTCATTAATAGATTTTATATTTACATTAAGTTCAGCAATCTGATCTCGTGTTGGAAGATTCATTATCTCTATGACCTGCCTGATCCGCCTGTCAATAACATCAGATATCCAATTTTTCATGCTCTCTGTGTATAAAAACCAATCTGTTTTTTTAGAATCGCTCTCATCAGAACTTGTGTTAGTATCATCTGAACTTGCAGAATCATCTGCTGATGATTTGGAACTATCTATATCATCTTTTGGAGCATATTTTGCAAGAATAGCCTCAGTAATCTCTTCACCTGTTGCAGTAAGAGTAATCTTTATCTCTTCTCCTTTTTTAATAAGCTCCTTTATGCGATCTCTGTTTATATACTTTCTGTTAATCGCATCAAAAAATCTTCCATTGGAGTACTGTTTGATATCAATCATAGTTTTATTCCTTATAAATATAATAGAGACATTCGGCAAAATATAACATCAGTGCTCAACAAAAAATATTGTAGAGACCCACACCAGTGCATCTCTACAATATTATACTAACATTAAACAACAAACTAAAATTAACCAGCAACCTAAATATTAGCCAGCAAATTGATCCGCAAGATGATCAACTTTTCTGTTCACGCTGTCAATCCCTTTTATCAGCTCTTCAACCTCTTTTTTACTTGGAAGATTGAGCATTGAGGGAAATCTGTCAATTGTGCTGTTAAGTTTCTCTTCAATTGTCTTTTTAAATCCTATTTTATCAATCGCTTTCTTACCAGCATCAATTATATCATGACGGATAGTTTCAGCATCTTTTTCAATGTTTTCAACTATTTTATTTTTTGTCTCTTTATAATCAGCAGTATATTTGTCAACTTTTTTAGAGATATCTTCTTTAGCCTCTTTTACCATATCGCCTGCTGCTTTGAATGGGCTTGATTTAATCTTCTGTGTAAACTCTTTTGTCTTTTCTCTGATCTCTTTTGTTTTATCTTTTAACTCATCATATTTTTTAATAGAATCTGCTTTTAATGTTTTTGCAGCTTTGGTACTATTATCAATAATCTCATCAATTTTTTTAAGTGGTTCAGCGTTTAAATCTTTGATAAACTCTCGTCCACTTTCAACTGTTTTTTTCAGATATTTTTCATTATACTCATCTAACCGTTTTTTAATTGAATCACGTTTCTCTCTAATAGCGTTAAGTGTATGATATTTTGAATCGCAATTTTCTGAGGTTAGATTTTCAATTGGTTCACTATCTGCTGTTTTATTTTCTGTTACTATACTTTCTGATGCTCTATTTTCCATAACTGTATCCTCCATTTCTATATTGTTTGCAACAGTAGTTGTGTTTGACGGTTTGTCTATCTGTTCACTATCTGTTGATGTAGATGAATCATAATATTTGGTATAAAATTCTGAAATATTTTCTGTTGTTGTATTGTTATCTTCCATTTTCTTAATCTCCTTTTTTTATTCGATATTTATTTAAAAACTTGTTGCACTATTTAAGATTATTTCTTATAACAGACTAAATTTCATAACGCATTGTGTCATTTGACTTTAATATGATGCACTGCGTTATAAAAGTCAAGAGCAAATTTTTATATTTTATTAAATTAAACCAGTATAGCGTTTTTGTGTTTTTATTGAAAATATAAGACTAGCTGCTGTGCGTCCCACACAAACATCTTATCAGGAGGAAAATTATGACCGAAACCATGACAAATGCTGATAACTTCTGGCTCTGTATGGATGACCCTGTCAATTTGATGGTAATAACCGGAGTAATGGAATTTGAGGAGCCTCTTGATTACAATAGACTCTATGCCACAATTGACACGCGTCTTGCCTGCTTTCCAAGATTTAGAAAAAAAGTTGAACGACCCCTTTCAGGAATTGGTGCTGGAAAATGGGTGGTAGATAAAAAATTTGATCTCAGGTCCCATATCCACAGAATCGGTCTGCCGGCATCTGGTCAAAAAAGTGATCTGCAAGAGGTTATAAGCTCTCTGCAGAGCAAGTCGCTTGATTACAACAAACCTTTGTGGGATATCCATCTGCTTGAAAATTACGGCAGAGGGTGTGCACTATTTTTTAGAATCCACCACTGCATGGCTGACGGAATAGCTTTGGTGCATGTTATTCTATCTACGGCTGATACTGATGCCAATGCACCGTGGCCTGATGCAAAGACACATCTTTCTGAAAAAAGAGCTTCTGATTTTATACCATTTTTTTCACTTAACTCTATGGTCGATAGTGCAAAAGATATGATCCGCACAGGTCAAAAGCTCGGTAAAACAGTGGTTAAAGAGCTTGGTAAACTTATCACAAAGCCCGGTTATATAAAGGATTGGGGAAAACTCTCTGCTGCTATCTCGTCAGATGCTGCTAAAGTCATATCAAAATATACAGTAATGCCGTATGACCCAAAAACTGCTTTTAAAGGCAGACTCGGAGTTCAAAAGCGTGTTGTTTGGACAGACCCGATCCACCTTGATAAAATAAAACGGGTCGGTAAAGCAATAAGCACCACAACTCTTAATGACGTTTTAATAGCAACTGTTACTGGTGCTATGCGGAGATATTTAAAAACAAGAAACACACCTGTAAATAATTTAGACCTTCATGTTGCAGTACCTGTAAATGTCCGCAGACCCGGCACTGAATTTGAGCTTGGCAACAAGTTCAGCTTAGTTTTTCTAAGGCTTCCGATCTATCTTGAGGATCCTGTTCTTAGATTAAAAGAGGTAAAAAGAAGAATGGATCAGCTAAAAACCTCCCCTGATCCATATATAAACTTTGGACTGCTTAGTGCTATTGGTGCACTTCCGGCAGCATTTGCACAAAGAGCTGCACGAGTGTTCGGCGATAAGGCATCAGGGGTTCTTACAAACGTGCCGGGACCAAAAGAGGCTCTCTACTTTGCAGGGAGAAAAATCTCAAATCTGATGTTCTGGGTTCCACGATCAGGCTTGATTGGTCTTGGTGTAAGCATTATGAGCTACAATGGTAATGTAACAATAGGAATTGCCTGCGATGATGGATTGATGCCTGACCCTGAGACCTTGCTTGACGGATTTGAGCAGGAATTTAATGATCTTATCGAGCTTGTGCAGTCGGGTAAAATCTATGATGAGCCGTTGGTTATAAATGATAGATATCAAGAGGCACAGCAGGCAAAAGATAATGGATCAGCAGAAGAGGTATCAGCAGAACCTTATGGTATTTCAGGAGATGAAATTTCAGATGGTGTTGAATCAAAAGAGAGCGATCTAAATAAAGATGACTCGAAAAAAGAGCCGAATCAAGAGCCTGCAAGATGTCAGGCAATGACAAAAAGCGGAAAGCAGTGCTCTAAAACAGCAGTAGAGAACTCAAAATATTGCCATATTCATCAAGATTATCATGAAAAAGATGCGCTCTTACAAGATGTTGTAAAAATTATGAAGGATATTGCAAATTAGATGATACTACAGCCAGAAAATAGAGATAGTAATTTTAATAGCAATTTAAACGGGTTATCATACCCTATCACTGCTGAAAACGTTCCGGGAATGTTTTATGTAGATATCAGATGTATTGGCTGCTCAGTCTGTCAAGAGATAGCACCAACTCATTTTGCTACCAACTATGACGAAGGATATGAGTATGTTTACAATCAGCCAGTAAGCGAAGAAGAGATTGCTCTTTGCAGCGAGGCAATGGAGATATGTCCTGTAAACGCTATTGGGAAGAGATAAAAATTTTATAATAAAGTGGGGAGGGATATATATTGAAAAAGATAGTTAGTATCAATCTTGGCTCAAGTAAAAATAATTATGAATTTGAGACAGAATTTCTTGGGCAGCAGTTTAATATACAAAGGTTTGGTGCAGATGGAGATATGGACAAGGCTGCAACTATGCTTTTGCAGTGGGATAAAGAGGCAGATGCAATAGGCATTGGCGGCGTTAAGTTCCCTTATGGAATGGGTCCTCGGTATCTTAAAAAAAAGCACCATGATAAATTAAATGAGCTTGCAGAAAAGATAAGCACACCGGTTACAACAGGGTTATCTCTTAGAAATGTATCAATGGAGTGGTGTCTGCGGTTTGTAAACCACAAATTTCCAGATTACTTTAAAAATGCAAGAGTTCTTTTTATGTCAGGCATGACAAGCTACCGTATTGCTAAAGTGATGTCAGAATACACTGACAACCTAACCTTTGCAGACCCTGTTTTAGAGAACGGAATCTCAAAATTTATCAACTCATTTGCAGGTCTTGAGAGGTATGCACAAGGAAGCCATGAGATTTTACAGTGGCTTCCAAGTAAAAGACTTGCAGCCTCAGTCATACCGACAAGGGCATGGAATGAGTATATAATGAGGCGTGCAATGCAAAAAGCTGATATAATTGTCATTCCATCATACAATTTTTATCAATATATCGGGAAGGCAACTTTAGAAGAGCTTGGCGGAAAGACGATTATCACCTCTACTGTTACAGATGGAAAGGTCGAATTTTTCAAAGAGAGGGGGGTAAATGTAATCATTGATACTACACCTAAAATATTAGAGCGTGTAGTAGAGCCAAATGTCCTTGCAGCCATGATTATTGCGGCACTGGACAAAAAACGAAATCAGGTAAGAGATGACGATCTGCTTGAGATCATCAGCACCCAGAGAATGGATCCCCGCATTGTCTATCCATCTGGCAAGGAGAAGAGGATAAATAGATTTGCATTTGTTATCCACCCTCTATCAAAAGAGTTTCTCAAAAAAGATAAAATTGTCGATACAATCTCAGGATTTGCACCACCTGCGTTTCTTGATGCAGTTGAAAAGGTTGTGGCTTATGCTCCCCCTTGGATATACTCGCGTGTAACCGGGATCAAATCACCTACCGGAGCAGAGGCGGAAGGGTGGCTTATTACCGTTGGAGGCACTCCTAAGCAGATGCTTGCACATGATCCCGAGTTTACCTACAAACGCCTTCTTCAAGCTGCAAGAATGGCAAAACGGCTTGGTGCCCAGATAATGGGACTTGGTGCATTTACAAAAGTGGTTGGAGATGCTGGAGTTACTGTTGCTAAAAAAGCAGAGCTGCCAATCACTACTGGCAACAGCTATAGTGCATCAGGAGCACTATGGGCGGCGGCTGACGCTGTCCGGCGTATGGGTCTGATTGAAGTTATCCCGGGAGAGAAGATACAGGCAAAAACAATGGTGCTTGGTGCGTCTGGTGCTATCGGCTCTGTCTGCTGCCGTCTTTTGGCAAAGGCTTTTAATGAGGTCTATTTAGCCGGAAGAAACACAGCAAAACTTATGGCTCTTCAGCAGTCGATATTGAATGAGACTCCTGACGTAAAGCTGCGGATCACTACCAATCCCGATAAATATCTGCATGATATGGATGTTATTGTAACTGCAACATCTGGAGCTGGCAAAAAGGTTTTAGATATCACAAAGGTAAAACCAGGTTGTGTAATCACAGATGTTGCCCGTCCTTTAGATTTACCCCCAAGAGAGGTGGCAAAACGTCCTGATGTTCTTGTAATTGAATCTGGTGAGATTGAACTTCCCGGCAACCCTGAAATGAAAAATATCGGGCTTCCTCCAAAGGTGGTTTATGCCTGTCTGGCTGAAACTATTGTTCTTGCATTAGAGGGGCGTTATGAAATCTTTACCATTGGACGAGATATTGAGTGGGAAAAGGTGCGGGAAATCTATAAATTAGGCTTAAAGCATGGTATGAAACTTGCTGCTATTTCAGGTGTAAATGGAGTGTTCAGCGATGAGGATATTTTGAAGGTAAAAGAGCTTGCTCTTGAAGCCAGAAAAACGTGGCTATCTGATGATTCAACCAAAAGTTCTATCAACCCAGCATCTATGAAAGATACGCTAATTGATAATGTTGACGATGTTGACGCAGAAAAAGTTCAAACTGAATCATAAATTTCACACAAACATATCAGAAGGAGTTGAACATTGAAATATATTACAAACATAAGCCTTGGATTGGCAACAGATAACTACCAGATAGAGACCGAGTTTTTAGGTCAGAAATTTACGATTAAACGTTTTGGAACTGACGGCGATTTAAAAAAAGCAGAAGATATGCTTTTGATGTGGAACAAAAAAGCTGATGTTATCTCTTTAAGTGCCATAAAGTATATGTATGGTCAGGGTTCAAGAACAATTATGAACAAAGATTTAAAAAAACTTCTTAAAATTGCAAAAACTCTGACAACTCCAGTTACAACCGGCGAGACCTTAAGAAGGGTAAGCCATGAGTGGTGTATCCGCCATGCTCATTTTCAGCTTGGCAACAACTTTTTTACCAATGCAAGAGTTCTATTTTTCTCCGGCATGTCCAGTGAAAAACTTGCACATGTGATTAACGAATATACAGATAACTTAAGTTTTGCCGATCCTCTGTTTGAAAATGGACTACCTACAATTTTATCATCTATGGACTCATTGAATCAGTATGCACACCGTATCCACAGACCATTAAGGTGGCTGCCTGAAAATCCCATTATTAAAAGGAATCTATTTGCTGGACAGCCGAAGATAAGGAAAATCAACTCATTTGTTCTTAAAAGAGCTGTTAAAAATGCTACAGTAATTGTTGTTCCGTATAATGACTTTCATGAATATTTAAGTTATTTTGAAGATGGAGATTTTAAAGATAAGGTAATCATCACCACCACAGCCTATGAAGACAGAATTGAGACCCTTATAAATAAAGGTGCTGCAATGATTATTGATACCACTCCAAAGATAATTGACAGAGTGGTTGGAGTATCTGTTCAGGAGGCTTTGATGATATCAGCACTTGAGATTCCAAAAACATCGGGATTAAAAGATGATCTGCTTGAGGTTATAAGCGAACAGAACTTAGAGCCGAGAATAATCTATCCTGAAAATAAAAAGAGAAGGATTAACAGGTTTGCATATCTTGGGCATCCAAGGTTTAAAGATGATCTAAAAAAATTAAAACCATTTAACATTTTAAGTGAAATATCTCCAAAAGCAATGAGTGCGGTTGAACGATTGGCTGGATTTGCACCTCCGTTTGTCTATTCAAAAGTAACGGGCATTAAATCGCCGACAGGAGTTGAGGCAGAGGGGTGGTTTATGGCACTTGCAGATACACCGGAACAGATGCAGTCCCACAGCCCTGAATTTACAACTAAACGGATTCTTCAGGCTGCTGAAAAGGCAAAATCTTTAGGTGCCCAGGTGATGGGAATAGCAATGCTGCCTAAAACTATGGAGGGAACAAGCATTGATATTGGCAAATACGCTGTTCTGCCGGTAACAACAGGCAACAGCTACACTGCATCTACAGCACTATGGGCAGCAGCAGAGGCAG
This sequence comes from uncultured Desulfobacterales bacterium, assembly GCA_964539635.1. Lineage (GTDB taxonomy): Bacteria > Desulfobacterota > Desulfobacteria > Desulfobacterales > Desulfobacteraceae > Desulfamplus. Next base: position 36,575 of record CAZIJN010000009.1, on the reverse strand, counting down.
TCCGCCAGATGGGACTTGTCAGCCTTAAAGACGAAAAAATACTCAAAGCAAAAACAATGGTTATTGGTGCAACCGGCGATGTTGGCTCAATTTGTGCAAGACTTCTTGCCACAGCCTTTGAAGAGGTCTATCTTGTGAGCAGGAATATGGCAAAACTTCTGACTATTCAAGAGACCATTGAGATGGAGAACCCAAGCGTAACTGTCAATGTTACAACCAGAAGCGGTGCAAATATTGACAAAATGGATGTTATTGTGATTGCAAGCTCAAGTGCAGAAAAACCGTTTGACATTATGATGTTAAAACCCGGGTGCGTTGTAACAGACATTACACGACCTATGATATTCTCAAAAGAAGAGGCTGCAAAACGCCAAGATGTGCTTATAATAACTGGAGGCGAGATTATGCTTCCAGGAGAAGAGGTTCAGATGAAAGATATCGGGCTTCCTCCAAATGCTGTGTATGCAGGATTGGCAGAGACAGTTATTTTAGCTCTTGAAGGACGTTTTGAAGATTTTACTAAAGGTACAAATACAGAGTGGAAAAAGGTCAAAGAGATTTACAAACTTGGTCTTAAACATGGTATGAAACTTTCTGCCATATCTGGCATAAATGGTGCTTTAACCAAAGATGATATTTCAAGGGTAAGAGAGTTTGCTCTTAAAAAAATTAAAAAAAATGAAGATAATTGAAAAAGCTATTAAGCTGAAAAATAGTGCTGCTCGAATGGTTATAAATGAGATACCTGCAAAAATTATTAATGCGGGTTACGATACTTACAGCAAAATTTACAAAGGACAGTTAAGCCTCGGTCTGCCGGTATCACGCGAGCTTATTCATAACCAGCGGGAGGTGAAAACCCATGCTGTGGGTAAGTTGGCACTTATTCTCTACCATATTTTTAAGCATACAGCACAACTGACTATCCCTCGAGATGAGATCAAGGCTGTTATTGCAGAGTCGCTTGAAAAGGGTAAGATTAAATTAACTGAAAATGTAATCCTTCTTAATGCTAAAACGCTTACCAATCTTGTACTGACAAAGTTTCAGATTGATCCAATGTTTCTTGAGCCTATTTTAGAGGAGGCAAACAGAAGGTTTATCCTTAAAGAGTCTTTAAAACAGGATAAACAGCCGATCTACTTTGAAACAGAAATAGATGAGCGGGAGAATAATGGGAGAGGAGATTACGCTACAGTATTTTACCGGGAGTTTACAGAAGAGGGTAAAGAGATTCGTTTTCAGCGTTTTGTAAGCATGGAGTATGTTACAGCAGGAGATAACAGACCAGCAGTGGTGCTTGTGCCGGGCTTTGCAAACAACAGCAGATGCTTTCATCTGAGCAACCGTTACTCTATCTCAATGGACCTTGCAGATGCAGGTATCTGGGTCTATCTGTTTGATCCTCGTGGAATGGGTGTGAACACAGGAAGATTTGACCCTTATTACACAGTAGATAGCTTGATCGATTACGATCTGCCGGCAGTGCTTAAATTTACCTATGCGAGAAGCTGCGGCAAGCCATCTATTTTGATAGGGCACAGTATGGGCGGAGTTGTATCAGAAAATATGGTTCTAAACTGGGCTTTAAGGCTGAATTACGACAAGCTGAGATTTTTGTCTAAAAATGAGAAAAAGGTGCTCAATAAGGTTCTCCCGTCAAAGGCTGATGCAAAGCTCAACATGAACATGGTCAAGGGGATAATATCTTTAGGGTCGCCGAAATTTTTCAACAAAACATCTCATGTCTTTTTTCCAGTGGTGCTCTGGCTTAACCATATTTCACGAATTTTCCGCCTGTCCCATCTTCCGATTCAGGAGTTTTCAAGGGTAATTACCGATTTACCTATTATAAAAGATATTACACGCACTATTTATAATAAAAATATAGGTGATCTCAACTTTTTGATCTCTCCTGAAAACCACAAATATGATAAATTTTTTATTGAAAAATATCTTAAAAACGCAATGGAATCTATTCCGCTTGGTCTTGGATTCCAGCTCCTAAAAGCTATCTACGATGGAACTGGATTTAAGCGTATGGACAACAGCAACCTTAACTACTCAGACTGCTTTAAATTTTTTCCAGATAATATTCCTCTATTTCATTTTTGGGGAGGCAAAGACCCGCTTGCACCAGTGGACAATATGAAATACAGCGAATTTTATCCGCATAAAGTGAAAAAAGTGTATAGAATTGAGAGTGTGGCAGATTTGAAAAATGTCCAGATTACAGACGAACCGAGCCAGTTGATAGACTTTGTAATTGAAGGGGCAAGCCACATTGATCTGCTGTACGGCAAGGCTGCAACTGAACTTATAGCTCCTCTTTACGAGCAGATAATTGAAACTATCTGCTCAGACTGGAGCTATGATCAGAGCCTTCTTAAATCGTGCGACAGCAATCTTATTGAACAATCAGGCAGCAGCCCGCTGTTATCATTAGGTGATAAAAAACAGATTGAATTATCAGATATTGATTCACGTAAGAGCTTAAACAACCCATTTATTACAATACCATATAACAGCAATAAACTTTTGACATTATGCTGAATTTAAGAAGCATCGGCATTATTGGAAGAACCTACCGCCATGTAAACAGATATCGCCAGATACTGGCTATTCTATTTAAATATGGATTTGACAATATTATTGATATCTTGAAGATCGATCAATACCTTGAGATTGGTCTTCAGATGATATCAAGAAAAAAACGTGATAAAGTTGAACGCCTTACCCCGCAGGAGAGGGTAAGGCTAATCTTTGAGGAGCTTGGACCGACCTTTATCAAATTTGGGCAGATTCTATCCACCAGACCTGATCTTATCCCCCTGCCCTTTTTGCATGAACTTGAAAAATTACAAGACAATGTTCCGCCATTCAGCTTTGCAGAAGTTAAATCTATTATCCTATCCGAGTTCAAATCAGACGAGAGCAGCTCAAATCCATTTGCATCTATTGAAGAGATACCTTTTGCCTCAGCCTCAATTGGTCAGGTGCACAGGGCAGTATTAAAAACAGGCGAAAAGGCTGCTGTTAAAATTCAGCGTCCGGGCATCAAGCGGTTGATTGAGGTCGATTTAGAGATACTTCTACACCTTGCCACACTTATGGAGCGTCACATTGAAGACCTCTCTCTGTTTAGACCTGTAAAAATTGTCGAAGAGTTTGCAGCAACGCTTGAAAGAGAGCTTGACTACACTCTTGAAGCTGCAAACATGCTCAGAGCCGCAAGGCAGTTCCCCTCCCCTGCCGATTACAGCATAAACAGCATTGTCTCTGCTGATCAATCTGTTAAAGATAACGATCCCTCTTTTAGCACAATGCACAGCTTAAAGCACAATCACGGCATATATATTCCAAAAGTCTATCTTGAACATACAACCTTATCAATACTTACTATGGAGTATGTTGAAGGGATAAAGATATCAGAGCTTGAGACTCTTGATGCCAAAGGGTATGACAGAAAACTCCTTACAAAACGAGGTGCTGATTTTATCTTAACTCAGGTGTTGAAGTACGGCTTTTTTCACGGCGACCTTCACCCGGGCAATATATTTGTTCTGCCTGATAATGTGCTCTGCCCTGTAGATTTTGGAATTATGGGTTTTGTGGATCAATACTCAAGAGAGGTGTTTGTTGATATAATTGCAAATACAGTTATGCAGAACAGCTCTCAAGTGAGCCGGCTTCTGCTTGAATTGACAGATTATGACGAAGAGCCGGATTTAAGATCGCTTGAAAGAGATATTGCAGGATTTATAGGGCAGTATTTAGATGGTTCTGCTCTAAAACATATAAATATGGGAAAGATGCTTCAAGATATTGTCCAGATTGCACTCAACCACAGGCTCAGGCTTATGCCGGAAACATTCTTGATGCTTAAGGCATTTACCGCTGTAGAGGGGGTTGGGCATATGCTTGATCCTGACTTTGACATGATAAGCCATGCAGCCCCATATATTAAAAAAGCAAAGACAGCACGCTTTTCCCCATCAAGAATATCTGAGGATATGAGCCGTGTGTCCAGCGAATCAATAAAACTTCTTCAGAACATTCCAAGAGAGTCCTTATCAATAATAAAACAGCTTAGAAAAGGAAAGCTGATTATTGGATTTGATCTGCAAAAACTTGAGCGGATCATTGCAGCCCAGCATCAGTCAAATAATAGAATCGCCATTGCTATAATTATCGCCGCACTGATTATGGCATCTTCTCTGCTTTTATGCTTTGCAGTCCCGCCGCTTATTTTTGGACTCTCCCTTCTTGGAATCTCAGGTTTAGCATGTGCTGGATTTATCGGGTTTATGCTTGTTGTTTCGATATTTAAACAGTAAAATAATCTCAAGGTTGGCACAGTAATTGCTTTTTATATCTTCAACGGGTAGTTTATTGGGTAATAGCTACCCATAACCAAACTATATGTTTAAGGAGGATATAATGAGACGTTTATACAGCATATGTCTGATAACAGTAACCATAATGATGCTCGCTTTTGCATCTGCATCTACCGCCCGAAGCGAAGTCTATGTTGATCTAAATATGAATATAGGCTTTCCAGAGTTTGTACTTCCGCCCAGTCTCGGCTTTTACGTGGCGGTTGATGTGCCTTACGATCTTTATCGTGTAAACAACAGCTATTTTATATTTATGAACAACAGATGGTATAAAGGAAGATATTACAATGGTCCTTGGATAGAGACACATTACAGCTATCTCCCCCCGCCGCTGCGGCGATATAAACATAGAGATATTCGCATAATCAGAGACAGAGAATACCACCATTACCGTACAAATCCCCATGATTATAGACGGCATAAAGATAGATACTTTAGACCAACAAAAAGATGGGAGGACAATCGCAGAGATCATAGAAACTATAGGGATCACCGAGACCGTAGAGATTATAGAGACCATCGAAACACTCCGCCGCCGCCACAGCGAATGCACCCAAAGCCTAAACATGATCCCATACATATGCCTATAGATAACAGGGATTTTAACAGACCTTATCCAGATAGAAGGCAGTTTCAAGATAACAGAGATAACAGATAGATAAACATATAAAACAAAATAAAAATGCACCATATTTACCCACATATAGAAGTTAGGTGGGTAAATATGGTGCATAATAATTCAGAATCAACAAAAAAACACCCCTCAATTCTACCTAAAATAGGCTTTATTCTTCATTAATTCATAAAAAATTGTGTCAGCACTTAAATCCTGTCTAAAAAAATTGCTATTTTATAAGTTTATTACTGAAAAGATCAGCGGTAATCCGTGTGATTTTTAAGATATGCTCCCGTATCTCATCTTTTTCTTTTACAGGGTGGTTTCTGAAAGTCATTATAATGCCTGTCATTGCAGCAATAAAAGCGTGAACATAGAGTCTGACACCATTTTCTGTGCCATATCTTCTAAGTAGTCGTTCAAACGTATCAAAAAAAACTCTTGTTACAGAACCAAACTTTGCCAACGCTGATTTATCTAAATTGTCTTTAAGCAGAATATAGGTCATCATCTGAAATGTAGATTCATTCTGAAAGAGATGATCAACATAGGTGATGGCAAACTCTTCAATTGTTGCTGGCTGCTCTTTTTTTACCATGTTCTCAAATTCAAGACTCACCGCAGAAATATCTTGAATAAAAGCCTCAACAAAAAGCTCTTCCTGACTTGGAAAATAACGATATAAGGTTGCAGGAGAGACGCCGGCTTCATCTGCAACATCTCTCATTCCTACCTCATAAAACGGTTTTTTTGCGAAAAGAGCCAACGCAGAATCTATAATAATCTGCTTTCTTGCCTCACGCTCCTTTTCTTTTAATTCAGCGAATTTGGACTCTGTATTCACTAAGTGACCTCCTGATTTTAATTTGTGAATGTTACTATTATTTGTGAACAGATATCACGCATTAAGAGCAGTGACAAGCAAAAAACCATATTTATCTATCATAGGAGCAGCCCGTAAGTTACCCTCTTAACACAGGCTTTCTTGCTGCTGATACCTCATCAAGTCTTGACAGCTTTGGAATATGGGGAGCAGATTTGAGTATCTCTGGATTCTCTTTTGCCTCTTGAGCCACTGATTTAAAAGCACCGATAAACTGGTCAATAGTCTGTTTTGACTCTGTTTCAGTAGGTTCAATCATAATTGCACCATGAACAACAAGCGGAAAATAGACAGTCGGCGGGTGGAATCCATAATCCATAATCCTTTTTGCCATATCAAGAGTTGTAACCCCGTTGTCAGACTGAAATTTATCGGTAAATACGCACTCGTGCATACATGGTCTATCGTAAGGCAGATAGAAATCTTGTTTAAGCATCTCTTTAATATAATTGGCATTTAAAACCGCAAGCCTGCTTACATCTGTAAGACCTTTTGCACCCATTGATAAAATATAAGAATACGCTCTTACCAAAATGCCAAAATGTCCATGAAACGTTAAAAGCCGTCCCATTGAATCGGGCTTGTCATACACTAAAGTATATTTATAACTATTTTTGTCATTATTCAGATGATTTCCCGTCTCTTTTGAAGATTGGTTAGGATTTGGAGAGCAAGGTATTTTCTCCACTCTTGGAACCGGCAGGAACGGCTCAAGCGATTTTACAACAGCAATAGGACCAGAGCCTGGACCTCCTCCGCCGTGAGGGGTTGTAAATGTTTTATGCAGATTCAGATGGATAACATCAATTCCAAGCTCGCCCGGTTTTACAATCCCCATGATTGCGTTTAAGTTTGCACCATCACCATACACAAGACCGCCCTTTGAATGGACAATCTCTGCAATCTCTTTAATGTGCTCCTCAAACAATCCTAAAGTGTTGGGGTTTGTAATCATAATGCCAGCAGTCTCTTCGTCCATAACAGCAGCTACAGCCTCTGGAGTGAGAATGCCCTTATCTCCTGAATGGATATTAACAGATTGATAGCCACAAAGAGTTGCACTTGCTGGGTTGGTGCCATGTGCAGTGTCTGGAATAATAATCTTTGATCTCTGCCTCCCCTGTTTTGCATGATACGCATGAATCGCAAGCATACCAGCAAGCTCTCCTTGTGCCCCTGCTGCTGGTTGGAGAGTTACAGCGTCCATTCCAGTGATCTCTGCAAGATACTGTTCCAAATTATAAATAAGCTCAAGAGCACCTTGGCATAAATCTTCATCTAAAAGAGGGTGAGCCCCTGTAAATCCTAATCGTGATGCCTGCACCTCATTTGTCTTTGGATTATACTTCATAGTGCATGAACCTAATGGATACATGCCTGAATCAACTCCAAAGTTCCACTGAGAGAGGCGTGTGTAGTGTCGGACAACATCAAGCTCGCTCAACTGCGGCAGCTCTGGTGCATCGCCTACAAGCTCTGGATCAAGAGGCGAATGTTCAACATCCTGCGTTGGAATCGACATTGCACATCTGCCGTCTCTGCTCTTTTCCCACAAAAAAGGCTCTTTAAATATAAGCCCGCTTGCTGCTGTCTGCTGTGCATTCAGGCAGTTTTCAAATCCGCCTCTGCATGAGTTTTGATCTTCCATTATTTCACCTCCTTTGCAAGCATCTCAATATCATCTTTGGAAAAAACTTCAGTTGCACAGAAAAGATAGTGATTTTTCAGTTCTTGACCACAAGATTTTCCGCTCTGATCAAATTGTTTGGTTGGATAATATTTTGAAATATCAAGTCCTGCTAAAATTCCCTGTTTTTTTAACTCTTCTCTTTTTGCGGCAAATCCTTCTGGTGCTTTTACTACAAACTCATTAAAAAACGGTGCTTTAAATGGAATTTCAAACCCTGCCTCTTCAAGTTTGGTTTTAAGAAACATAGCCTTATCGTGGTTTAGCTGTGCAATCTTTCTTATTCCTATTTTTCCAACTGCTGCCATGTAAATCCCGGCAGTCATGGCATTAAGACCATTGTTTGAACAGATATTTGAACTTGCCTTCTCTCTTTTTATGTGCTGCTCTCTTGTGGATAGAGTCAGCACAAAGCCATCTTCGCCCCGTCTATCTTTTGTCCGCCCGACAAGCCTTCCGGGAAGGTCTCTGACATACTGCTTGCTGCTGGTCATAATCCCAAGACCAGGACCTCCAAAAGATTGGGCAATCCCTAAACTCTGACCCTCGCCAACCACAATATCAGCACCCGATTGACCTGGTTTCTTTAAGAGTCCATAAGCAAGAGCCTCTGTAAATGAGGTGATGCACATAATTTTTTTAGATTCAGCAACTGCTTTCACCCGTGCAATGTCTTCAATGCACCCAAAGAAATTTGGAGATTGAACAGCAATTGCAGCAATGTCATCAATTCCACCAGTAGATGATTTATTAATCGCATCAAAATATGATAAATCAGTTGTGCCATCTACCGTTGCTGGCAGTTCAACCATCTTATATCCTGCTGGTTCAAAATAGGTTCTTATAATCTCTCTGTGGTGGGGGTGGACTAAAGATGATACAGCAACTTTTTTGCTGTTTTTCTTTTTACGAAGTGAAATAAGAAGAGCTTCCGCAAGTGCGGTTCCGCAATCGTAATGAGAAGCTGTGGCAACCTCTGTTCCTAAAAGCTCGGTTATCATTGTCTGAAATTCATAAATTCCCTGCAATGTGCCTTGGCTGATTTCAGGCTGGTATGGAGTGTAGGCAGTCATAAACTCAGAGCGAGATATTAGATAAGGGACAATTGAAGGAATGTGGTGGGGATAACTTCCTGCTCCTATAAAAACTTTATTTGAATATGATGATGCGTTTTTTGATGCAAGCTCTGATATATGGGCGTTTAGCTCCCACTCTGTCATTGGTTTTGGCAGAAGCATCTCTGTTTTTATTCGATATTCTGCTGGAATGGTTGGAAAAAGATCATCTAAGGATTTACAGCCCACTACAGCAAGCATCTCCTTGATATCCTCTTGTGTGTGCGGAAGATAACGCATATTATGATAATTCATACTATTGGAAGATTCCATAATAATCACCCCTTCAGCATTGCAATATATGCTGCTTTATCCTTTAAAGCGTTTAATTCAGATGCTAACAGAGAAGGATCATCAGCTTTTATTTTAATAATCCAGCCTTGATCATAAGGAGAGTTGTTTACAAGCTCAGGTGCGTCAGGAAGATTTGCGTTAACCTCAACCACCTCCCCTGAAACAGGAGTATAAATTTCAGATACAGCTTTTACAGACTCAACAGTTCCAAACTGATCTCCTTTTGAAAGAGCTGCACCAACTTCAGGAAGTTCCACAAAAACAACTTCGCCTAATTGATCTTGAGCATAATCATCAATTCCAATAGTTACAATTTCAGCGTCAGCTTTTGCCCATTCATGTGAATCTGAATATTTTATATCTTCTGGTAAATTAAGTTCAGTAATCTCTTTCATTTTATTTGTCTCCTTATATTGTTTGTTTATATTGCCTTTTTGCCTTATTATTGTTTGGGTAAAGTTTTAATAAGCATCATCATGGTGTTTGAATGTATTAAATACGACTATTTTATCTTCTTCCAAAATCTCAAAAATTAATACAAAACTTCCAATATGCACCCGTCTTTTATTTTTAAGAACATTCCTAAGAGGCTTGTAGTGGTAAGGGTTTTCCACAATCTCTTCTATTTTTGTTGTTAAGCGTTTCTGTAATTCAAAATCAGATTTTATTGTTTTAACATCTTTCTTGAAGTCATCTGTGTAATCTTTTTGATATTGAGGCATGTTTAATTATCTTCCTCACTCCAAATAGATTTAAAGAAAGCATCACTTTCTTCTTTTGTTGAACAACGTGTAAAATTCCCTTTTTTATAAGAAGCATCGCTTGCTTGAACTGCTTTAATTAATTTTTCGCTGATTTGGCTCTCTGGAGGCATAGGATTTCCATCATCATCATAATCAACTGGTTCAGCTTTATTAATCGTTATATAAAAAAGCTCTTCAGGTTTGGCATTAAGCTCTTTCTGCCATGACAATGGCAATTCATTGCTTGTAATATATTTTCTCATTAATGCGGTTGACATTGTCTTTACTCCTTATTTTTTCTATTTTTTTTATAAAGTAGAGATGCACGGCTGTGAGTCTCTATATAATCGGCTCTCCATCTTTGCAATTATAACCAAAATTGAACTTTATGATTCGTTACAAGAACGTAGAAATTTTCAATCTTGCTGTTCTATCTGGTCTTACATCATTAACAACCGTTACATTGATTTGTCTTTTTTTCTCTTGAAGGGTCAGCTTTGTTCCAACATCAAGTTTGCGATCAACCAAAATAAACCCGCAGCTTATCCCTTTTGCCTTAAAACCTTCTGGCAGATCGGGTGATGCAATGCTGTAAATTCTGCCGTCATGCCAGCCGATTGCCATATCAGTTGCACAGGTTAGAACCGTTCCAATTATATTTTTGCTGCCATCAAGAACTTGAGAATCTGAACCAGCACCTATTTTTCTTAAATCCTGTCCAACAAACGGGTATGTGTATTTAACATTCTGCGTATTATCTGCATTTGCCGGATTTAAGCTGTCTTGATTTGGATTACTCTGATTTAAAAGAGCGTTGCAGCCGATAAAGTTTTTAGTAAATCCGCTTTTATCCTGATTGTAAGGCAGGGCAAAATCCCAAGGCGTGTTTATAAACTTCCAGCCGCCGATATCTTGATGAGACAGAGGAAGAACTGCACCAGCCCTTAAAGAGTCTCTTGCACCAAGTCCGCAGGCAATAAGATTATACTCCTTTCCAGCCTCAAGAATCTCTTGCCACAGCCCGACAACAGCGTCAGGCGAGATAAATATTTCAAAACCAAATTCACCAGTATAACCAGAACGAGATAAAAGAAGATGCGTGCCGTTTTTAAGCCTCACATTTGAATCAGAGTTCAAATTGCCTTTAAAAGAAAAATAGGGCATTTTATCAAAGAGATTATCCAAGCAGGCAGGATCAAGAACTTTTTTAAGAACTTTTATTGAATTTTTACCTTGAATATCAATTTTTGCAACTTCTTCAGAAAGATCAGAAACATTTACATCGCACACTCTCTCAAAAGCTGCATTAAGCGTTGATTTATGGTTGTTAAAATGGCTTGCAACTATCCCGCCCATGCCTGCATTTACGCAGACCATGTAGTTTGTATCGTCAAAACGATAAACAATAGCATCATCAACCACATGCCCCAGTTCATTCAAAACAGCACAATAAACGCATCTGCCGTTTTGCAAAGATTTAAGCTCTCTTGTATGGCAGAGCTGCAAAAGATTAAACGCATCTCTGCCTGTAACCATTACACACGCCATGTGACTTGTGTCAAATATTCCAGCAGACTCAACCACTGAAAGATGTTCAAGTTTTACGCCTGTCGCATACCACAGCGGCATATCAAAACCGCCGAAATCTGCCATATTAGCACCATGAGACCTGTGCCAGCTATTGAGCGGGGTGGTTTTTAGTGTTGTGTCCATGATGTTATTCCTTTTTCTGAATATATTAAAAAAATTTTTCTTATATTTTAAGCAGTAGCCAGACTAAAGTTTACTATCTCCACTTCAATATTTGCCTCTACAGGATGCTCTTGCGAAAGAAACTTATCAATAGCATCAAGGGTTTTTGCATGGAAATATCTCTCTCCGCACTCTTTGCATACTTCAGCATTAACATTCTCAATAATATATAGACGTTTATTATACCAATGCTGCCGTTTAACTTTTTTTGTTCTTGTTTCTCCGTTGCAGAATTCACATAACATAAGTTCACCTATAAAGCATATACCGTGATTATTATAATATTTGTCTCTTCTTTAAATCGGCATAACACATGAATTAACCTTCCATCTATGGCTGGTCCTTCTATACGGTACCTTGTTCCACGAATGTCATTAGTCATTTTTTTATCTATATGACCATATAAAATGGCATTTTCAACATCATTACGATCAAGATCATCATCTAACATCTCTTCTTCAGCATGTGAGGATAAATAATAATTCCGATCAATTATAGCCTGTCTGATTTTATATAAAATTTGCATAATCTACTGTTTTTATTTATCAAAATACTTCACTTAACCTTTTAACTTATTACAGCTCTTTCAGCCTCTCTTTTAACTGCTCCAATGTTAAAGTATCTTCCATAGATTGCTTATCAAACACCATAAAATATTTAAAATTCGCTCCAGCCTTGTTTGCCCATGTTCTGCCAAGTCTATTTTTTGCTGCACTGTCTGAATTATCCCTATCATCTCCTTTAGTTTCCACAACTACAACCTTGCGAGAATTGGTAACTACAATAAAATCAGGATAATGGTTGGATTTAAAGCCGTTGATGCAAAAGCCTTTGCCACGCTCTAAATTGCGATGCCAAAACAGTATATTAGGCAGAGCAGCGATCTCTACAATCACCTTTTGTTCAAACATATTCATTGAGCCTTCGCTTAGATATAGGGATTTAACAATAGCGGGGCTTAACTGTGCAGGGATAATATGATCTGGTAGCTTATAGCTTGGCTTTACAAATACTTTGTCAATATCAATATATTTGTTGAACTGATATTCTGCATACTCTTCAGCAAGTGCCTGAATTTTTGCCTTTATCTTATCTCGGTAAGTGTATTGTTTACTGACAATAATATCGTGAATCTGTTCAGCGTCTAAATTTTCTAAGATTCGCTCAATATATTTTCTGATCTCCTTATCTGGTATTGGGTAGATATTCCCGATAATATTAACCAATACACCTGCTAAGGTTTTAATCTGGCTATCTTTTGGGCGGGCAAGAATATACTCAATAACAGGCTCTCTCAACCTATTGGCATCAAGTTTAGATAACGATGCAATATATGTGTCTTTTTTAGTCTGCTCAAGATCGACTTTATATAATTCAGAAGAAGATGTATTAAAATCAATGTTTATATCTTGAATACTTAATCTAAAGCCTTCTAATAGAGCCTCTTTATTTAATAGCACATCTTCTAATAATAGCCCCTCTTCTAAATCGTTATTAAAAAGTTCGCGTTTTGGTACGGTTACGGTGAGATGAAATTGCGGAAGAACAATCTTTGATGCTGACTCCTTAAAATTCTCTTTTATTTCATATCTTCTCACTTTTACCTCCGGAGGAAATTCTGTCTCCTCATTACCTATATTTTCAATCTTGTGTTGAAAATCTTCATTTACACTTTGAGCTATTTTCTCAATTTCTGATGTAGAGGAAGAAACTGAGGTATCGACGCACGGAGAAACCGCAGAGACGCACGACTGTGCTTCGCTGCCGTGTTCATTTGATTGCTGATTTATATTAAAATCAATTTTTGATGGGTCGATCTCGTCATCATCTGTAAATAAAGGCTGCTGTTGTGGTTGTTTTAGTTTAGCTTCTGGAGCTTCTTCTTCAATCTCTTGTGATTTATCTTCCATCGCATCTTCTGCCCTGCAATCTTGATCGCTGAAACCCGCTTTTTGCAGTCCTGCAACTACATTATTTAATGTTTCGTGAAATTTTGATGAAGATGTAAAAACATAAGATAAATTCAGCAAAAATGAATTATGCTTTTTCACATCAGGCTGACGCAGAATACGCCCTAAAATCTGCTCAACATCTACTGCTGAGGCTTTATTTGCCAATGATGCCAAAATATAGGCAAACGGGCAATCCCAACCCTCTTTTAAAGCATTAACAGTAATAATATAACGCACAGGGCAGGTTTTACTTGATAAGTCAACGCCTACTAATTCATTTGTTATGGTAGCAGTTTTTATCTTTATCTGCTCTTCTGGTATTTTAAGCTCTAACAACGACTCTTTTATCTTTTCAAATGTTGTGTTGTCGTCATTCGTCTTTGGTTGAGCCTGAAAAAGAACAATCGGGCGGATATATTTGCCGTTATTTAATTTCTGCTCCTCTTTTGCCACCATTTCAAGTTTATGCTGTAACTGTAATGCACTTGATATAACTTCATTTTTATCATGGTGGTTATAGACAATAACAGGCAGTTTTACCATATTCTCTTTTTTCAGCTCCATAGCATTAACATAACTTATGATGTTGCTGCTCTCTTTTGGCGTGGCTGTAAGCTCTAAAACAAAGCAAGGGTTGAGATTGCTCAGCATCTCAACGCTTAAATCGCTCTCTGCATTATGGCTCTCATCTACGATTACCACAGGGTTGAGCCATCTAATCACATTTATTAATGCTGTTTCGTCTGTCCCGTCTAAAATATGGCGATCATTTTCATATAAATCAGCAAAAAGGGCTAAATGACCGTTTTCTTGATATATTTTACGGTCTTCCTTATTTTTGGTCTTTACACGCAGACTTGCAAAACTTAAAACAAAAATGCTCAACTGCTCATTAACAACAGTCGGGTTAAAATTTGCACCTTGCAAGAGATCAGATTTATCATACACATCTACTCTATGGCTGAACAGGCTGTTTATCTTTTGGCGATAAGGGTGATCAGGATTGGATAGGCTCTTTTTTGTCTGCTCTAAAAGATTGGACCAAGGAACAAGCCAGACAACAACCTTAGGCACGCCTTGAGAAAAAGCGTTGAAAACAGATTTTAGAGCATTGCAGGCAATAAAAGTTTTACCGCCGGCAGTAGGAACTTTTAAGCAGACCTGTGCAGCATGAGGAATAGTTGACTTATATGATCTCATTCCTGAGCCTGCAATCGGGTCATAAGGTCCGATTTTATCTTCCCAATATTTATTAAAGGCAACACTGACATCGTGATATTGCTGATAATATTCAAGATAGCTTTCTAAGGAATGAGCATGCAATAACTCCCTAAACTTATAATCATTGAAGATTAAATATTGAAGAGCGGTTTCAAATGATTTCGGGTGTTATTAAATTTTCATTCCTAAATCAGCTATAACGGTTTGTTGATATGATTTTAGTTCCATGTTTAGAGCCTTATTATATCTCGCGGGATTTTCTTGAATGTAATGTTGTATTTTTTCATAAAATCATCAAATTATATTTTTATCGTAAGTTTCAGACAACCTGATAGTAAATATCCGAAAGAATCAACTCACATTTAACCGCTTCAATGGCAATGGTTTTGTCCATACCTTGATATGAGGTGTAAATCCATTGTCCCTTATCGCTTCTGACATATTTTTCCACAAGAGGGGAATACTGAGAAACAAGTATATACTCCTGCAATGACGGTATAAGCTGATAATGCTGGAATTTAGCTCCTCTGTCATACAGCTCTGTAGAGTTGGAAAGCACTTCAATGATTACTATAGGGTTCAAAAGGGTTTCCATTCCACTTTCTTTTTCGATCTCAATATCACCACATACGATAACAATATCTGGATACGTATATTTTTCTATCTCTTGAACTTTCACTCGTAAATCATTTATAAATGGTCTGCATGGAGACTGTTTTAATTGGTTTCTTAGTTCACCAAAGATATTTCCGTTGATCTGATTATGACGAAGGCTTGCACCTACCATTGCAAATATTTCCCCATTAAAATATTCATGTTTAAATTCAGAGGTTCTTTCAAATTCAAGATATTCCTCTGGTGTTATTTTTTCATCTCTTTGCGATTGTGCTGTCATAATTCACTCCGATTTCTGCAATTTTTGTTATTTAAATCCTCGTTATGTCCCTTGGGATTGTCTTGAATGTAATGTTGTATTTTTTCATAAAATCATCAAATTATATTTTTGTCGTAAGTTTCAGACAACCTGATAGTAAATATCCGAAAGAATCAACTCACATTTAACCGCTTCAATGGCAATGGTTTTGTCCATACCTTGATATGAGGTGTAAATCCATTGTCCCTTATCGCTTCTGACATATTTTTCCACAAGAGGGGAATACTGAGAAACAAGTATATACTCCTGCAATGACGGTATAAGCTGATAATGCTGGAATTTAGCTCCTCTGTCATACAGCTCTGTAGAGTTGGAAAGCACTTCAATGATTACTATAGGGTTCAAAAGGGTTTCCATTCCACTTTCTTTTTCGATCTCAATATCACCACATACGATAACAATATCTGGATACGTATATTTTTCTATCTCTTGAACTTTCACTCGTAAATCATTTATAAATGGTCTGCATGGAGACTGTTTTAATTGGTTTCTTAGTTCACCAAAGATATTTCCGTTGATCTGATTATGACGAAGGCTTGCACCTACCATTGCAAATATTTCCCCATTAAAATATTCATGTTTAAATTCAGAGGTTCTTTCAAATTCAAGATATTCCTCTGGTGTTATTTTTTCATCTCTTTGCGATTGTGCTGTCATAATTCACTCCGATTTCTGCAATTTTTGTTATTTAAAGCCTCGTTATATCCCTTGGGATTTTCTTGAATGTTCGGTATAGTTGAATAGAATCCCCAACCATTGACGTTCAGAAATATCTAAATCTTCACGGCTTGTATGAAAAACAAATAATTCACGATCTGGGGCTTCACGCTTTAGGACTTTATAGCCATTCATAGCACTTAAAGAGTCAAGATAAGTGTTAATAACTGAAATCTGCTCTAATATACGCTTGCCAGCTTCAGAATGGGCTTTTATAGCTTCTACTAAAAGCCACTGTTCTGGGTAGTGTTTTCTAATTTCGTACCAGTTCATTTATTCACCATTTTTCCTTGATAAGTCTATCTTTCTAAATCCTTGCATAACGTCTTTTTGATACTTGTTTAGTTCCATATTTAAAGCCTCGTTATGTCCCTTGGGATTTTCTTGAACGTAATGTTGTATTTTTTCATAAAATCATTAGAAAGCAGGCAATTATCAGCATAAATAATATACTGTTCAGCTTTATATTTTATAATGGAAAGAATGTTGTAATTTAAGGTAGTAGTCTGGTCTCGTTCATAAATAAAATAGTATGCAGTGCCGTTGTATTGACCTAAATAATATCTGTTTTCATCAGAAGGGTTGTAAGATGATATTTCAGAATCAATAGAGGCTTTAGTTTCTGAATAAAAAACATATTCCCTGATTTTAGATAATTCCACCTCTTCATTTAAAAACTCTTGATTTTCCCCAACAAATAAAGGCTTGCCCAATTCGTAATAGTCAAAACTCCCGCCTAAACCCTCTACAAAATTTTTATCTGTGCCATAGCCGTTTATAACCCGCTTTACACGTTCAGCAGTTATAGTTTCCGCATAATCTTCCATTTCTATAAGGATAAACTTACGATTTCCGCCGTCTTGTTTGTTGAGATTTAATACAGCGTGAGCGGTAGTGCCAGAGCCAGCGAAGGAGTCTAAAACTATTGAATCTTTGTCTGTAGCTTGACTTATTATTCCTTCCAATAAATCTACAGGCTTTGGATAATCGAATAATTGTTTCCCAAAAATACTTCTTAATGTTTTGGTTGCTATTGAGTTTATGCTTGTTGAAATACCTGTAAAATTATCTTTTGTGTTTGATGGATAAATCCATGATGAGACTGGCTTGCTTAGATTTCTTAATTCGGAAAGATGTCTTTTGTATTTTGGCACAGAATTAGAATTTTCTGGAAAAATAACTTTTTCCTGCTCTATCATTCTCTGCATTCTTTCTCTTTCATAAACCCATACTCGATGAGGATTAGCAAAATAAGTAATACCCGTTTGAGGATCAGTAATGTCATAAAACAAATTGGGACGTTCTTCTCGAGTTTTATTACAAGTTAAATCACCAAATGTCCAAGCCCCTCTTTTATCATTATCAGGATTTTTATATTTTTTTAGGTCTTTGATTACCCCTGACAATATCAAAGCGTCAGAGCGTTGGTAAGCAATAATATATTCATGATCAACCGATAAGAAATTTTTTGCATCATTAGAGCCGCTTCTTCTCTTCCAAATAAAAGATGTTAGAAAATTCCCCGCTCCAAATATTTCATCACAAATCAATTTTAAGTTTGCCTGTTCATTATCATCAATCGAAATAAAGATTGCCCCATCATCTGCCAATAATTTATGCAGCAGCTTCAAGCGTGGATACATCATGCAGAGCCATTTATCATGTCTGTTTAAATCTTCGCTATCTTTGCCTACCACCTGACCAAGCCATCTCTTGAATTTTGGGTCATTAACATTGTCGTTATAGACCCATTTTTCATTGCCTGTGTTGTATGGCGGATCAATGTAGATACATTTAATCTTACCCTCATATTTGGGCAGAAGTGCCTTTAATCCTTCTAAATTATCACCATGAATAATCATATTTCCGCTGTGGGTTTCTGGTGTTTGTCTGCCACTTTCCGCAGTAAAACCGTATTCGTGTTCTAAAATCCGCAAAGGTACAGCTTGATGATGGTTGATTACTTTATTTTTTCCAGTCCATGTTAGGGTAGGCATAGTGTTATATCCATTTGATTCTAAATAAGACTTAAGAAATGGTTAATTTATATGGTTTTATAAGTATTTCAGCAGATATTCCCAAGCTTTCCCTTAATTTCCTAATCATATTAAGAGATAGATAACGCTTTTTATGCAGTATTTCTAATACTCTGGACTTTGATCCTAAAATTGGTTCTAAGTCTTTATAAGATAAATCCTGACTTTCCATCTCATGCAAAATAGCTTCTATTGGATCAGGAGGAAGTATTTGATGATATTTTTCTTCGTATGACTCTATAAGAGCGGCTAATATTTCAAGTTTATCTCCTTCTGGCGTATCTTTTTGAGCATTCATTAAACTTTCAACTTCTTCCAATGCCTTTTTGTAGTCAGATTCTGTTTTGATTGGTTTTATATCCATATCTCATCACCTTATATTGTAGTTGCATCTATATTATCATAACCATTATGAGTCCCTACAAAACGAATATAAACAACGCTGAAATCATAATTAATTGCTGCTACAAGTCTGTATTTATTACCTTTTATATTAAAAACGACACGGTTGTTCGCAATAAAACTTGCATTCTTATAATCGTTTTTTATATCAGTTGGGGTTTTCCATTCTGCTGATTTTGTCTTTGAATGCCATGCTCGTAATGCTTGCTCTGAATCAGGATGGATTATCCAAAAATCTTTTAACGTCTTTTTTGAAATTATTCTCATATATTTATAATGTATTCTGGCCATTGCTGAACTTCAAAACTAAATCCCTCTTTTTGCATGGAAATATCTCTTGCCGCAATCTTTGCATACTTCAGCATTTACTTTATTTTATCCTATTTAATCTTTACAACTTAAAATTTATCTTGAAAAGCAGTTATGGTTAAAGTATAAAAAATATTCCGGCTGTGCTGTCCAGTTGTATCCTTGTATGGATATTCTGACCGGTCGCCGTGCAACAGAAGGTCATGAACCTCGTCAGGTCCGGAAGGAAGCAGCGATAAGTGATATCATCTGTGTCGCGGATCGATCCCGGTTGTGTAATATTCTGGTACTCTGTTTAGTGCAGCCGGTTTTTTATTTTAACTCTTTACTCATTTCTAATTTCCCGCTTTATCTTAGCACGACTCCCTTTTATCTTAATCATTATATCTGATTATATCTATTTATAGATACTTGCTGACTCTACTTTTTTGTGCTTGACATGGAACTAAATGGTCTTATTTTCTTTCCAAAACTTAAATCTTATATTTTTTACAAAATTTTAAATAGTTATACAACTTATTGGAGTTGGGAGAGACAATTGGCAAAGAGAAATAAATCTATGAAACAAAACGAATCTCAAGAAACAGTAATTGGTAGTGAAACACCTGAAAAGTCAGATAACCCGCAAGAGGCAGATGTTAATTTAGAGCAGGCAGCCTCTGAACAGTCTCAATCTTCAGCAGAGAACAAATCACCTGATAATACATCTTCAGAACTAAACGTTGAACAGCTTCAGGCAGCTCTTGCCTCAGAAAAAGATCGTGTTCTAAGGCTTTCTGCAGAGTTTGACAACTACAAAAAACGATCTGCAAGAGAGATGGCAGATTTTAGAAAATTTGCCAATGAGTCTGTATTTAAACAGCTTCTAACAGTTGTTGATAACTTAGAACGTGCTCTCTCGTCTGGTTGTGCTGCTATGGAAGCAACTGCATCTGATGGTGATGCAAATAATGTCAGTGTCGGCATTATTCAGGGGGTGGAGCTGACATACAAAGACATTATAAAACTGTTTGAGGCTTTTAATGTAAAGCAGCTTGATGCTCAAGGCAAGCCGTTTGACCCTTTATTCCATCAAGCTGTAAGCCAGCAGGAGTCTTCTGAATATGCTGACAACACTGTAATTGTGGAGCTTCAGAAGGGTTATGTTCTGCATGACAGACTCCTTAGACCTTCAATGGTTATTGTTTCAAAGGCTGTTCCTAAGCAGGAGGCGGCAGGTTAGAGAAACGGGTCAATTTTTTTATCAAAAATTTAAATAAAGTGTTGAAAAGATAAAAATCAGAATTAAATTTTAAACAAGTTCACTAAAATATAAAAAAATATTCAATATATACAAATATATTACATAAAATATACTGGAGGAGACTAAAATGGGTAAGATAATAGGTATTGATTTAGGAACCACAAACTCTTGCGTAGCAGTTATGGAGGGTGGTGAGCCAAAGGTAATTACAAATGCTGAGGGCGGACGCACCACTCCTTCTGTTGTGGCTATTACCGAAGGCGGCGATAGATTGGTTGGTCAGATTG
Organism: uncultured Desulfobacterales bacterium; assembly: GCA_964539635.1. Taxonomy (GTDB): domain Bacteria; phylum Desulfobacterota; class Desulfobacteria; order Desulfobacterales; family Desulfobacteraceae; genus Desulfamplus. Next base: position 15,987 of record CAZIJN010000009.1, on the reverse strand, counting down.
CAAAACGTCAGGCAATTACAAACCCTGAAAATACAGTTTTCGGAGTAAAAAGGCTGGTCGGAAGAAAATACAGCTCAAAAGAGGTTCAAGGAGATATAAGTGTTCTGCCGTTCAAGATTGAAGGTGCTTCAAATGGTGATACCCGCATCAATCTTCGCGGCAAGCAGCACAGCCCGGCTGAGATATCTTCGTTTATTCTTGCAAATATAAAGAAAACTGCTGAGGATTATCTTGGTGAACCAGTAACAGAGGCAGTTATTACAGTTCCTGCATATTTTAACGACAGCCAGCGTCAGGCAACAAAAGATGCTGGTAAGATTGCAGGTCTTGAGGTTAAGCGTATAATTAATGAGCCGACAGCAGCATCTCTTGCATATGGTTTGGATAAAAAAGGTGATGAAAAGATAGCTGTATTTGACCTTGGCGGCGGAACGTTTGATGTGTCTGTGCTTGAGATAGGCGATGGTGTATTTGAGGTAAAATCAACAAATGGAGATACCCATTTAGGTGGTGAAGACTTTGATTTAAGAATTATTGATTATATTGCAGACGAGTTTAGAAAAGATCAGGGCATTGACATAAGAAAAGATAAGATGGCTCTTCAAAGATTAAAAGAGGCTGCTGAAAAGGCAAAGATGGAGCTTTCAACTGCTGTAGAGACAGAAGTTAATCTTCCATTTATAACAGCAGATGCGAGCGGTCCTAAGCATCTTAACGTAAAACTCACACGTGCAAAACTTGAGGATCTTGTTTCAGACCTTCTTGATAAACTTACAAGACCATGCCAGACAGCTCTTAAAGATGCAGGTCTTACAGCAAATGAAATCAATGAGGTTGTGCTTGTCGGCGGTATGACCCGTATGCCTGCTGTTCAGGAGAGAGTTGAGAAGATATTTGGAAAAAAACCGCACAAAGGAGTTAATCCAGACGAAGTTGTTGCAATGGGTGCAGCTATTCAGGCTGGAGTTCTGCAAGGTGATGTAAATGATGTTCTTCTGCTTGATGTAACTCCTCTCTCTCTTGGTATTGAGACTCTTGGCGGTGTTATGACAAAATTGATTGAGAAAAACACCACAATTCCTACCAAAAAGAGTCAGGTGTTCTCAACTGCTGCGGACAATCAGCCGGCAGTATCTATTCATGTTCTACAGGGTGAAAGAGAGATGGCTGCTGGTAACAAAACTCTTGGTCAGTTTGAACTGTCTGATATTCCGCCGGCACCTCGTGGAATTCCACAGATTGAGGTAACATTTGATATTGATGCAAATGGTATTGTTCATGTATCTGCACGAGATAAAGCTACAGGCAAAGAGCAGTCGATCCGCATTACTGCTGCAAGCGGTCTGTCTGATGATGAGATAAAAAAGATGATCCGTGATGCTGAACTTCATGCTGATGAAGATAAAAAGAAAAGAGAGCTTGTAGATGCTAAAAACTCAGCAGAGTCTATAATAAATCAGAGTGAAAAGACTTTAAAAGAGTATGGAGACAAAGTTGATTCTGCTACAAAAGATAAAATTCAAGATGCTCTTGCCGAACTAAAAAGGGCAAAAGATGGAGACAACGCTGAGATTATAAAGCAGAAGATTGAAGCTCTAACTCAGGTATCTCAAAAACTTGGAGAGGCTATGTATCAGCAGGCAACACAAGATGGCGGTCAGGCTGGTGGAGGAGCAGCAGGAGCAGGAAGCGGTGCTGGTTCTTCAAATGCAAACAAAGATGACGATGTTGTAGATGCTGATTTTGAAGAGGTTGGCAAAAAGTAACTTAGATAAAACTATCTTGCAATATTATCCCGCTGTGGTCTATATTTCACAGCGGGATTTTTTTTATTTAGCAATATAAGGCTAAAAAATACAACAATATAAAGAGCTTAAGAGAGATAACAGCAAAAGAGGCAGCACATGAAATTCCCATACGGCATCAGCCATTTTGCATCAATAATAACAGAAGGTTATTACTATTGCGACAGGACAGACCGCATTCCAAAGGTTGAAGAGGCTGGCAAATATCTTCTGTTTATCCGTCCTCGAAGGTTTGGCAAAAGTTTGTGGCTCTCAACTTTAAAACACTACTATGATATAGGCGTAAAGGATAGATTTGACAGCCTTTTTGGGAAGTTGGCAGTCAGCAGAAATTTGACAGACCTGCACAGCAAATATCTTGTGCTTCAATGGGATTTTTCATGCGTTGATCCAACCGGCTCTATTGATGATATACGCCGAGCCTTGCACGATCATATAAACACATGTATCAAAGATTTTTCTCTCTATTATAAAGATATTCTTAAAAAAGAGATTCCGATCAACCCTGAAAATGCGATTGACTCTTTTGGAGATTTGTTCTCTATAGTCCGTTCAACCGGTTATCCCCTCTACCTTTTTATAGATGAGTATGACAACTTTGCAAATGAGCTGATGGCAGGCATACGAAATAATGAAGAGACTTATAGGCTCTTAGTGCATGAAAAGGGACCGCTTAAAACTCTTTTTAAAGCATTAAAATCTTCGGCTGGAATGGGCTATGTTGACCGAATCTTTATTACCGGGGTTTCGCCTGTGGTTTTGAGCGACTTGACTTCAGGGTTTAACATTGCTGAAAATATCTATTTAGAGCCTGAATTTAATGATCTGTGCGGTTTTGTAGAACAAGAGCTTATAGATATACTAAAAAATATGTTTCAAAAAGATGGTGTATCAGAAAAAGAGCTGCAATCAAATATTGAAAAATCTCTTGATATGATGCGTGCTTATTATAACGGGTACACTTTTTCATCTGATTCAAAAACTAAAGTGTTTAATCCAACACTTGCACTCTATTTTTTCAAGCATTATCAAAAATATGGGAAATTTCCCCGTGAAATGCTTGATGCCAACCTTGCAACAGATGAGGCAAAACTTGAGTTTATTGCAGGGCTTCCAAAAGGCAAGGAGCTTATACTTGAAATTGTAAAAGAGAGTACGCCAATTGTGGTTACAGGAATTTCAAACAGGTTTGGAGTCTCTGTGATGCTTGATCCTGCTGAAAAGACTCAAAATTTTTTGATTTCGTTTCTTTACTTTTTTGGAGTCTTGAGCATATCGAAGCTGACAGATTTTGGACAGATTCAGATGCGTGTGCCAAATCTTGTTACTCGCGGGCTTTACGTTCAGCAGCTTGCTAAGTTTCTACTGCCTGATCCAGTAGAGAGAGATGACGGCAGAGCTGCTGCACAGATTGTATTTACAAAAGGCGATATTGCTCCTCTCTGCCAATTTGTTGAGCAGAGATATTTTAAGGTGTTTCGCAATGCTGATTACAGATGGGCAAATGAGCTTACAGTTAAAACTTCATTTTTAACTCTTTTGTATGACGATATTAGATACATTATGGATTCAGAACGAGAAATTGGCAGAGGGTACGCTGATCTAACCATGATTATCAGACCAGATATGCGTCAATATGCCCTTTTAGATGTTCTGATTGAATTTAAATATGTAAAACTTTCAGATGCCGGAGTCTCTGGAGAACAGGCAAAAAATTTGACGTTAGAAGAGCTTGAGTTGCTGCCTGTTATGAAAAGCAAAATGGAGGAGGCTGAAGAGCAGGTTAAACGATATTCAAAAGAGCTTGAACAAAAGTATGGTAATCTGCGTTTAAAGAGTTTTGCTGTAGTAAGTTTAGGATTTGAGAGGGTTTGGGGAAAATTAACAGCTTAATAAAGATTCAAAAAAATAAAAGGAGATAAGCAACATTACAAATGATTATCACAGAAATTTTAGCCAGAAACAGCCGGATATATAAAAATGAAATCGCTTTAATTGAACGGTCGCCAGCAGAAAATTTAAGACAAGAGATCACATGGAACGAGTTTTATACTGCTTCTAACCGTTTTGCCAATGCACTTACAGCTTCAGGCATAAAAAAAGGCGATAGAGTCGTGCAGCTTATGACCAACTGTTTGGATTGGCTTCCTATCTATTTTGGTATTTTAACGACTGGCGCATTGGCTGTTCCTTTAAATTTTAGATTTGAATCTGATAAAATACTTCTTTGCACAGAGCTTGCTGAAGCAAAGGTCTTTGTATTTGGAGAGGAGTTTATTGATAGACTTGCAGGTATCAGAACAGTTCTTGAAGCAACTGTTCACACTTGGGTATTTACAGGTGATCCAAAAAATTGTCCGGGCTACGCTGTTTCGTATCAAACTTTTGTTCAAGGAATTGCTGATGATATTCAAGCAGACGCTCCCCCTGATGTCGAGATAAATATTGAAGATGATGCAGCTCTCTATTTTACATCTGGCACTACTGGAACACCAAAGGCTGTTCTTCTGACCCACCGCAATCTTGAACATGCCTGCTATGTGGAAAATAACCATCATGGGCAGAAGCATAATGATGTTTTCTTATGTATTCCTCCATTGTACCACACAGGAGCAAAAATGCACTGGATGGGCAGCTTTATTGTCGGTGCCAAGTCTGTTATCCTAAAAGGGGTAAAACCAGAGTGGATCCTTGAGGCTGTATCTGAAGAAAAAGCAACTATTGTCTGGCTTCTCGTTCCATGGGCACACGATATTTTAATTTCCATAGAGAGTAATAAGGTGGCTCTTGCAGATTATGAGCTTGATCAGTGGAGGCTTCTGCATATTGGTGCCCAGCCTGTTCCGCCAAGTTTGATTAAGGAGTGGAAAGAGTATTTTCCAAATCACGATTACGACACAAATTACGGCTTAACTGAATCTACAGGTCCGGGCTGCGTTCATCTTGGTATTGAAAACAGCCACAAAGTTGGAGCAATAGGGGTACCCGGATTTGACTGGGAGTGCAGGGTTGTTGATGGTTCTGGAAATGATCTTCCTGCCGGCGAAAGCGGGGAGCTTATTGTAAGAGGACCTGGAGTTATGAAAGAGTACTACAAAAACCCTGATGCAACACGAAAAACTTTAATAGACGGCTGGCTCTACACAGGCGATATTGCAAGATTTGACAAAGATGGTTTTATCTGGCTTGTTGACAGAAAAAAAGATGTTATCATCTGCGGCGGTGAAAATATCTTTCCAGTAGAGATAGAGCACTTTTTCATGCAGCATCCAAAGATACAAGATATTGCAGTTATCGGACTTCCTGACGAGCGTCTTGGCGAAATTACTGCTGCAATTATCTGTGTAAAACCTGACATGATTTTGACAAAGGCAGAGATAACTGAATTTGGTTATGGTCTTCCCCGTTATAAGAGATTAAGAAAGATAATCTTTGCAGATGTTCCAAGAAACGCTACCGGTAAAATAGAAAAGCCGAAACTTAGAAGGCTCTATGCAAGAGACAACAGAAAAGATATTGATAAGTTGTTGAGATAATAAGAAATATTAAAGCTATTTTTAGGGAGAAAATAAAAAAATGAACTCATACAAAAAGATTAAACAACATTTTTGTACAATATTTAAAATACATCTAATATTTATAGTATCAGCAGCTATATCTATTATTGCGTTAAACAGCTCGGTTAGTTTTGCAGACAGCTCTTTAGATGCAGAAAAAGATAAGATATTGACTGCAATTGAGCAGCGTTATTCTGGAAAAGAGTTTAGTGCCTCATATGAACAGACCTCTCTTTTAAAGGCTCTTGAAGTTACAGAAAAAGCATCTGGACGGGTATTTTTCAGCCACCCGGGCATGATGAGATGGGAATATACAGAGCCAGAGGTGCATCAGATAATCAGCGATGGCGTAAATTTATGGATTTACAAGCCTGAAGAGAAACAGGTGAGCAAAGGAAGTGCAGCAAATTTTTTCAAAGAGGGTGCAGGCGGTGCATTTTTATCTGATATCTCAACCGTACGAAAAAACTACAACATAACAATCAACGGCATAGATGAATCTATTGTTGAGATGACAATGATTCCTAAAAAGAAAAATCCTGATATATCATCAATAACACTAACAGTTGCAAGAAATAACTATAATATCAAACGGGTTGTAACGTTTAACTCTTATGGAGATGCAACTGAACTTCTTTTCAGCAACATCAACTTTACAGATATTGATGATGCCCTGTTTGAGTTCACTATTCCTAATGGTGTTGATATTATTTATATTGATTAGATTTTATATCGATTTATATGAGAGCCTCTTAGGAATTGAAATAAAATAACACCATAAACTTTTCGTAACTGAGTAGAGACGCACGGCTGTGCGTCTCTACAAATCAAATAATAGGTATTTGCAAAATCAATGGGTATAATTAAAATATATCTATCTCTACCCGCTGATAAAACTTTCTATTTTTCTACAATAGATTCAAGCACCCAATCTATAAAATTTCCGCTTGGACATCTAAGCGTTACTTGATAATTCTTTCCCATAACAGTTACACATGGAATTGTAAGGGAGTTATCCTGATTAAAGCTGATCTCTTCAAAAGCTGCATCTGCATGGTCAACAAAGGTGTTCAAATCAGCCTGAAAATTTATGTTGTTGTTAAAAAATCCAGTATATTTAAAACCTATACCAAATTTTATCCCTGAGAGATTTAAGTTTGGCAGAGTAAATCCAATATCATTTCCAATCTGAATGCAGCTATTTTGCGTATTGTCGCCCTTTATTGCCCCGTAAATTATGATCTGGCTGTTATCAATATAGTTCCAGCCAGCTTCAAGAATATCAATATCAGTTGTTCCTTCAGGCAGAGGTTCGACTCTGATTATAGTTACAGAACGAGTTGCAGCTCCTGCATTGTGATCCCAGTCATAAGTGTAGGGCCACTCAACATTCTGTTTGTCTGATTTGCTTGATTGATCTGGCGGATTAACAGATTTCTGAGGAACAACTATTCTGTAAGGACCCTCTCCGTCAAGTTTGTTGTCGTCTGTCAAAATTCCTGAATCAAGAGAGACCCCTTCACGTTTCATGGCAAGAATAGCCTTTAAACCATTTTGAACATAGATTGGATCGCCGTTGTTTCTGCCCACGCATGACGGTGCTGTATAGTCGCACCAGCCTGTACCTTGATTCAGCACGCTGTCAGCCTCTAAAACATAGCTGTAAGCTGCCGGCGGATACTGATAATCTTGGTTCGGCATATTACCATAAACATGATACATTTCTGCCTTATCATCATAGTAGAGCGGGTGATATTGAGACCAGCCGTCTGGAGCAAAAACTGTTACGCCGGTTGCACTTGGTAAGATTCCCGCATCATCAAGCAGGGCTTTTAATGGAACACCAGAGTATTCTGCATAAAAATCGCCCGATCTGCTGGTATTCATAAGCATAAACTGAGTGTGCTGAGGCAGTGCTTCAAGCTGGTTTTTGCTGTAAACTTTAGATGGTGCCATCTTAAGAGCTGGTGTATCGTTAGCATTTCCGGGAAAGCTGTTTGCCAATATCTCATCACGGTTGGTTGAATTATCGCCGTCTGAATCCAAATTATCAATCCGGCTTATAGCAGAGGCATTTCGTCCATTATCTTTGTATGCCTTGCCATAGTTATTGATAGTCTGGTCAATATTGCCATTCTGCCTTCCATAATCTGTAACATAATGGCACCACTGGCAGCTTCCCATAGTTACAGATTGACCAGAACTATTGGTGTAGCTTCCTCCGCTGTGGCACAATGCACAGTGATCGAGTTTTGTTCCAGCTTTGTCGTAATAGACTTCAAGAAAGCTGCCAGAATCACGCTCTCCTTCATGGTGGTAGGCAGCATAAGCGATTACCCCGCTCATAATAAAAATAGAGAACAGGGTAATAGCAAATAGATGTTTCAAATGCGTGGTTTGTACAATATTATTTAGTGTTCTTTTTATACGTTGCATACTCATCTCCAATAAAATTAAAAGGTTAAAAAAGAATAAATTAAAACAGGCTGCGTTTAAATCTATAGTACTTTTGGGTATTTTTAAAAATCCATACTAAGCCTTAATGTTATGCAGTTCTCTTCATCAATATAGTCAATAGTTCCGTCAGGAAGGACTCTTGATTTGATTGAGTCTGAAAAATCGGTATATGAGTAGTCGGCAATAATGCGGCACATTGGAAACAGTATCCAGCTTAGAGCAACGCTGTAGCCGTCTGCCTCTCTTACAGAGACTTTTGAGACTGGATTTATCCAATCCTCATCACCTTCAAAGTGCTCTACCCTTGCAGCAAGGACAAACGCACCCCAAGTTTTTTCAGAAGGGTTGAAGAAACGGTTTGGAAAAACTGGTTTGAGCAGACCTTGAGAGAGCAGTAAATCTTCTCCTGTCAATGCCCATGCACCGCTAACATACCATGTTGAGAAATCTGCATCAGATACTGGCGTACTTCCAGCAGGATCAAGACCTGAATATGTAAAATCAATCTTTTCAGCTTGAACAGCAACTGGTCCATAAGTCCATGCAGCTTCGATACCTGTACGTATCCTTTCGTCAACATCTTGTATGACCCCAAACTTTGTATTGTGGGTAAGCTCGTAGATATTTCTTGATGTGCCAGCCATTCCAGAGCTTTTAACCCGCATGTCAATGTTAAGGTTATCAGCCTTTACAATAGTACCTGAAACACCTACCTGAAGAGATTGAATCCAGCTTAGGTCTATTTTTCCTGAATCTTTGTCATCAGAACCTATGTAATCAATGAATTTAAACGGAGAGAATACAACCCTTGCGGCAAGTTCAGGTTCATCATGTTCGTTGCCTCTTGCAGAGCCGTCATCTCCATCTCCATTAAACAGCCCGCCATAAAGATGCAGCGAATCTTGAAAAAATGAGTTATAGAGCATTACACCAACATCTCTTGCTGGTGATAGATAGTACCCAATTGATCTCTCTGCAAATAGAATAGCGTTGTTTTTCTCCAGTGCCTCAAGACTGAACGGCTCTTGAAACTGACCAAAACGTAATCCGCCGCTTCCATATACAGCTTCGCCATAGGCATCAATAAGATTGCTGGTTTCGTTTCCCTGAAATTCATACTCCATTCCAAACCTAAACCAGCGTGTAAGCTGACCGTTAAAGCTCAACCTTGCACGGCGGATATCAAATCTGTTATCAGCCCGCTCCTCTTCTGCGTAATATCTGTAATCAGACTGAAATGAGCCTCCAAGACGCATCTCCATTCCGCCCTCTTCTTCAGATTTTATGTAAAATCCGCCTTTGTAGCCTGCAAAAAAAATCCTTTCAGCAACTGCATCTGTTGCGATGCACAGAGTTAGAAGAACAAGAAGTGAAAAAAATATCTTTTCTCTTACAAGATTTGATGTGAGGATATTGGATTTTTTATATTTTATATTCAATGCTTTTAAAGTTCCCCTTTTTAAATAGCAATTATCCCGTTATTGGCACAACTACTGATAAAATTATAGGGATAAAAACAGTGTCTTATCCCTAATGTTTTAAAATCTACTTTGCATTAGGCGTAAAAAGTTCCTCACCCATCAATTTAAACTCTTTTATAAAATTTTGACCTTTTTCGCCTGCCATCCATTGTGCAAACTGTTTAGCAAATTCATATTTAACTTTCGGGCACTTTTCAGGATTTACAGGAATTACACTGTATTGATTTAAAAGGATTCCATCTTTTTCAACAAGTATCTTAAGCTGGGGATTGCCGTTTTTCTGTGCTTTATATTTTATATATGTACCGCGATCTGTCATTGTGTAGGCTTTTCTCTCTTCACATACGCTGATGGTGGCAAGCATTCCCTGACCAGTCTGGATATACCATTTCTCCTTTTCCGGCATTGCCTTTCCAGTGCTTTTCCACAATTCCAACTCTTTTTTGTGTGTCCCAGAGTCATCGCCGCGGCTTGCAAAAGATGCCTGTTTTGTTCTAATCATCTCTAACGCTTCAACAACAGTTTTTCCTTTGATGCCTGCAGGATCGCTTTCTGGTCCTATGATTATAAAGTCGTTATACATAATTTCTGTACGTTCTGTACCATTACCATCAGCAATATATTTTTTCTCAGCCGCAGGTGCATGGACAAGAAGCACATCAACATCACAGCTTGCACCAAGAGCCAGTGCTTTACCGCTGCCTGTTGCTGTCCATTTTACCTCGATTCCGCTCTCTTTTGTGAACAGTGGCATCAGATAATCAAGAAGCCCCGTGTCGTCTGTACTGGTTGTGGTTGCCATCATCAAGCTCTTCTCAGATGCCTGTGCAGCAAATCCAACGCTGAGAATCATTGATATAACCAGTGCTATAAGTGTCATCTTCACCTGAAGTTTAGCAGATACCCTCTCTTTTTTGCTCATGTTTTTTCTCCTTTTTATACTACAGTTAAAATTTAATGTTACTTAAACGGTGCAGTTAAATGCGCTTTTTTTCCACGATATACCATATACGATATAATGAAAATCTACTATCTGAATGGATTACTTTTGTCAATAAGTAGATTTTATTAAATAATATACTAACTTAACAACCTGATTGTTGAGTATTTACATATAGTTTTATTTATTGTATTGGTAGAAATTCCAATTTTGAATAGAGTGTATTTATATTTATGCACTTAAAAATCAAAAGAGTTTTGTAGTGTAAATAAAGAGGCATTAGTATCATCAAAAAAACATTACTAATATTTTAAAGGTGGTTTTATGAAAAAAAAGATGCAGACAATTGACGGTAACACAGCAGCAACCCACGTAGCTTATGCAATGAGCGATGTTGCAGCAATTTATCCTATAACCCCATCAAGTCCGTTAGGCGAGATTGCTGACAGTTGGGCTTCAGCAGGCAGAAAAAATATATTCGGGCAGATTCTCACTGTAAAACAGATGCAGTCTGAGGCTGGTGCTGCTGGTGCTGTCCACGGCTCTTTGTCAGCAGGTGCCTTAACAACCTCATTTACAGCATCACAGGGACTTCTTCTTAAAATTCCAAATATGTATAAAATTTCTGGAGAGCTTCTTCCTTGTGTAATCCATGTTACAGCAAGGGCGATCTCTGCTCATGCACTCTCAATATTTGGAGATCATCAAGATGTTATGGCTGCCCGCCAGACAGGCTTTGCAATGCTCGCATCAGGCTCTGTTCAGGAGGCTATGGATTTGGCATTGGTTGCCCATCTCTCAACACTTGAAGCACAAGTTCCGTTTATGCACTTTTATGATGGATTTAGAACATCGCATGAAATCCAGAAAATTGAGATGATCGATTATGATGATATGGCTTCTTTGATGAACTGGGACGCTTACAGGGCATTCAAAGCCCGTGCAATGAATCCAGAATCACCAAACACAAGGGGAACTGCACAAAATCCTGATATCTATTTTCAGGGCAGAGAGGCTGCAAATCTATACTATGAACGAGTGCCTGCTGTTGTTAAGAAATATATGGATAAAGTCGGTGCACTTACAGGAAGATACTATAAGCTGTTTGACTATTATGGAGACCCAGAAGCAGACAGAGTAATAATTTCAATGGGTTCTTCGTGCGAAGCAATTGAGGAGACAGTTGCAAAGCTCAACAATGACGGCGAAAGAGTCGGCGTTGTAAAGGTTCGTCTTTACAGACCATTTGACGCTTCAGCTTTAATGGCGGCAATTCCGGCAACAGCAGAAGTAGTAACTGTGCTTGATAGAACCAAAGAGCCGGGCGCACTTGGCGATCCTCTCTATCTTGATGTCTGCACAGCATTTATGGAAAAGGGCGAAGGTCCAAAAATTATCGGCGGTCGTTACGGTCTTGGCTCAAAAGAGTTTAATCCGCCAATGATAAAAGCTGTATTTGACAACATGAGATCAGTTGGTCCTAAAAACCATTTTACAGTTGGTATTATAGATGATGTGACAAATTCATCTCTTGAGCCTCAATATGGATTTAATCCAGCACCTTCCGGCACAGTTGGTGCAAAGTTCTGGGGTTTAGGTTCTGATGGAACAGTTGGAGCCAACCAGAGTGCAATTAAAATTATCGGCGATAACACAGATAAATATGCACAAGGCTATTTTGCTTATGATTCAAAAAAATCGGGCGGAATCACAATCTCCCACTTAAGATTTGGCGATGTGCCGATAAAGTCAACCTATCTGATTAATGAGGCAGATTTTGTTGCCTGCCACAAATCAAACTATGTTGGAATTTATGATGTTCTTGAAGGGATAAAGCCCGGCGGAACATTTTTGCTCAACTCTGACTGGTCTCTTCAAGATATGGAAAAACATATACCAGGAGATGTCAGACGAACTATTTATGATAAAAAGCTCAAATTCTTCAATGTTGATGCTGTAAAAATTGCTGGAGAGGTCGGACTTGGCAACCGCATCAATATGATAATGCAGACATGTTTTTTTAAACTTGCAAATGTTCTGCCGTTTGAAGAGGCTATTGAGCTTTTGAAAAAAGATATAAAAAAGACCTATGGCAAAAAAGGCGATAAAATTGTTCAGATGAACATTGATGCAGTTGATAGAACTCTCGCCAATTTAGTTGAGATTAAAGTGCCTGAAACTTGGAAAGATGCTTCAGGCTGGAGTGATTCTGATCTCAAGGCAACTGATTATGTTAATAATGTAATGAGTCCGATTCTTTCACAAAAGGGTGATTTCCTTCCAGTCAGTGCTTTTGAGCCAGATGGAGTCTTTCCAAACTCAACAAGCCAGTATGAAAAACGGGGAGTTGCAATCAATGTTCCTGAGTGGATTCCAGAGAACTGTATTCAGTGTAATCAATGTTCGTTTGTCTGCCCCCATGCTGCAATTATTCCTATTGTTGCAACCGCAGATGAGCTTAAAAACGCACCTGAAACCTTTATAACCCAAGAGGGAAAAGGTAAAGAGCTTAAAGATTACAGATTTAGAATGCAGGTCAACACGCTTGACTGCCAAGGCTGCGGCAACTGTGCTGATATCTGTCCTGCTAAAGTTCCAGCTCTTGTTATGAAGCCGATTGCAACACAGACAGAGGTTCAGATTCCAAACCACAAATTCTCTCTGACAATTCCATTTAAAGAGGGGCTTGTTAAAAAAGATACTGTAAAGGGAAGCCAGTTTGTCAAACCTTTGATGGAGTTCTCTGGTGCATGTTCAGGGTGCGGCGAAACACCTTATGTTAAAGTTCTAACCCAGCTTTTTGGTGACAGAATGACAGTTGCAAATGCGACTGGCTGCTCTTCAATCTGGGGTGGTTCTGCTCCATCTGCTCCATACTGCACAAATGCTGCGGGTCACGGTCCTGCATGGGCAAGCTCTCTGTTTGAAGATGCTGCTGAGTATGGTTATGGAATGATGCTTGCGTTCAACAAAAGACGACAGATGCTTGCATCAAAGGTGCAAAAAGCACTTGAATCTGACGGCTGCGGCTGCGGGCAGGATAGCTGCTGCGGAACCATGTCGGCAGAGCTTAAAAGTGCCCTTTCAGGCTGGCTTGCAGACATGAACAATGCCGAAGCATCAAGAGAGTATGGAGATAAGATACGCGGGCTTATCGCATCTGAACATGGAAATAGCTGCTGCACAACACATTCACACACCCACTCAAGCTGCTCATCTACTGACTGTCTGCTGTGCGAAATTTTAGAAGATCAGAACCTTCTTACCAAAAAATCGCACTGGATATTCGGCGGAGACGGCTGGGCTTATGACATTGGATTCGGCGGCGTTGATCATGTTCTTGCCTCTGGTGATGATATCAATATCCTTGTTCTTGACACTGAGGTCTATTCTAACACAGGCGGTCAGTCATCAAAGGCAACTCCGACTGGTGCGATTGCAAAATATGCAGCATCAGGAAAGAAGATCGGTAAAAAAGATATGGCTGCAATGGCTATGACTTATGGCTATGTTTATGTGGCTTCCATAGCAATGGGTGCAAGCAAACAGCAGACTATGAAGGCATTTCTTGAGGCAGAGAGCTATCCTGGACCATCTTTGGTAATCTGCTATGCACCGTGTATCAATCAGGGCATTAAAAAAGGAATGGGCAAAACCCAGCTTGAGTCCCAGCTTGCTGTTGCATCTGGTTTCTGGCCTCTATTCCGCTATAATCCTCTTCTTAAAGCTGAAGGAAAAAATCCGTTTATTCTTGATTCAAAAGCACCAGATGGAACAATTCAGGAGTTCCTCTCCGGCGAAAACAGATTTGCAGCTCTTGAAAAGAGTTTCCCCGAAGAGTCTGCACGACTAAGAGCCAAGATTGAAGAGGAAGTAAATGAGAAATATGCACAGTTGAAAAAACTTGCAGAAGGGTAATCTGCCCTATTTTATGGCAATATCCCTTTTTAGATAGATAAAAAGATTTAACTGTAGAGACGCATAATTTGTGCGTCTCTACTTTTTTATAGTTACGATTAAATATGCTAATTAATGGAGTGTGTTATGAAAACATTGTTTGATCCAGTCAAATTAGGAGACATCCTTCTTCCCAACCGTATTATTATGGCTCCGCTGACCCGCTGCCGTGCAAAAGGTCGGGTTGCCAACAGTTTAATGGCAGAATATTATGTTCAACGTGCATCTGCCGGCTTGATTATCAGTGAAGCCACATCTGTTACACCTATGGGAGTAGGTTATCCAGATACGCCTGGTATTTGGTCAGATGAGCAGGTTGAGGCTTGGAAGCCTCTTACTGATTCGGTACACAAAGCCGGAGGTCAGATTCTGCTCCAGTTGTGGCATGTTGGAAGAATATCCGACCCTTTTTACCTGAATGGTCAACTGCCTGTAGCTCCAAGTGCAATTGCACCAAAAGGGCATGTAAGTCTGCTTCGTCCCAAAAAAAGCTATGAAGTGCCGCGATCGCTTGAGATCAGCGAGATTCCAGCCATAGTTGAAGCATATAGAAAAGGGGCTGAAAATGCAAAAAAGGCTGGCTTTGACGGTGTGGAGGTTCATGGTGCCAATGGCTATCTGCTGGATCAGTTTCTTCAAAGCACAACCAACAAACGTACAGACGATTATGGCGGCACTATTGAAAATCGGGCAAGATTACTGTTGGAGGTGGCTGATGCGGCTATTTCTGTTTGGGGAGCTGGTCGTGTAGGAATGCACTTAGCACCAAGAGGAGATGCTCATGACATGGGCGATAGTGACCCTGCTGCAACTTTTGGTTATGTTGCAAAAGAGCTTGGAAAACGAAACATTGCCTTTATATTCAGCCGTGAACATTTTAATGAACCAGCGTTGACACCTGCAATAAAAAAGACGTTTGGCGGTACTCTTATTGCAAATGAACAGCTTACAAAAGAGAGCGGAACAAAGCTCGTACAAGATGGGATAGCTGATGCGGTTGCTTTTGGCAGAGATTTTATTGCCAACCCTGATTTAGTAGAACGTCTGCGTCAAGATGCACCCCTTAATGAGCTTGATCTTGCAACACTATATGGTTCTGGACAAAAAGGTTATACTGACTATCCTGCACTTGGTTAAATAACTTAACAATATTAATATAGCTAAATACCATAATCTTACCCCATAAGAATCAAAGATACTCAAGATAAAAACAAGATAACTCAGGATAGGCTTTAATCCCGAAAATCCCCTAATTCTGAGTATTTTTGATTCAGACATCATCTACCTCTCCCCAATTCCTATTCGTATCTTTAGAGGCTTCTTCAAAAGCTGATGCCAACACCTCTTGTTCACGGTTATAAGCTATTTTTTTAATCTCTTTTTTCAACAATTGATTGATTACCCTGCTTTTTTCACGTTTAGGAACTATTTGTCGAAATGTATTCCAAACATCTTTCTCTAAAACCAAATTGACTCTGACTTGATTCATACGCACCTCCATGTTGTTATAATACATATTATTATACAGATAACAAGACGAGTCAACAACCAAAGAAAAAACAGCACGCCCCATCTTCTGAATCACTGATTACCAATGACTAAAAGATTACACTGATTTTTAAAAATCTGTAAAACCCGTGCAATCAGTTTAATCCGTGATTCAGACAATTGAAGACAGCCTTACCACACCTTTGGCTCAAACTTGTCATCATTGCGGATTACCATTGTATCTCCGCTCTGGCACAGCACAAAAAAACCCTTTTTATAAGCATATTTTCCAACATTGTCAG
>CAZIJN010000008.1:87950-121445 GCA_964539635.1 uncultured Desulfobacterales bacterium | reverse complement strand
AGCGTCAATACACATATAATCAGTTTCGGGAGTTATTAAATTCTTATTCCTTAGCGGCTGCTTTAGTTTCGTCCCACTCAAATCGTAAATTCATATAAATCTCTACCCCGCAAGCTGTTCTGGATTTATAACAAGCAGCACCTTTCCATCTCCAAGAATGCTTATGCCGCTTATAACATCAAGCCCTGAAAGCATAGAAGGCAGAGGTTTTACTGCAATCTCCATATTTTTGTCAAAACGGTCAATTATAACGCCGTATTTATCTCTTGAAGTTTTAATAATCACCATTGAAATATCATCTTTCCCCATATCACGCCTGTTATGGAGTAATTCCTTAGAATCAGAATTTGAAATATCGTCAAAATTTAGAAGCTCATCAAGAAAATGGACAGAGATAACCTCGCCTCTATAATAAAACATAAGCTGCTCACCTGCACGTATAAATTTATCTGGCTGGACTTTGAGTGTCTCCATGATGTAGTTGATTGGAATTGCGTAAGAATTGCCTCCAGCCTCAACAAAAAGAACAGTATCTATGCCCATTGATGTTGGAATTGTGAGGGTAATCTGCGTGCCTTCACCCTGCTCTGACATTACAGATACAGTTCCTCCAAGTGAATGGATAGTGGTTTTTACAACGTCCATTCCAACGCCTCTTCCTGAGACATCAGTAATCTGCTCTGCTGTAGAGAGTCCGGGCATAAATATAATATCCATAAGACCAGGATCATTTACAGATGTGAAATTAAGACCAAGTTTTTGAGCCTTTTCAAGCAGTTTTGCCTTGTTGATTCCTTTCCCATCATCATTTATTCTAATTACAATATTGCTGCCTTCACGCGAAGCTTTAAGCAGAATCGTCCCTTTTTCAGTCTTTCCAGCTTTTTTACGCTCTACTGGCGTCTCAATTCCATGATCACAGGAGTTTCTGATAAGATGGACAAGCGGATCAGATAGAACATCAGCAACCTTTTTGTCTATCTCAATATCCTCGCCGTCAGTCATTATATGAATCATCTTATTCTGTTTTCTGCTGATATCTCTGACAACACGGGAAAATTTCTGAAAAATGCCTCTGATCGGAATCATTCTCAACGATATAACGCCATGCTGCACATCATTTGTAAGGCGTGCAAAAAGATGGAGATTTTCTTTTAAATCTTTTACTATTTCAGTAGTCTCATTTTGATTTTGGGCAGACGCAAGGCGGCTTAAAAGATAAGCGTATGTATTTCTTGCAATCAGCATCTCTCCAACAAGATTTGAAAAAGATTCAACTTTATGCTCGTCAACCCGCATGGTTTTGATACCCTGAGTCTCGTCAGCAGAAGGGGCAGATATCTTTTGAGACGGTGCCATAGATATCAGTTTTTGCTTGTTTAATGCAGAATCTAAATCATTTTTGCTTATCTTGCCTGACTCTAAAAGAATCTGTCCGACAGGTTTTTGTGCCTCAAGTGCAGAATTTAAATCTTCCTCTTTTATCTTGCCTTCTGAAATAAGAATTTCGCCTATCTTCTTTGGCTCGCCTAAAAGTCCGCTCATTGAATCTATTACGTTGTTTATACTATCTGTTATTTTATTCTCTTGAGGCTCTTTTGATGCTTGAATTGTATCTGATACTGGTAGAGACGCACCGCCGTCAGTCTCTACTGTAATTAAATCGACTGCTCTAAAGGCATCTGACGCACTCTCTTCTAAAGATTTATGACCAACAGTTGAAGATGCTTTTATAATATCTTTAAGAGTTCGTTTTATAGAATTTAGGAAAATGGGATCGGCGTTTGAATCTGAAACAGAGAAATTATCCATCAACTGAATCAAAATCGCCTTAAATTGAAGAATCTGCTCAAGATAGACCTCGTGAAGCTCTTTATCTGCTATAACAAATGCAGGCTGACCATCTGCATCGCCGAGAGCAGGCTCTTTAGCAGAATCAAAGGCTTTAGTGTCTGATAAATTTTTATTATCTGCTGTTTTAGAGTCAAGATAATACTTTATCTGCTTATAAAGCTGGCTGTGTGAGCGGATATTTTTTTGTGCCTCAATATCTGCAAAAGCTCCCTTTATAAAATCTACTGATTGCAGTGCAAGCTCAACAATTGCTTGAGAACGCTCAAGTTTTTCCGTTCTTAAAAGCTCAAGCACAGATTCAAACGCATGGGTAAAAGTTACTAAATCTTTAAAACCCATTAAATCAGAATCGCCTTTTATATTATGAACCACTCTGAAAAGCTCATTTAAAGCAGAAATAGAGCCGTTCTCTTCATACTGCATAACAGCTTTTTCAGCAGTCTGGAGCATCTCAAGAGAGCCTTCTATAAACTCTGCCATTGCCTCTTTGCTTCTTATCATATCTTCAATAGAATCTGAGGTTGAAGATTTTGCTCCACCTGCCTTATCTTGATGCTGAAAATACGATGCTTGTTTAGAATCGGTTTGTTTAGAACCAGCAGGATCAGATTTTTTTTCAATCAGCTCTTCAACTTCAATCAGCTCTTCATCAAATACTAAATCATAAATTTCAGATGATTCGATTGAAGCTGCTACATAGATAATCGGGTCAAGATAGAGCTGCAGAGGTTCAAAATTTTCAAGCAACGGCAAAGGGTTTGGCTCTTTTAACTCAACATAATAAAGAGAGGTGGCTTCATAAAGGTTTTTCAGAAACACCAAAGGATCATAGCCGTTTTCAAAATGGGCTGATGTGTATTTAAGACGGATTTTAAAAATATTATCGCCTTTTTCTGCCCTTTTAAAAAAGTCGTCATACATATTATCAGGAATTGCCCCTTTTTTTATTTCAAAAGATGATGATTGGGAAGCTGAAGGTTCAGAAGTTGTTGATTTGGAATTTGATAAAATTTCTGAATTATCCTGTTGAACATCTACTTTTTCTTGTATTTTCTCTTGGTTATCCAATGATTTTTTTTCAAGGCGGGCTGCAATTCTATCAATAATCTCATAGTTAAGCTCTGGAGTCCCGCCATCAGCACACATCTCAATCATGCCCGCAATCTCATCAGAACCAGAGAGAATCACATCAACCATATCTGGAGATAAAGATATTTTTCCATCACGAAGAGAATTTAAAAGCCCTTCCAAATGGTGGGTAAAATCAGATATGACACCAAGCTCAAACGAGCCGGCACTTCCTTTAATTGTGTGGATTCCTCGAAAAATAGAGTTGAGCAGCTCACTATTTTCAGGGTCTGCCTCAAGTTTCAGTATATCATCAGAAATATTTTCAAGAATCTCTCTTGCTTCCTGAAAAAACTCCCGCCTGAAATGGTCGATGAAATTATCCTGTGTCATACTTTTATACCTAAATTTATATTGTTATTGTGCAGATCAAAAAACTCGTTTTATTCAAGCTTTTAATCTAATCCGCTGTTTTCATCTAACGCATACCGCACTTTAGCTGCAAGCTCATTAGATGAGAACGGTTTTTGTAAAAACAGCCCAGATTTATCCGAAACGCCTCTATTAGAGATAAGATCAGCAGTATAACCGGAAATAAAGAGAGTTTTTAGATTAGGATATATTTGATTTAAATGCTCTGATAATTCCCGACCATTCATTTCAGGCATTATTACATCTGTTATCAGCAGATCAATATTATCAGGATGTCGAGATTTAGCTGACTCTATTGCTTTTAAAGGATTTTGAGATTTTATAACATTGTAATTATTGCTTAAGAGCATTCGTTCAACCATTGTTAGAATCATGCCGTCATCTTCAACTAAGAAAATGGTCTCGCCATTTCCCTTATTAATGCTTTTCTCTATATTATTATCACTATCTTTTATTTTATCTTCTAAATGCTTAGGAAAATAGATTTTAAAAGTTGTGCCACTACCTATTTCACTATAAACATTTATAAAACCGTTATTCTGTTTTACAATTCCATAAACAGTAGCAAGCCCAAGCCCTGTTCCTTTTCCCATTGCTTTAGTGGTGAAAAACGGATCAAATATCTTATCTAAAGTCTCTCTATCCATACCAGAGCCGTTGTCGCTTACTGAAAGCATCACAAAATCGCCCTGCAAAAAATCGATATGGCTGTTGCAATATTGTTGATCAAAAATTTTTATATCTGTCTCAATGATTAGTCTTCCTATATTTGATATTGCATCACGGGCATTTACGCACAAGTTGGCAAGTATCTGATCAAGCTGAGATGGGTCAATCAAAACTGGGTGCAGATTCTCTTTAGGACACCAGATAATCTCAATATCTTCTCCAATCAGCTTTTCTAAAATTTTCAGCATACTCTCAACAGATTCGTTTAGATCAACAATTTTAGGAGCAGCACTATCTTTACGGGCAAATGCTAATAGTTGGCGGGTAATGTCTCTTGAACGTTCGGCTGCTGACAACACCTGCTTTAAATAGTCATTAATAGGCTCAGATTCATCGGTTTCATACAAAGCCATCTCTGTATAACCTATGATAACGCTGAGTATGTTGTTGTAATCGTGGGCAACTCCGCCTGCCAATCTGCCGACTGATTCCATCTTTTGGGCTTGTGCGAACTGGGCTTGAAGATTTTTGCGATCAGTTATAACCTCAGTATAAAGAATAATGCCTCCAATCGTTCCATCTGCCTGATACCAAGGTCTGCACTCCCAGCGTGTCCACTCAATGCGTCCATCTTTTCTGACAAAACGGTCTTCTTCTGAACTTAACACCTCTCCTGATAATGCCCGCTGATGCACTTCTCTCCATTTCTGAGGAATTTCAGGGAACACGTCATAATGGTATTTTCCAATAATATCAGGCGTATTTACTTTATGATCTTTTATATATCTATGACTTACATAGACATATCTTAAATCTCTATCAAAAACC
This sequence comes from uncultured Desulfobacterales bacterium, assembly GCA_964539635.1. Classification (GTDB taxonomy): domain Bacteria; phylum Desulfobacterota; class Desulfobacteria; order Desulfobacterales; family Desulfobacteraceae; genus Desulfamplus. Next base: position 116,594 of record CAZIJN010000008.1, on the reverse strand, counting down.
GCTATGGCACTATTACTATGTTCAATTACGTATCTCATCAACTCGTCTGAATGGATAAGAGCCTTTTGAGCCTGCTTTCGTTCAGTTATGTCAAATACTATTGAATAGAGCAGATCATGATCGTTTATACGGATTGGACCGCTGTAAACCTCAACATCTCGGATAGTGCCGTCTGCTAATCTATGCTGAAATTCAAAATGATTTTTATTTCTGCTTTTGGCTTCCAGCATTGCCGCATGAATCTGATTTGGAGACATAGTATTGATATTTGACACATTCATCTGCAAAAGCTCATCTCTTGACCAGCCGTAATATGAAGAGGCTGCAGGATTAGCATCTACAATAGAGCCGTCTATTGGATTTACTACTAACATAACAGCATGGTTATTGTGAAAAAGACTCCTGAATATGGATTCGCTTTCAACTAACGAGTGTTGCACCTGTGCTAATATAGTGTTCATTATTTTGTATTAAGCTCCAAATGATTAATTTTGCCCTGCTCCTCTTACATTGAAACCTGCATGAATCCATGAATAGTACCTGCAAGGTAAACCTATCCGCCTTAAATCATTCATGCGGATAATTTTTCTCTCTCTTCGTAAGGTTGATAGCGTAACACCATCAACTGCCCTGCCTTCAGCGTTTCTAAAGCGTATGTCCGCCCTTTTATATCGCTGAATTCAACTTCAAATGTTTGCTGGTCATATTGTTCCACAATTGTTCCTACCTGACCTCGATATAATTTTAGTTCTGGCAAATTTTCTATTAATGTTACGATGTCAAATAATTTCATATTCCCTCCATATTACAAAACATAGCAGGTTACTAATCGTGGAAAATCTTCATTTTTTCTTATAATCCATGCACTTCTTATTTTTGCATTTTTTCCTGAATGAGTCATTTCAAAATCAATAATGTATTTTTCACCATATTCATTGGGTTTTAAGAGAACAGCCGATTGATTAAAAAGTGCCTTCAATAAAGCATTTCGTAAAATTTGTGCATCGTTTATCCCTAAATTTAAAGCTGATTTAAACACTTTTGCTTTATGCTGACCATCTTGATGTTCCATATTCAGGCAGTAACTTACAAGTTTATCAATATCTACAACAGCTTTATCAGGGTTAGGAAGTTTTTGCATGTTTAAAAAAGGTTCTAACCTATTATCTTACTTACAACTTTAAGCACCGTATCTGGTTTAAAAGGCTTTACTATCCACGCCTTTGCCCCTGCTTCCTGCCCCTCTTTCTTTTTGGAATCTTCGCTTTCTGTGGTGAGCATAACTATTGGCAGAAATTTATATTTAGGGTCTTGTTTAAGGCTCTTTATAAGCTCGATTCCGTTCATATTTGGCATATTCAAATCTGATATTACCATGTTGATTTTATGCTCTCCGATTTTATCAAGTGCATCTTTACCGTCACACGCTTCAACAACATCATATCCAGCACTTTGAAGAGTCATGGCAATAAGCCCTCTCATAGATTTTGCATCATCAACCATTACTGTCTTTGCCATACTTTAAATTATATTCCTCTTTATATACAATATTTTAGCATAACCCTTTCTCAACACTCCGCTTGTCAGGGGAGGTTACATTTTAACTTTCTTACTTTTTGGTTTATCTGCTTTTTTCTTAGAGATTTTTTTACTCTTAGTTTCCTTTTTCTGCGGTTCGTCAGTTTCTTTTTTCTGAGGTTGAAAAGCCTCTATCTTTTTAAGCCCGTAAAGTCTGCACACATTGTCAAAAATCTTGCTCTTTCCTGTGGTCTGAATCGTTATATTTCTCTCTTGAGCCTCTTTTGCAAGCGAATAGATACATTGAAGATATGCGGTATCTAACTCTTTAAGAGCATCAATGTTTAAAAGTATCTTGTTAATATTATCTGGAATGGCTCTGATAAGATCAGTGTGTGCTTCAACATCAATAATTGTGCACTCTTCGCCAAGGGTTACTGTTAGAGTTTTATCATCTGAGGAAAGTTTCATTCTCCCTCACCTCCCATGAGAAGTTTTATGTGTAAAATCAGTTTATTTGGAGCAACAGGCTTTATAAGATAGAGATTAGCACCAGAAGCATATCCCTTTTGCCTGTGTATCTCCTCTTCTTGAGTAGTGAGAATTATCACAGGAGGACCATCTGTCTCCTGCTCGCGGTACTCTTTAATAAATGTCAGTCCGTCCATGTTCGGCATGTTGATATCACACAAGATAAGGTCATAACGGTGGTTTAAAACCTTTTCAAGAGCTTCAATGCCGTCAGATGCACCATCTGCCATAAATCCTTCTATTTTAAGGATATTCATGTGGAAGCTGCGGACAACTGGAGAGTCATCTACAACAAGAACTTTTTTCATTTTAAAACTTCTCCTGTGAATTAATGGTGTGCTTCCATATAAGAACGCAGCAAAGTGTTAATAAGAGGTTTATAAGCTATCTTGTGATTATCATACCACTCCATTACGTCTGAATCTAAAAAAAGTCTGACTTCTGTTTTTGTTTTCACAGGGCTGAAGGCTCTATCAAACATATTTTCTGTAATTTCAGGTGAATCATCATCATAAATTATATCTTTATCCTGCATATTTTTTACACGTTCCCAGTCAGTTTTATCTTCGCCAAGCTTATCTAATTTTTTAAGCTCTTCACTGCTGTATCTGACAACTCTTTCTTTTGTCATTATAAAGCCTCCGTTCTTCTTTGCTTGCTCTACGAAGAGAAATAATTCTTATATTTTGTATGATATTATAAAATCTAATCCATGCTTGCTAAGATTTATATCTCTCTTGTTTTGATCCCACTCATATTCCATAATATTATGCCTATAACAAAATAATACCTATTTTATTTATAATATACAAAATACCCGCCTTTGCGTTTTACACGAAAAGCGGTTGATATTCGGCTCATAGACTCGCTTGCACCAAGAAAAATATACCCGTCTTTATTTAGGGCAATATAAAACTGATCAACCAATTTTTTACGTGATTCATCATCAAAATATATCAAAAGATTACGGCAGAATATAAAATCAAATCCCACCTTGTTTCTAATATCATTTGTTTCTGAGAGATTAACATGCTGAAACTTTACCATCTTTCTGATATTCTGATTTACTTTGAACGTGCCGTCAGGCAGCTTTTTGAAAAACTCTTGAAGATATTCGGGCGGCACATCTCTTAAACGGCGGTGGTCATATACAGCAGATCGTGCTTTTGACAAAATATTCTGGTCAATATCACTTCCGATTATCTCTATATTCCATTTATCTATATCCTCTATCATAGCATGAAGGATAATGGCTAAAGTATAAGGCTCCTCACCGCTTGAGCAGGGAGCTGACCAGATTTTGAGTTTAAAATCTTTTGCTGCACGTTTACGCTCTACAACCTCAGTAAGGCTCTGCTCCGCAAATGCCTGAAGCTGTGGAAAATCACGAAAAAAATAGGTCTCATTTACTGTAAGCAGATTGACAAGATTCTGAAACTCAACGCCGTTTGGGTCAGCAAATCTTAATATTCTTATGTAATCAGCAACAGATTCTGCTCGTACAGCTTCAATACGTTTGTTTATTCTTGTATTTAAAAAATAGAGTTTCTGGGATTCTAAACGGATACCTGTTTTTCGATAGATAAATCCAGTCAGAACTTCAAACTCGTTCATGTTCATGGAATATGATATTTTTTTCTGCATATTCAGGCTGCTTCTTAATTAGGCTGTTTCTGGAAGGCAGTAGTGCATTATTGCTGCACCTCTGCGGTATTTGTAATTGTCATAGTAAAAAATCTCGATATTTTTCAATAAAGCTATCACAAACCAAGATCATCACAAAGTGCCAGCAGGCTCATATCTTTCGTGGCTGCTTTTATATTATCAATCAACTGTCTGCCTTCAATAGTGTCTGATTTTGCGAGAAAACGAAGTCCCGCACTTAACATTGACTGCTCTTTAACAAGAGTTTTGCCGATCTCAAGATAGATATTTTCAGAAGACTCATTATTTGTAATAGACTCCTCTTCTGCAAGAAGAAGTTCTGCTGCTGCATAGCGTGAACTCTCATCTGCATCTCTGCTTTTAATGGTATTGACGATAAAACTGCTTATCTCTGGTTCAAATATTATAGACTTATATCTGTTTTTTATCTCTTCAACTGCCGCAACAATATCTTTTGAGTATGTTTTCTTGCCGCGGAGAAATTCAATTATTGCAACGATGTTTTCAACTGTGCCGCATTTAGCAGCAAGTTTTATAAACTCTGGTAGAAAAACAGGATGAACCTTTAAAATATCAACGCCTGCATTTGCATCTTTTTGATCTAATGCATTATGGCTCAAAAAATTTATTGTATCTTGGATATTTGTTTGATCTCCGATTTGCAGAATTGTCTCTAAAGCTGCTGTAATAAGCATAGGGTCTTTCTCACTCTTTAGCATATCAAGTATCTCTTCAACGCTTTGGGTATCATTTAACTGACCAAGATATTCTATTGCTGTAATTCTAACATTGATTGAAGGATCGTTAAGCCCTGCACGAATAGCAAGAACCGCCTCTTTTGCACCAGATTGAAAAGCATCTTCTTTTGAGCCGATCTGAAATAGAGCATCAATAACAAGTTTTCTTACCTCTCTGTCTGCATGGTCAAGCAGGGATGTTAAAAACGCAACGCCATCAACCCCTTTTGTTCCAAATACTGTTACAGCAGCATTGCGAAGGTATGCGTCAGGATTTTGGAAAAGCTCGAACAAAAAAGAAAATGCCTTTGTGCATGGAATTAATTTAAGAGCATAGACAATGCTGTCTCTAACTGCCTGAGATGTTTCAGATTCTAAATGGCGGACAAGAGTTTCAGCATAAACATCTGCTTCATTTGCATAGCCGTCTGCTTTATGTTTATTCGGGCTGTCTTTAAGGGCAATAATATCTTGAACAGCATATAATCGTTCTGACTCTTCAGGACTGTTGAGGGCTTTTATTAAGTTTGTCATTTTTTAATCTCTTTTATCTATCTGAAATTATAGTATTTATATCACACCAGATTATATTATCTTGTATTATAAAGAATCATGGCAAAATATTATGACCTCCAATATTTCTCAAATAAATATGATCATCAAACTCTTGCAATGTTATTCGGATACTCATATCAATTGATATTTCATAGACAGAAGGTTTTTCATTTTTCAACGCCTGAATTTTTTTATATCTGAGAGACGGATGATTTTTATTTTCTGTGAACAGTTTTAATTTGTTTCTGACTTTTTCTTGAATATCTTTATCAAGTTTTTTCAAAGATTTTTCAAAGTTGTTTGACCATTGTATTATCATCTGTATCGATCCCCATTTTTTCAAACATCTCATCAATACTATTTGCAGACTTAATATTTCCTATATGATAATCCTCTGTTACCTGTTTTTCTGCTAATTGCCAATCATCTTGAAAATAACGGCTTTCAACAGAGTTTTGAGGCGTAAAAACAATAATAACATCCATTTGATTATGAAAAGGTATATCTTCCATTGGAATAATTTTTCCGTCTTTATATATTCCTTTTATAGCTAATTGAGGCATTATAAATCTCCACTGTTTTTTTATTTTTTAGATTTTATTTATCAACAATCTTTTTAATCTCTTCAAGAAGAGTTTCAATTTCAAGTTTGGTTATATGGGCATTTGCCTTCATAAGTCTTGCACGTTCTTTCATGCCGATATCTCCTATTGAGGAGTAGATAAGAACTGGAGTGCTTCTTCTTGAAGGGTGCTGCCTGATATGACCAAGAAGAGCCAAGCCGTCTTTTCTGGGCATTTCAACATCAGCTATTACCATGTCAATATCATCATTTTTATCAAAAAGCTCTAAAGCCATCTGACCATCAGCAGCTTCAATAACCTTAAAGTTTATCTCTTCTAATTCAAATGCAAGCATCTGCCTTACTGGAGTTGAATCTTCAGCAATAAGGATTGTCTGTCCCGCACCTTGCCACTTTGCCTCTCTATCAGACGAACCAGAGCCGTTTACATCTGAACCATTATCATCAATGCCTGAGCCTCTTTTTTTACCCTTTTTTCTCCCTTTATCCTCTTTTATAGAAGGAGCAAGTTCAAGCACAATTTTTTCATAATCAACAAGCAGCACATTATGCTCTTCGGTTGGACGGGCAACGCCGATAATATAAGGATTATCAAGAGTCCATAAAATCTCGTCAGCTCCAACCACCTGCTCCCATGAGAGAGTTAGAACCTGCTCAACCTTGTCAACAAGAAGCCCTGTTATCTCATCAAAAAATTCAGTGATTATGACTCTGCTTTTACGATTTTCAGAAGCAATTCCCAATATCTGTCCAAGATCAACAAGCGGAACAATTTTATCATGATCTTCAAATAAACCAACAACAGCCTCATGTGCAGTTGCACCTGGTCGGGCTAATTTTTCAGGGCAGTCAAGAATGCGGCTCACCTTTAAAATATTGATGCCGAGATGCAGTTCTCCAATACCATACTCCAAAATTTTAAGTTCGTTAGAACCGCTCTTTAAATATGCCTCTGGCTCTTTGAATGTGCTCATTTTTTCTTCGTAACTCCCCAGTTATTAAAGATTATTTTTAGCAGAAGCAGAGGAACAATAAAAAAGAACCCCTCTGTTTTCACTCAAGTTTAAAGCACCAACCTCTGCACCAATGGCATCTGCTGCCATTTTGCAGAAGGCAAGACCAAGCCCGCTGCCCCGCCAATATCTCTTCTGCTTAAGGCTTAATTGGACTCCTGCATTAAAAATTTTCTTCAACTCGCCTGCAGGAATAGATGAGCCTGAATTTTCAACAGATATAAAGTAACTCTTTTTTCCGTTACTCTGACCTGTTTTAAGTTTAAGTTTTATAAAACCTCCTGCATCTGTATGAGATATTGCATTATAAAGGTAGTTTTCAATAATTCGCGTTATAAGATCGCTGTCTGTTTGGATAACTGCATCAATTTCATTTATATCCCTTTGAAATACGATGTTCTCATTTTCAGCCATAGGTGCAAAATTATCAGCCGTCTGCATCATAAGCTCGTACAGATTGCAGGAGTTGATTGATACGTTAAGTTTTTTATTTGCTATCGCATCATTAAGATCAGCTATCATTCTTTTTGAGCGTTCCATTGCATAGCATGACGATTGAACCAATGATCTGTGGCGTGGATTTTCAAGTGTAAGAGAGCCTTCAATCAGGCGTTTAAGAACTCTTGATGTTATGGTGATAAGTTTTTCCAAGTCATGGGTAAGCATCTTTATAAGAAGTTCAAACTCTTTGTCTGTAAGTATTTCAATGGTCATTACTCTATCTTTCACCTGATAATCTAACATTATAAATGGTGTAATTGAAAAACCGTTATTTACCTTACCGCCTTTACAATCTGTGCTGCAACGTCCCAGCTTGGAACAACAATTTTTGCTCCGCCTCTCTCTATAGCCTCTCTCGGCATACCAAATACAATTGCACTCTCTTGGCTCTCTGCTATTGTCGTGCAGCCTGCACGGGTTATCTCGACCATGCTGTCAGCTCCATCATCACCCATTCCAGTCATAAGAACTCCAACAGTCTGCTGACCAAAAACCTCAAGCACTGATCTCATCATAACATCAACAGACGGCATAAATGTATGTTCTGGTTTTGTAGGGGTTCTTACAACAATTCTTTTTGATAACTTGCGATAAAGCGTAAAATGGCAGCCGCCTCGTCCAATATAGATGTTGCCAGGTTCAATCTCCATTCCAGCTTCAACCTCAAAACATCTCATCTTGCAGTTGTCATCAATCCGTTTTGCAAAAGATGATATAAAATTTGCAGGCATGTGCTGGACAACAAGCACAGCAGCATTTAAATCTTTTGGCAGAAGAGGCAGAACATCGTAAAGAGTTTTAGGTCCTCCTGTGGATATTCCAAGGGCAACTGCCTTAAAATCAGGCAGAGCAGAACGGGTAGAAATGCGATCTCCATGCACAGTAGTCGAACTGCTAATACTATCTTCTCTTAAACTGCTTTTACGCTCTTTTTTAATCCTATCAACACGCTCTTTTACAGACCTTCGAGGCTTTTTTTCTCTTTCATCTCTTAAAGAGGCTCGTCCTATTCCGCTTTTTCTTAACAATCGATTAAGTGTGCCTGATTTTGCTGCTGCCTTGATTTTGCTCTGAATTTCTCTTGCGACAGCCTCAATATTTATCGAGACCGTTCCACCAGGTTTTGCAACATAGTCAAATGCACCAAGTGCCATAGCTTCAAATGTTGAGGCTGCCCCCTCTTGAGTGAGTGAAGATACCATGATTACAGGGGCAATCTTGTCAGCCATTATATATTGAAGAGCTGTAATGCCATCTAACCCTGGCATGTTGATATCCATTGTAATTACATCTGGTTTGAGTTCCTTTGCTTTAGCAACAGCATCTTCTCCATCTCGGGCAATTCCAGCCACAGAAAGTTCAGGGTCATCTTCAATAATCTTTGTCAGCGACCGCCGCATCAAAGCAGAGTCATCGCATATCAGAACTCTTATATTTTTCATCTCTTTTTCATTGCCAATTTTATATAGACACACAGATTCTGTGCGTCTATATCTTTATGACCTAATATTATAAATTCAAATTGTCTATTGCATTACAAATCTACTCTGCTATCGCAAGTTTTTTGCCTGACGGTTTTGCAAGAGTTGTTTTATCTTCAACTTCTCTTTTTTTTTCACTCACACCAGACTTTGCCATCTGTTTAAGATGTTTAAGCTCTTTTTGATCAAGTATTTCAGAGACATCTAAAAGCACAATCATTCTTTTTCCATTATTGATCTTACAGATTCCCTGCATCAGACGGCTTGTAGAATCTTCAGTAACAATAGACGGTGTCTCTTCAATATCATGCTTGGATAGACGTAATACCTCATTTACCTGATCAACCCTTAAACCAGTCTTTGTTCCGCCTATATCAACAATAATTATGCGTGTTCTGTCATCAGCTTCTCTCTCTTCAAGCTCAAACAAACGGCGGACATTTATCACTGGAATAACATTACCACGAAGATTTGTCATTCCATCAATAAAGTGAGGTGCTCTTGGAATATGGGTAATTTCAGAGATTCGGTTAATCTCCTGAACCTGCATTATCCTGATTCCATACTCCTCATTGTTGATTGAGAAGGTAACCATCTGCTCTTCATCAACACTCTGCTGTGCTATTGATTTGCCACCTGTCTTACCTGTTTTAAGATCATGTCCTGTCTGGGACTTGATATCAGAGAGCATATCCCGAGTCTCTTCTGAAACTAAGGCAGATTCATCCATAATCATTATGAGACGCTCTCCAGCGTTGAGCTTTGCCACACTTCTTATCTCTTTTTTCCGAGAAGCTGCCATTGCAGGAGCCTTGTCAATCACTGATCTTGGAATTCTCAACACCTCATCTACCCAATCTACAAGAAATCCTATTGTCATCGATTCACACTCAACCACCATGGTTCTTTGATCTTCACGTATATGGGCAGCCATACTCTCTTTCAATTCCAAGATGGTGCTTGCAATAATTTTTGACAGAGCCTCAAACTGCTCTTTATGGTTAGAGTTCTGATTGTAATCAGTGTCATTTTTATCAGCAGAACCATTAGAAGATGCAACATAACCGCCTGTAATAGAGCTATCCGAATCTAAAAGTTTCTTTCCTGCACTATAAAATTCCGCCCGTTCACGTTTTAGACGCTTTGCAATAAGTTCAAGTTGAACGCTTGATGTGTTATACCCTTCTAACCACTTGCCAAAAGCTGTCTTTTTTGGATCAAAAGTTCCTGAAAACTTTTTGCCTGATTCAATAGAGTTCAAAATATCTGCTGCCCACCGCTTCTCACTCTCAACAGCCTGATCAAGCATTGTCTGACGTTCAAACACAAGAGTTGGAAGCCCTAAAAGCCTTCTCATGTCAAGGATTGGCAGCAGATGATTTCTTATCGTGAAAAGCCCAAGCACATAATCAGGCACATTAGGAACCGCACTTATATGGCTGACTTTAAGAATCTCGCTCACCTTTGCTATATCAAAAGCATACTCATCATCAGCCACACGAAAAGAGACAAGCTGCTCCTCTTCTGAGGCTGAATCTGCTGTCTTAGCTGCTGTATCTGCCTCTGTTATAGCAGAGCGTAGAGCCTGCTTTGACGAGGTTTTACTCAGATCAACGGCTATCAGTTCATTAAGGTTTAGCATCATTATCAGACGCTCGCCCTTGTTCATCTTTACAACGCCTGTCAAAAACTCTCTCTCAACCCCTTTGCACACTGCCGGAGGAGGCTCAATTGCTGTTTCTCTTATTCGTAGAACCTCTCTGACGTTATCCACAAGCAGACTTGTCTGGACTCCGCTGCTCTCCACCACAAGAAGTCTTGTTTGGTCTGTAACATCCTGCGGCTGCATGGAAAAACGCAAGCGGGTATCAATGACAGGAAGAACACTGCCCCTTAAATTGCATATACCGGAAACAAATGCAGGGCTTCTTGGAATAGGAGTTATGTTTGGCAGACGGACAATCTCTTTTACATTATTGATGTCAATTGCAAACTCCTCTCCTGAAAGCTGAAACACAACACACTGTCCCTCATCTGATGCCATCTGGCTGTTTGATGATGTGGCAGCCGAGTTTGCGTTTGATGCTTCCGCATTTTGTGAGTTCTGTTCCCGGACTGTTTCAATACCAGCCATAATCAGCCTCCCATGTTCTGCATTTCATCAGCCTGACTTGCAATATCTTCAATTGCCTCCATAATCTGCTCCATACCTTTGCTGCCCTCTTGTGCAGCTTTAGAAGCCTCTTGAGCAACTTTTGATGCCTCTTCAGCACCGTTTGCAATATTTTCAACAGCCTTGTTTGCCTGCTCAATTGCTGCAAGAGATTCAGCAGCACCTTGGCTTATCTCACCAATAGCCTTTCTCACTTCGTCCATTTCAGCTTCAATAAATACAAGGCTTTCAGTGGTTTTTCTTGAATTCTCAAGCTCTCGGGAAGCTATGCTTGCTGCCTGTTCAAGGTCTCTTGATACAGCATTTATCTGAGTCTGCATGTTACGGACCATATCTTGAATCTTCTCTGCATTTTCAGAAGAGTCATTTGCAAGGGTTCTTATATCACCAGCCACTACAGAAAAACCTCTCCCAAATTCGCCAGCCCTTGCAGCTTCAATTGAGCCGTTTACAGCAAGCATGTTGGTCTGCAACGCAACATTTACAATCTTCTCAACGATTTTGTTGATTCTGATTGTGCATTCGTCCATCTTTTTAACATTGCCAACCGATATTTTGGACGAATCTGCACCTTTGCCTATATTTGAGATAAGTGTATTTACATTTGATTTATTTTTTATAACTAACTCTTTTATATCATCAATCCGCTTTTCAGAATCATCTGCCTGTTTAGCCATAGCCTGAGCCGCTTTCTCTAAACGTTCGCCAAGCTCCTTGTTGGCATCTGCTGCCTTTGCCTGATTTTGTGAGCCTTTTGCAATCTGTTCTATTGCAGTCATAATCTGGGCAGCAGAGTTTCTTGCCTCCTCAACGCTTGCTGAAAGCTCCTCGGCTGCTGCTGCAACCTCTTCTGCTGATTTCTGGCTGTCAGTTGAGTGCTTCAAAGCATCGGTAAGCTCTGCAAGGTCTTCTGAGGCATTCTGCATCTCTGAAAAAGCCTTGTTCTGCTCTTCAACTCCTTTGGTTGCCTCTTCTGCAGCACTTGACTGCTCTTCTGCATTGCTTGCAATATCTTCAGCACCACTTAAAAAAATCTGTGCATTTGACTTGGTATCTGCGGCATTTTTTGCGATATCACCACAAGAATCGACAAGCTCTTTAACATCTCCGTCAATTTTGCCAAGATCAGATGTGATAATCTTTGCCTTTTCAACCTCTTCAAGAGAATCTTTTGTAGAGGCTTCAATATCGCCGACAACCTGCTGAACCTGTGATTGAATCTCATCTACAACATTTCGGATATCTCTTGCACTCCTTTCAGATATTTCAGCGAGATTTCTTACCTCATCAGCAACAACGGCAAAACCTCTGCCGTGCTCTCCAGCTCGTGCAGCCTCTATTGCAGCATTTAGAGCAAGAAGGTTTGTCTGGTCTGCAATTCTTACAACTGCCCCAACAATCTCCCCTATCTGATCCGAGCTTTTTTCTAACTCTTTGATAAGCTGAGTGGAGTTTTGGTTTGCCTCAGCACTATCCATAACCCCTTTAATCAGGGCGTTAATATCATTTGTAGTAGAGGTGATGAGCAATTTAAGATTATCACCTTTTGCAAGTGCGCCTTTTGCCCTCTCATCTGCAATCTCTGCCCCTTTTGTTATCTGGTTAATTGCTGCCCGGGATTCTTCTGCACCTGCTGAAGACTCTTCTGCGGCTGAAGATATCTGCTCCATATTTTTTGCTAACTGCTCTGCTGCCGCCGCAGCTTCTGCTAAAGATGATGTCATCTCTTCAACTGCTGTGGCAAGACGTTCTGCAATTGCCTGCTGTCTTGCGAGGGTTCTTGCCTTTGCCTTGTCTTGAGCTACCCGTTTTGCATGTTCTCTTTTTACGGTCATATCTTCTTCAGTAGCTGACTTGGTTGTAATGCCTGTTCTCATGCTTTGTGGTTTTGCAAGAGTTTTTGCCATGTTGTTCTCCTAAATGTTCTGATGGTTTTATTGTTCTGATGGTTTTATGATACTTATTTACATGGTCTTAATTTGAGCTTTTAATCTTTTTATTGCCCAGAGCTGAAGCTCAGGGCTGAATTTTTCACCCAAGCCCGCTTAAGCGGGCTTTTTTATGGGTTAGCCGAGGGCTTTAGCCCAACGGCTGAAATATTGAATAAAAACTAAATTTATGACCGTTTAGATTATAATTTTTTCATCTATTAGTAATGGTAATTGCCTTCTCTTCTCCTGTATCAATATCTAATGCGGTAACTTCAAGAATACCATTACCGTCAATGGTAAATGTAACTTCAATATTGGACTCATATTTTTTCTTTGACGGATCAATTGAAAGCTCAAACCAGCCGAGTGAAACAATCTCATCTAACTCTGTTGCTGCCATTCCCATACGTTGAAGGACATTAATGACAACTGATTTTTGATTATCCATAGTGTTTGTAACAATATGAGAAACATCAATAGGATATGTGCTTCCTTTTGGAATAATGTTGATAAAATTTCCCTCATCATCTTCAATTCCAAGATCATGAGGCGTGATATCGTGGAACTCTATATCTTTTATGCTTCCCTCTAAAATACCAGCAAGAAGCCCAGCTCCTCTTGCAACTGCCTCATCTGGATTAATATTCCTTTTTAGTTCTTTTTCACAAATAATACCCTTATCGTTTTCAGATTGAGATTGCTCACTTAAATCTTTATCAGCCAAATTTTCACAAACTTGATCTTTAGTATTGCATACCATCTCTCTTACAAGAGATTCTAAAACCGGCAGCCTTGTGCTTCCTCCAACAAGTATTACAGAGTCAACCCAGCGATAATCAATCTGGGCATTTTCAAAAGTCCGCCTGATATGCTCTGAAATCTCTTCTAAAACAGATGAGATTAAATGCTCAAATTCATCTCTTGCGAGCGTAACATTCAGATGAATAGGACCTTTTGGCGTTACAGTAATATAGGGGATTAATATCTGAGTCTCGTTAGCTGAGGATAGGTCTATTTTTGCCTTTTCTGCATTAATCAGAAGCTGCTGAAGAGCTATTTTATCATTTTCAAGCTCAATACCGTGTATCTGCTTAAACTCCTCCATAATCTTATTGACAAGCAGTTTATCAAAATTTGAACCGCCGATTCTGGTTGAACCTCCAACTGCTCTTACTTTAAAAACTTTGTCCTCATAAGATATTAGAGTTATATCAAGAGTTCCGCCGCCCAAATCAACAACAAGAAGATGTGTATCTTTATGGTTGGCAAATCCATAAACCAAAGCTGCTGCTATCGGCTCATTCAGAAGTTTAAGAACTTCAAGCCCTGCTTTTTGTGCTGCAAGAAGAGTATCTTCTCTTTGATGGTCATTAAAATAGGCTGGAACTGTAATTACAGCTTTTGTTACAGCGCAACCAAGGTAATTTTCTGCACTCTTTTTAAGATATGCAAGAATCATACTTGATATATCAACAGGAGTATAGATTTTGTTTAAAATAGTGAATTTTCTATCTGTCCCCATTGATAGTTTGACAAGTGAAACTGTCTGATCAGAGTTGATAACAGCCTGATTTTTTGCCATCTGCCCGACTATGACATCTCCGCTCTCTTTAAAATGAACCACAGAGGGAGTCATACGCTCTCCTCGTTCATTTGGGATAATTCTTGGGCTGCCGTTTTTGATATATGAGACCAAAGAGTTGCTTGTTCCAAGGTCAATGCCGATTATTCTACAATGTTGTTCTGTTGTTTTATCTGTTTTCATCTTAAAATTCTCATTTGAGTAAAATACAATTATAAAAATTGTCTATATTATAGATAATCTATTTTTTTAAAGATAATAATATATCAATATTTTCCCTTGCAATCTCATTATCAGGCTCTTTTTCAAGCACCTGTTCAAGTATATTTAAAGCCTTTTTATCGTCTCCCATATGTGAGAGAGCTACGGCAAGATTAAGTTTAGCCTTTATGTGATCTGGTTCAAATGTAAGTAACGTCTCGAAAAGCACCGCTGCACAGCAATATCTCTCTTGTTTAAGCTCATTAACTCCCCTTCTGAAAATGCAGAGGCGAATCTCTTCGATTTTGCTCAATTTTTCCTCTAAAATTGCAATCTTTCCGTTCAAATGGGAAATTTCCGTTTGAGTAGGACTACTTAATTGTGTCAGGACATTTTTCTGATTGAGCAAATCCTGGAGTGTAGTTCTTTTTAGGATTGCACGATTATCGGTCTTTTCGTCCATTTTTACTCCTTATGCTCGTTTGTTACCCTTATATCGTGATCTATTTAACATTATTTTCAATAAACACTGCTAATGTTTTATAATCATCTGCACCAATACTGTCCGGTGCATATTCAAATATTGAGCAACCATGACCCGGGGACTCTGCTAAAGCTACATTTTGCCGAATCGGAGGTGCAAGTCTATCTGCTCCAAATGTTTTAATAATGTCTGAAGCTATCTCTTTTGTGATACGGGTGTTTTTGTTGTAAAAGGTAGGAATAATGCCGCACAGCTTTAACTCTGGATTCCATGCAGCATTTATCTGATAAATAAGGCGTGTCATCTCTGCAAGCCCCTCCATAGCAAGAAAGTGCATGGGCATGGGAATATATGCCTCTTTTGCTGCAACAAGTGCTGATACAGATAAAATTCCTACTGACGGAGGAGGGTCTATAAACACATAGTCAAATTCTAAAGCATTGGCGTGGAGTATCTCTGCAAGATAAAGCTCATCTGCTGAAAACTTAGGATCAGCAGTTTCAACAACAGACAGATTACGCGATGATGCTATTATATATAATGAACTATTTACTGTTTGAGAAGATAGAAGAACTTGTTGCACAACATCTTTAAAAGATGCCTTCTTATTTAAAAGATGGTAGATATTTGGACGCTCTGGATCAGGATTTATACTCAAAGATAAGGTTGCGTGTGCCTGCGGATCAAGATCAACAAGAAGCACTTTCTTGCGATTAATGGAAAATATACGTGCAATATTTACAGCAGTTGTTGTTTTCCCGCATCCACCTTTTCTATTTGCAAATACAATATATCTTGTCATTTATTATCTGCCGCCTTATTTAGTGTCCTTATTTTGGTATCAAAGTCTGCCTTAGATCATTTGGAATTATAAGGAGTTTTCTCCTATAGTCTATTTAAAATCTAATTTTATCGTATCTTTTCCAAGCGGACAGATTGGCACAGGTTCTCGTCTGCTGCCACTGTATGTTATATCATTTACTGTTCAATTTAGGTTATAATTGGGTTGAATAAAAAAATATTTAAGCATACTATATGGGCAATTTCTGGTTAAATTTTTGCATAAAACGATTATTTAAAATTTTATAATTGTCTGGCATATACTACTAATCTCAATTTCTCTCTATTTTGGGTTTTCAATGCGTTTAATCACTATAACATTTTGGTGCACAATAGCTCTTAATACGATTATGTCGCTGATTCCAACCTCATCAGTTCCAGATGTGTTCAATTTTTGGGATAAAGCACAGCATTTTCTATCGTTTGTAATAATTGCAATAATAGGCTGTATGGCATACCCTAAAAGCTGGAAGTGTTTAGCTGTTGGTTTAATAGCATATGGAGCAGCCGTAGAGATAGCTCAGGGAACTCTTACAGCGACACGGTTTGGAGATATCTTTGATCTGATATCGGACGGGCTTGGTTCAGTTGCAGGAATTTTTATCTGTTTAACAGCAAGAAGATTACTACAGTTTGCAAAAAAATGATATTGACATGATGTCAAATAAAAAAAATCTTGAAAATTTCTACTGTTATATTCGTACGCCTTTGGGAGAAATCCTTGCTGTTCAAGGTGAAAAGGGGCTTGAGCAGCTTCTATTTCCCATCAACGGCATCAAAGTTTCTCCTGCTCCAGAGTGGATTGAAGATGTCGGTTCTCTTAAACAGGTATCAGATGAGATTACAGCTTATTTTAACAAAGAGCTTACCACATTCTCCATACCCATCTGCCCTAAGGGGACTCGATTTCAACAAAGTGTATGGAGAGCACTCGGAACAATCAGCTTTGGAACTGTAGTATCATACAAATATGTAGCA
Source organism: uncultured Desulfobacterales bacterium (assembly GCA_964539635.1). Lineage (GTDB taxonomy): Bacteria > Desulfobacterota > Desulfobacteria > Desulfobacterales > Desulfobacteraceae > Desulfamplus. The sequence continues at coordinate 99,821 of CAZIJN010000008.1, read as the reverse complement.
GAGCTTATCGGAAATCCTAAAGCCTGCCGAGCGGTTGGCGGTGCAGTAGGAAAAAATCCAATCCCGATTATTATTCCATGCCACAGAGTAATCGGAAGCGATGGTTCACTCACCGGATTTTCAGGAGGGCTTGATATTAAACGATATCTACTCAACCTTGAGGGTAAAAATTAATTTTTGATTTAACCAGCCTCTTCGTCCTCCTGCCACTCTTGAAGATAAGAGTTTATATATGCAACATTCTCATTGCTAAGAAGCGGTTCTGGTTTAAGCAGAACATAACCTATTTTACTGATATTGTTCTCAAGAGATTTAAAAAATGCTGCTTCAATACCGTATTTAATTGGTTCTACACTCTCTTGAGCATCAATATTTGCATCTTGCGAGCTGATAGTTTTACTATCTAAACCAACTGAGAGTATAGTTGCCACTACTTCTGTAAGATATCCTAAAGGTGTAAATGTTTCGCAAGCTGCCCCCTGCCACTCTTCGGGAAAGTTCTCAATTTTCCATGGAATAAGCAGTTCAGGTTTAAGCACATTTTTTCTATTTTTATTAAATGGTGCCTCCACAACAGCCATATTTCTTGAATCCCACTGCATCAAATCTTTTAAGAGCAAAACAATGTTATCCGAAAAAATCCACTCTTCAGGTTCAAGAAGAATCGGGGGAAATTCAGCACTCGTGAGAGCATATTTAAAAGGACCATGTTTCTTCCAAAACGCTTTAAAATCTTTTGTTGTAGGCAGAATGCGTCTTACTATTTTATTGTTCATACCAACTCCGTTTTTCTAAAAGCCTTGTATATTTCTAAACTAACCCTGAGTATCTATGTTCATACAACTTCTTCTTTACAATCTTGCTGAATACTGATAGCTTTTTTTATCTTTTAAATCCAGTCAAAATCATAAATTGAAAGGCTAATTCAGTTAAACTATATGCAAAGGTTAGATGAGAAATGAGATTCTACTCTTCAATGCCCTGCTGTAAATATTGCAAATATTTTTTGTATGTAGCCATTTTCACGTCTCTTTTATACCCAATTATTGTAAGTTCTTCATCTACCCAAACAGCTCAAATAGAATCTTCTAATATTATAGCCAATCCTTTATCTGACTCCTCACAAAAATTTATACTTGAAAAAAGCCTTAAAGAAAAAGATATCAGACAATATCTCTACTATTATATTGATGAGACATCTAAACTTGATATTGAAATTATCTCATCTGATAAGTTTTCATCGCATTTTAAACCTATCGGAGAAAAGGCAAGTTTTGGCTACTCACGCTGCTCATTCTGGTTCAGATTGACAGTTAAAAATCCTACTGCTGAACCTATTAAATGGTTTTTTGAATACCCTTATGCAGCAGTTGATCACTTTATATTCTATAAGCCGGTATCTGTTGTTACTGATATAAACTCCTCTTCTGACATCAATATTTTTAATCCAGAGAGCACTTCTAATGAGAGAGATGCTTTAACAAATAGATTTACAGTAATCCGAAGCGGAGACAAGTATCCTTTTTCCGAACGCCCTGTAAATTTTCGTACCACTGTTATTCCAATGAACCAGACATCAGGAGAGAGTACCTTCTATTTCAACATAGTATCAGATGGAGCGATTGTTGTACCTCTTGTAGCAAGAAGCGAACAGCAGATGCAGACTTACATGAATGCAGATGCTGTCACAAACTGGATGTACTACGGAGTTATGATAGCTGCAATTTTATATAATTTCTTTATATTTGTCTCTATAAGAGAGTTGGAATACCTATATTTGATTCTATTTATAGCCGGTGTCTCTTTGCTTATAATGACTCAAAACGGACTCTCTTTCCAATATCTGTGGTACAATAACACATGGTGGGCAAATGTTTGCAATCCTCTATTTGGTACTCTCAGCTTCTTAGGTCTTATTCCATTTACAACCCTGTTTTTATCAACAAAAAAAGAGTTTCCAAGAGTTCACGGATTGATGACTCTGCTCATATATATTGGTATCGTGCTGTTGATATTGATATTTATCGTGCCGTATCACATTGCAACCCAGTGCATGGTTGGTTTTGTAGGCATAAGTTGCGCTATAATACTTGTAATTACTACCATTTTAAGTTTTAGAGGGCAGCGTCAGGCACTTTTCTATATTATAGCATGCTCAAGCATGTTGATCGTAACTCTTCTTCTGGTGCTTAAACTGTTTGGATTTATTGAGAGCAATTTATGGGCTTATGCGGGAGTTTATCAGATAGCTATATCTCTTCTTGTTACTATTTTATCATTTGGACTTGTGGATAAGATAAATATAATTAAAAAGGATAAAGCTATTGCTCTTGAAGAGAAGCAAAATGCTCTTGATATGGTCAAAGCATCTGAAAAACAGTATAGACTTCTTGCAGATAATGTAAAAGAGGTTATCTGGACATTAGACCTTAAAACATGGAAAATGAATTACATCACACCTTCTATATTAAATATAACCGGATATAGTGTCCAAGAGGCAAAACAACAATTTAGTTTCAAACAGATGCTTTCACCAGACTCTGCAAAAAAGGCTATAGATATAATCAAACTTTACAGTAATGCTGATAATATAGATATTCTTGAAGATTCTCCGCCGATTGAGCTGGAATTTTACAAAAAAAATAGAGATACTATATGGACAGAGACCAATATCACATTTTTACGTGATGAGCTTAACCAACCATTTGAAATGATTGGAGTAAGCCGCGATATAACTGAACGAAAGCGGTCAGAGAGAGAAAAGAGACGGCTTGAAGATCAGCTTACCCAATCCAATAAACTTGAGGCAATTGGAACTCTTGCAGGCGGTATTTCGCACGATATGAACAATATTCTGACTGCAATTATGGGATATGTAGAGATTTCTCTCTCAGATGTTCCATCAGATTCTAAAATCCATCAAAGGCTTGAGAGAGTCTTAAACGCCTGTTATCGTGCAAGAGACCTTGTAAAACAGATTCTCACATTCAGCCGTCAAGACAGCCATGAAAATATCCCTGTAAATATAAATATTATGGTTAAAGAGGTGTTAAAGCTGATAAGAGCCTCCCTGCCTGCAACAATAAAAATTGAGCAGAATATTCCTAAAGATAGGTCTATTATCATGGCAGACCCTACAAAAATCCATCAAATAATAATGAATCTCTGCTCAAACGCTGGCTATGCAATGCAGGAAAATGGAGGCTTGCTTAATGTCTCTACTGAAGTAATGGAGATTGATTCAGATAGTGCCGGCAGGTATCTTCAGCTTGCTGGCGGCAGATATATCAGAATGACAGTAAGCGATACTGGACACGGAATGGATAAAGAGGTGCTTAACAGGATTTTTGAGCCGTTTTTTACTACAAAGCCTCAAGGAAAAGGCACTGGTATGGGGCTTGCGATGGTTCATGGAATTGTGAAAAATCTTGGTGGAAATATCTATGTTTACAGCGAAGTCGGACAAGGCACCACTTTCCACCTATTTTTCCCTTGTGCCCCTGACGGGGTAGATATACAAAATTTAGAGACTCCTAAACTTGAGACTGGAACAGAAACCATTTTATATATTGATGATGAGCCGCCGATTGTTGATATGGCTTATGAGATGCTTACAACACTTGGCTACAAGGTCGAGGGCGTTGTTGGAAGCGTAGAGGGTCTTGAAAGATTTAAGCAGCAGCCGGAAAAATTTGATATTGTTATAACAGATCAGACAATGCCTGAATTGACAGGCTGCGAGCTTGCAAAAAAAATATGGGAAATCCGTCCCGGACTTCCCATTATTTTATGTTAAGGCTTTAATGATCTTATCAACCCTGATTCTGCAAAAAAACTTGGTATCAGCGAATATATTATGAAACCATACAGCAAACATGAGATATCAGTTAAAATTAGAAGAGCACTTAAATAAAATAAGAAGAGCACTTAAATTTTAAACTGAATTGAAACATTATAAGCAGCTTTACTGCAATGGTTGTTAGATCTAAATTCCTGAAAATAACAAACGGATAACTATTTACTCTTCTGCATCAAGACCAAACACCTTATGAAGAACTCTTACAGCAAGCTCTGCATATTTCTCTTCAATTACGCAAGATATTCTGATCTCAGATGTGCTGATAAGAATTATATTGATATTTTCAGATGCCAACGCTTGAAACATAATAGCTGCAACTCCTGCATTGCTCTTCATTCCAAGACCGATAACTGATACTTTTGCAATATCTTCGGCTGTTAAAATCTCTGCTGCCCCGATCTTTTCTGCTACCTGCTTTGATATCTCAGTTGCCTTTCTAAAATCTGTTTTAGTTACAGTAAAGGTTACATCAGTCTCGCCGTTTGCACGGGTGTTTTGTATAATCATATCAACCATTATATTTGCATCAGCAAGTGCACCAAAAATTTTTGCTGAAACTCCGGGCTGATCTGGAACCCTTTTCAGAGTGATTCTTGTCTCATTTTTATCGCAGGTAACTCCAGAAACCACAATACTTTCCATATCAGCATTTTCATTCACAACCATTGTACCTTCCTCCTCATTAAATGATGACCTGACATGAACCGGCACATTATATTTTTTTGCAAACTCAACAGATCTAATCTGGAGAACCTTTGCACCTAATATCGCCATTTCAAGCATCTCTTCATATGAAATTTTGTTAATTTTTCTCGCTTTTGAACATATTCTTGGATCAGTTGTATATACTCCGTCAACATCTGTAAAAATTTCGCAGACATCAGCCTTGACTGCCGAGGCAATTGCAACAGCAGATGTATCTGATCCTCCCCGTCCAAGGGTTGTGATATTTCCACTCATATCTGTGCCCTGAAATCCTGCAACAACAACAATATGCCCCCGATCAAGCAATTTGATAATGCGATCAGCCTCAATATCAAGGATTCTTGCCTTTCCCGCACTTCGATCAGTTATGATCCCAGCCTGAAAACCGAGAAGAGAGGTGGAAAGATAGCCTCTATCCCTAAGAATCATTGCAAGAAGAGCTGCCGTAGTCTGCTCTCCAGTTGCAAGCAGAACATCAAGCTCTCTTGAGTCAGGCACCTTAGCTGCTGACTCTGCCAAAGCAATCAGCCTGTCTGTCACACCTGCCATAGCAGATAGAACCACAACAACCTTATCTCCCTGATCATAACTTTTAGTTACTCTATCAGCAACTATTTTAATCCGTTCAATATCGGCAACCGAAGTACCTCCGAATTTTTGCACTTTCAATGCCATTTTATGCTGCTCCTTAAAATTTAATATACTTATAAAATGTCTGAATAACTGATCAGCACGGATTGATGAGTTTAATCAGTTATTCAAAATAATTTTTAAACGAATTGCTTTAACAGATTTATTGCATCAAGTCCATAAGGAATAAAAGATATCTCTCTGTTAAAATGTTGATCTATCTCAATTCTTATCTGTAAATCAAACTGGATAATGTTCTTATCACCTTTGGCAGCTATATCAGGCCACTCAACTATTATAACGCTGTTGTCAGATGAGGCAATATCATCAAATCCAAGATACTCAAGTTCGTCAGGCGAGCCTATTCTGTAAAGGTCAATATGATAAAGTGTTAAAATTCTTTTATCAGCAGCGTTATCGTTTATACTATCAACTTCGTCTCCACCAGATTCATCAGATTTATCTGTAGAAAATTTAGACAAATCCACAGGATATTCATTTATTATGTTGTAGGTCGGGCTTGTAACATAATAGCTTTCAGCCACGCCTAAGCCCCTTGCAAACCCTTGGACAAATGTGGTTTTGCCGGCACCTAAATCACCATAAAGGGCAATTGCAATTTTTTTAGAAACCATTTTCCCTGAATGTAGATTTTCGACAATTAAAGCACCAAGTTTTCTACCAGTTTGAGTAGTGCTCTGTTGGCTATCAGCTTTTATTTTAATATATGGTTTCAACTCTCTATTATCGACACTCTTGATTTGAGATTTTATCGGGTCGGTTTTGGTTAGGATATTCATTTTTTCATTTTAACCTTAAGCAGTTCTTCTTACAGTTCATTTACAGGATAGTTTTCAATAAATTTTTTTTCAGAACTTGCGGTTCCAATAAGTACAAGTTCATCATCTGGCTCAAGCACAATTGAAGGATCGGGATTTGTGATAAGTTTTTCATCTCTTTTTACAGCAACCACACTACAGCCGGTCTCCTCTCGTATTTGGATATCAATAAGACTTTTATTCTCTAATTTAGGGTGCAAAGGCATACGGAACACATTCAGCCCTTCTGAGAGCATAAGCATCTTCTGAGGTTGAATCAGATTCATAATAGTTGTTGTCAAAAGAGAGCTGAATGACATTACTAAATTTGCACCAGCTCTATGCAGCGTGTTAATATTGCGATCAAGGCTTGCTCTGCTGATAATCTGAACATCAGGTCTAAGGCGGCGGCAGTAAATTGTTAAATATATGTTCAGGCTGTCGTCATGGGTAGTAATTATAATAGAAGGCGTGCTGTCAATGCCGGCTTCAATAAGCACATCAATATCGCTCGCACTTCCTAAAATAAAATCGCGGTGTTTCTCTGCAATGACCGATTTTTTCTCTATTACCTTAAACTCAACTCCTCTATCTTTCAATGAGTCAGCGACAGATTGACCTACTCTCCCTCCGCCCAATACTATAACATGTCCGTTATACTCATTTGTCCCATTTCCAGCAGCAGTAATTGAAGTGTTAAACTGCTTTAGTTGAGCTTCACTTCCAGCAAGCACCAGCACAGTCGATTCTGTTATCTGTGTCAGGGCAGTTGGAATATTAAAATGCCCCTGCTCCCAAACGCCGACCACTGTTACACCTGTAAGTTCTCTCAACCGGCTCTCTGCCATTGTCCTGCCTTGAAGCCATGTACGCATAGCAGGAGCTTCAGCAATCAAAAGCTCATCAAACCTTCCAATAATATTTGCCTCCATGTTGATGCCGAGTACACGCCGAGAGAGAGCTTTTCCCAACATCTTTGTAAATTGAAAAACATGAGTGCTGCCAGCAAGCTGTAAAATATCTAAGGAGTCGTCTAAATCAGCATTAGTAACAGTTATAACCTGATCGTTTATCTCTCTGATTGTGTATATTATGTTTGTACTTGCAATATCGTCATTCATCACCACAACAAGGGCTGCATTATCAAGACGCAGTCTTCTGTATGTATTGGGATCATCAAGCTCACCTACTACCACATGATACCCTTGATCATGCAGGTCTAACGCTGTCTGAAGTTCAGGAGTTACAATCACATAATTTACACTGTATTGGTTGAATTTTTCGACAAGATTGACAGCAACTGCATCAAAATAGGTTAAAATTACATGACCAGAAAGATTGTCTGGAACCGCTCTTGGTGCTCGTGCCTTATTTTGCTCTTCCAACCATGGAGCATAAAAAAATTGTATAAATGTAAACGGCAGCATAATTAAGAGAACTACTACACCGCTTAACAGCACCACTATTGAGAATAGCCGTCCCATATCGCTGTGAAAGGTAATATCACCAAAACCTAAGGTGGACATGGTGGTCAATGTCCAGTAAAAACCAGTCAGCCAAGAGTATTGGCGACCTTCATATATCATAAGTACATGAAACATTACTGAAAAGAAGATAAACAGGAGAATTAATACGACATTGAACTTTATCAAAAACCAGACATTGCTTCTCTGCTTTCCCTTCTTTAAAAGAAGCGTTAACTGAATTGCCATGGTCTTCATCATTTTATTTTTTCCTATATTTTTCAAAGTTAATCGGCTGAGTTGAAATAACAGCTTTGAGTTTTAAGGTCAATAAAGATGTAACACACGCACCTGATTCAAGATTGACCATAAATAGATTTGCGTTGTAAATGGTTATCGTATGGTATATTTTACACAAAAATTTTCTAAAAAAGAGTTTTAATTTAGGAGTCTATTATGAAAAACGAAACCAAAGATATTGAGCCGAATGAGTTTACCCACCTTGATAGAGACGGCAGAGTCAGAATGGTTGATGTTGATGACAAACAGATAACCAAACGCATTGCTGTGGCATCAGGCTTGGTTATGATGAAACCTGATACATTGGAGAAGATTACAAGCAGTACAGTTAAAAAAGGTAATGTGCTTGAGACTGCAAGAATTGCGGGCATCATGGCAGCAAAAAAGACATCTGATCTTATTCCTATGTGTCATCCATTAAATATTACCCATGTAGGAGTTGATTTTTTTCCAGATCACAAGACAAGCACAATCAAGATTGAAGCACAAGCATCTGTTTCAGGCAAGACAGGCGTAGAGATGGAGGCTTTAACTGCTGTCTCTGTTGCAGCTCTTACAATTTACGATATGTGCAAATCTTATGATAAAGGAATGACAATTTCCGATATCCACCTTAAAAGCAAATCAGGCGGCAAAAGCGGAAATTTTTTGGCACAAAGATATGTAAAATGAGATATGTAAAATGAGACTAAAATTAAGATTAAAAAGAGATTTTATCTGGATTAGTGTAACTTTAGCTGCCTGCTTTTATATGTATGGGTGCAGCAGCAGAGTAATTGAGCCGCAACCTGTTGATCAAGTCAGTATAAAGCAAACGATCAAACCTGTTCCCCCTTCTGCTGCACATAAGGATAGTGTTCAGCCAAAAGATCAATCTGAATTTAAAAAACCTGCCGGCTATTTTGGTGGAAAAGAGCCATCTTATCCGCTTCATAAATTGACATCAGAGTCTGATTATCCTGATTTTTCACGAGATATTCATGGAAAAACTGGATTAAAACGTGCTCTTAAACAGAGTATTATATATTACAATCGAGTACCAAAATCGCAAAAATTCTACTTTGGCGATGACAAATATAATGCAGCTTTTATGCGTCTATCTGCAAAAAAATTTCTCGATTTTCTCAGCCGCTCACCTTCAAACGAAGCTATACGAAATTTTATACATAAAAATTATAACGTATATACAACTGTTAGAAGAGAATCTCCAGACAGCCAAATAAATTCAAATGGTTCAGCAAGATATATCGCAGACGGCTCGCAATCTTCAGAGATCGATCTCTCAGTGCTGTTTACAGGTTATTACGAACCATCATTAAAGGGAAGCCTTATAAAAGAGGGGGAGTATATCTATCCTATCTACTCAAAACCTTCTAATCTTATAGAGGTTCCAAGAGGAGGTTTCAGCGGAAAATACAGAGGAACTCCAGCCTCAGGAGCAAGGCGGAATGAGAGAAACGAGTTGGTTCCTTACTACACAAGGGCTGAAATTGATGCAATGCCGGACTTTGAACGATATGCAAAACCAATTGCATGGGTAGATAATAAAATTGATCGCTTTTTCTTAGAGATTCAGGGATCAGGCAGAATTGAGCTTAAAGATGGAACAACTATAAAGGTTCAGTACAGTTCCAAAAATGGTCGTCCATACAGAGCAATAGGAAAATATTTAGTTGATCAAGGAGAAATGGCAAAAGAAGATGTTACTATGCAATCGCTTCGCAAATGGCTTGATGAGCACCCCTCAAGAGTTGATGAAGTTCTTAACCACAACTTAAGTTTTGTCTTTTTCAGAAAAGGCAAAGGCGGTCCTGTCGGCTGCTTAGGGGTTGAGGTAACGCGTATGCGATCCATTGCAACTGATACCGGACTGTTTCCAAAAGGAGCACTCTGTTTTATGGATACTACAATCCCGACATGGGAGAGTCGTGAAGGAGATGTTCAGTGGCAGAACTATGCGGCATTTGTTCTTAATCAAGATACAGGCGGAGCGATCAGAGGTTCTGGGCGGGCAGACTATTTTTATGGACACGGCAGATATGCAGAGCTTGCAGCAGGAAATATGAAGCAGATGGGAAGGTTGTATTTTCTGGTTCTTAAAAAAAGGTAGCAGATTAGATTTGAATAAATCAGATTCAATAAATCAGAATAGATTTGAATAAAATATCATCAGAAAGAATAAAATAGACCAATGAGCAGTGGACAAAATTAAAAAAAGAGTCGCATATCTTTTGTTCACTGCTCTATTCCCGCTTGAGCCTCTCTTTTTGCAAGCTCAGATTCCCTTCTTTGCAGTTCTGCCTCTCGTTTTTGAAGTTCTGCCTCTCTTTGCTCTATCTCAGCCTCCTTAATGTTAAATGCAGCCTCTTTTTTTCTCAATATCCGATCTAATTTGAGCATATTGCTGTATTTAATATCAAGGTCTTGCTTCTCTTTTATCAACTGGGTTCTTGTGGTGTTTATCCGTTCAAGTTTTTTCTGCTTAAACCCTAAAGTAATAACATGGGTTATGTAATCATCATCTATATTTCCAAGAACCGACATATCAATACCAAGACATATCCCCTCTCCGACAGAGAGCACAGAAGCTGTTCGCGGCAGACCTTCAAGCACGCTCATCTCTCCAAAGATATCACCTGGAGTTGAGAGAGTAGTAATAACAGAGCCGCCGATTATAACCTTATAGATACCTTTTACTATCCAAAATGTCCATGAGTCAAAATCGCCCTCTCGTATTACAACCTCGCCTGGTTCATAACGGATAAGTTTTGCAATATTAATTTCATAATCTATCTCTCTGCCGCTCAAAAGTTTTTTAAGCTCATCTTTTGTTAAATCCTTTAAGATTTCAAATTTTGAGAGCAGCTCAATGGTGGTATCATTAATAAGGTTCTTTTTAATAGTTTTTACCATAACACCTTCCATTTATTATTAATCTGCACAACATTGATTATCCAAATAAAAATAAAGGCAGAAAACATTAAGTTATCTGCCCTCTTTTAAGCCGGTTATATTTTACACATCTTAAGATAAAATCCTGATTAATATTTTTGTAAAACATAGAGTGTAAAGTAGTTTATTTAAACTTCTCTGTCAAAGCCTTTGCATACTGCTGGCAAGCCTTCATGCCTTCGTCAGTTGGTATGCTTGCTTCTCTTAGGTTAAGTGCTCCTAAATCTGTTGTGTCCATTTTAAATACATGCTTCATAGTATCAAATATCATAGGAGCAGATTCACCACTATGGGTATGAGAGCCAAATGCACCACCTATTTTACCTATAAGATTGGCTTTTTCAGCTATAAAAAGAAACTGTTTCATTCCAGATGTCATATCTTTGTGGTAAGTTGGGCATCCAAAAATAAATCCATCAAAACCAGATAGTTCGTTTTCGTTTTTAATAGCAGAAACTTTCATTAAAGTTGCCTCAGCTCCTCCCATACGTACACCTTCTGCAAGATACTCTGCCATCTTTTCTGTATTACCGGTTCTGCTAAAATAGGCTATCAATACTTTTTTCATGTTATCCTCTTTTAATTTGTTGTTGTAAGTAATAGGTAATTAACACTAACAAAAAACATCGTCTTATTTAGTAAATAAAGTCAATAGTTTTTGTATTTGATCATTTTTACCCAATTCATAAAAAAACGCAACATGATTTTTTAAAATAAATTTATATTAATATAATACAGATAGTTAGCATAAATATAGATATATTACCACAAGCAGATTACTTTTTTATCTTCCTTAATGGCTGCTTTGACCTTTTCCATATGTCTTAATGTTGCAATCTCTCTTTGCAGATCGCTTAATGTTAAATTGATCTTTTCTGCCAAAGACTCTGCTTCTAAGCCGCCCGACTCTTTTAGTATTTTTAGAATCTCTGTCTGAACAGCAGTAAGAACAGAGATATTGTCACCCATTGATTTTGCAGTATAAACAGCCCAAGGATCGCAAGTCTTTGATGGAGATAGAACATCCATATAACAATCTTCGCACAGCACTTTTCCCAAATGTTTTATTGCATCAGTCTCATTAATTACAGCTTCGCATTTATCGCATTTCATTTTTTTATCCTCCATTACAAAAAAGTTAATG
>CAZIJN010000008.1:58445-87850 GCA_964539635.1 uncultured Desulfobacterales bacterium | reverse complement strand
AGCTTCGCATTTATCGCATTTCATTTTTTTATCCTCCATTACAAAAAAGTTAATGCAACGCTATAAAACAATTATTCAAAAAACCTCTTCTTCATTTTCGTATGACTTTCATTGGTTAAAATAAGTTAGGATAAATTTCTTGACTATGATATTTAACTATTATATTTCCTCAAAACTAATACAGACAAGAAGTCTGTTAAATTTTGAAGAAATAAAAAATTGCATGATAGTAAATCTAACTGACATTTATGCAATCAAAAAAACTAACAAAAATATAATTACACAGCATTACGATAAGAAAAACAAAACCACGAAGGTTTGAGTACTTACGTTTGTACCGGCTTCACGTGGTTTTTTTATTTAAAAGAAGTTCGGTACCAATAATTTACCATACTTTATTAAATATAAGGAATAAAAAGTTATGCACATGGCAGATGCTTTGCTCTCTCCAGCAGTTGGTGGAACAATGTGGGCAGTAACAGCAGGTTTAATCGGGTATTGTTCAAAAAAAGTTAAAGATGAGATAGATGACCAGAAAATTCCTTTGATGGGGGTTTTAGGTGCATTTATTTTTGCAGCACAGATGATAAATTTTACAATACCAGTTACAGGTTCAAGCGGACATTTAGGGGGAGGAATGATTTTGTCTATTTTGCTTGGTCCTCATATTGCATTTCTTACAATGGCATCGGTTTTAACGGTACAGGCACTGTTTTTTGCAGACGGCGGTCTGCTTGCTCTTGGCTGCAACATATTCAATTTAGGATTTTTCCCCTGTTTTATCGCATACCCTCTGATTTACAAAAAAATTGTACTACAAAATGCAACTTGGCAGAAGGCAGAAAAAAATATCTTGATAGGCTCGTTGATTGCCGCAATTTTAGCTTTACAGATGGGAGCTTTTGCAGTTGTTCTTGAGACTGTATTTTCAGGAGTATCTGAACTTCCATTCACCACATTTCTGATGCTTATGCTTCCAATCCATTTAGCCATTGGTATTGTAGAGGGTATAACCACAGCAGCAGTTGTACTATTTATCTGGAAGGCAAGACCAGAAATCCTCAACGCTGCGTCATCTTCTGCACCAATAGGAAATTTTTCAATCCGCAATGTTTTAGTTGGAGTTGTTGCTGTAACTTTAATAACAGGAGGTGCTTTAAGCTGGTTTGCATCATCAAATCCTGACGGTCTTGAGTGGGCAATGTTTAAAACAGCAGGTGTGGAAGAGCTTGAAGCACCTGCTGAAGGAGTTCACACTTCTCTATCTGAAATACAGGAGAAAACAGCATTTCTGCCAGACTATGGATTTAAAGTTGATGAGTCAGATAAAGAGCTAAACAAAGAGAGCGGCAAAGAAGAATCTCAATCATGGCCCGCTGTTGATTCTGGTACATCTGTGTCAGGTATTATCGGCGGATTACTCACTTTAATGGCTGCTGTTGGAATTGGATTTATTTTTAAACGGAAAAAAACAAACGGATAAACTGATATTTAACAAAAGAGTTAAAATTTAGGTTTATAGAGAGCTGAAATATAATGGCAAATCTGCAAAGCAATCTTCTTGATATGTTCTACATGGATACAATAGCATCAGGCGAAACAAGGCTTCATAACCTTGATCCCCGTGCAAAGGTTATGACCACACTGATATTTGTCGCTGCAGTGGTATCGTTTGATAAATATGAGATTGCAATGCTGATTCCGTTTTTTATCTATCCTGCGGTTATGGTGGCATGGGCTGAATTGCCGGTTGTCTATCTTTTTAAAAAGATGGTTGTGCTCATGCCGTTTGCATTTTTTATTGGAATGTTCAACCCTGTTATAGATACAGATATTATTCTAAGAGTTGATTTTACAGATATTGTTACGAGATTTATTGAAGTTATGCGGTTGGTTGAGATTAACACCGTTCAAGATGGTATCTGGCTTGTCGAAATAAGCGGAGGCTGGATATCATTTTTTTCTATCATGGTCCGTTTTTTTCTAACTGTAGGAGCAGCTCTAATATTGATCTCAATAACTGGTTTTGATTCTGTCTGTGTGGCACTTCAAAAATTTGGTGTTCCAAAACCATTTATTGTCCAGCTCATGTTTTTATACAGATACATGTTTGTCCTGATTGATGAGGCATCAAGAATGGTAAGGGCAAGGTCTCTTCGGACATTTGACTCAGGCTCTCATATGAGTTTTAATCTTTTTATACCAATGATCGGTCAACTGCTGCTGAGAACTTTGGATCGTGCACAAAGAATCCATCTTGCAATGTGCTGCCGCGGATTTGAAGGTCATATAAATATGGTAAGAAAGATGAATTTTGGAATCCATGAGACTCTTTTTGTTGCTGTATGGAGTTTTATTTTTATTATGTTCAGATTATACAATATTCCTGTACAGGTTGGAATGTTGGTTACGGAGTTGTTTTTATGAGCCACCACATTGTTCAAGCTGAAAATCTTCATTACACTTATCCAGATGGTACAGTGGGCTTAAATGAGATTAACTTTAAGATTCATCATGGAGAGTCTGTAGCTTTAGTCGGCTCAAACGGGGCTGGAAAATCGACTCTGCTGCTCCACCTTATCGGCTCTCTTATATCTACAAAGGGAAATATCCGCATTGGAGACTACCCATTAAATAGAAAGAATCTCAAATCTGTCAGAAGATCAGTCGGCATGGTATTTCAAGACCCTGATGATCAGCTTTTTATGCCGACAGTATTTGATGATGTTGCATTTGGACCAATCAATTTAGGGCTTCCTGAATCAGAGGTTGAACAGCGTGTTATGCAGGCTCTTGAAACTGTAGGGGTATCTCATCTTGTAAAACGCTCTCCTCATAAACTATCAGGAGGAGAAAAACGGGCAGTTGCCATTGCAACTGTAATTGCCACCATGCCGGATATTTTAATCATGGACGAACCATCATCTAATCTTGATCCAGCATCACGCAGACGGCTGATTAATCTGCTGAAGACATTCACACATACAAAAATAATTGCAACGCACGATCTTGATATGGCAATCGAGCTATGCGAAAGGACAATTATACTCAGCAATGGAAAGATTGCTGCTGATGGTCAGACAAAAGAGCTTTTTCAAGATGAACGGCTTCTTAATATGAGCGGTCTTGAAAAACCCCTGACAATGCAGGGGTGTATCGTCTGTTCTAAACAAAATTTTATTTGTTAATATACCATAGGTGACAGGTGGGATAGGAAATATTGTAAATAAAGGGGAAACGTGCTTAACTCTATCTGCTGTTTTTAACTCTTATTGTTATAATTTTACCTGATTTATCAAGATAGGCTATACCAGTGCCAATTGTTTTACCCGAACGTTCACTTACGATTTTAATATTCTCTTCAATAGTAATGCCGGGTAGTTTGGCTCTCTCTGACTGTGCGGCAGGAGGTATCTCATCAGATAGTACAGGCTCATTGCCAACCGCTCTCTTTGAGGAAGAGTCTTGGGCAGCTCTGCTAAATCTTGCCTTATTTCTCTCTGCTATCATATTGCTTACAGTAGAATAAGGATCATCTTTTTCCTCCTCTTTATTGCATCCTGTAACAAGAATCAAAGCAAATACAAAAAAGAGCAATGCCAATCTTATCTTCTTTACCTTCATTCTTTTAGCTCCTCTGGCTGGGCTATTTATAGAAACTTCTATTAACAACTCTATTTGTGCCAATATTTTTTTAAACTATTGAGCCTTCTCTATTTTAAATCTTCTGTTAAGACGCATAGTACTGAAAAGTCCATAAATATCGTTAGAGACATTTATTATTTCCAAAGCATCTCCCTTTTGTGTCAATGTGTTGTGGGCAGCAATGATAACTCCAAGACCTACTGAATCGACCATATCAACCCCTGCAAGGTCAATGATCAATTTGCCGCTGTATGCGTGGATTGCTGATAAAAGCTCTTTTTTGAAATCCTCAGCCATT
Organism: uncultured Desulfobacterales bacterium; assembly: GCA_964539635.1. Taxonomy (GTDB): domain Bacteria; phylum Desulfobacterota; class Desulfobacteria; order Desulfobacterales; family Desulfobacteraceae; genus Desulfamplus. The sequence goes on along the minus strand of CAZIJN010000008.1, from coordinate 83,907 downwards.
GATGCCACTATGCTCATTCCTGGTATTATAATAGTGCTGTTGCCTTCTCTTATTACTTGACTCATTACTGGTATATCTCCCGTAAAAAAATGTTATATGTATTTTTGACAGTATTATCTTTTCATTTAATACTTTATGATATTATTCTATCAAGATTACCATTATCGGCAATAGTTATCAAGAATCAGAATCATATTTTTGCGATTGTCTATACATACAGCTTCCAAAGAGTATTTTTAATACAAAATGATTACGTTACTTAATGAAATCAAGAATATATTTGACCGCAACAAACATAACACAAAAACAGAGTATCAATTTAATTTTGTGTGCTGGAAGATACTTTTGACATCTTGCACCAAGATAGACACCGCAAAATCCTCCGATTCCAAATAAAACGCCTAAATACCAGTCAGGGGCGACAGAGATGCCTTTATAAAAATACGATAACATCTGGTAAGTCACAACCCCTACAACCGAAGTTGCAAATGTCCCTAAAAGTGCAGCTCCTGCAACTGCATAAACAGGCAGATTAAAAAATGTGACTAAAAAAGGGGCAACAATAGCACCCCCGCCTATACCGTAAATACCACCAATGACACCAACAATAAAGCAGAGCATAAGAACACCTGGAACTGAAAAGGAGAAACGCTCTTGATCAAAACTAAATTTAACCTTTTTCAATGAAAAATGGATATCTGTAACAATAAAACTGTTAGGTGCTTTAGGGTCAGCAGTAGTTTTAGTTTCTGCATCTTTTACTTTAGATAAATTCGGTTTAACCACTCTAAAGGTATCTTGAAAGAGCTTCAGCCCCACATACATCAGAACAAGACCTGCAAAAAACTTAAAATTGCGTGGATCAGGCAGATATTCAACTCTTATCCATATGCCTAAAAATACTCCCGGCAATGTTCCTACTATCACTGCCCACGCTAATGGCCAGATCATTCTCTTCTCTTTAATATAACGCCATACCCCGCTTGGTATGGCAACAATGTTGAATAACTGGTTAGTACCGCTAACTGACGGGGCTGTATAATTTAATACACTCATCTGAAAAGGCAGCAGCATAAAAGCACCAGATACGCCGCCCATTGATGTGAAAAAAGAGACAACAAAGGCTACTAAAGGCGGAAGAAAAACCCATGTCTCAACACCAGAAACGGCAAATGTGACATAAAGAAAATCCATAGCAGAACCCTCCTAAGATAGATATGATTACAATCACGAAAAGTTTAATAATCGTGATTATGGAATCTCATTCATAAAATTGTCAAGAAATTCTTTTCAAACATTCTAATTATTGTTTATTATAGAAAAATAACTCACTGTAACTTGTAGGTAAAAATAATGATTTTTGAACCAGATAAAGATAAATGTCTTGACTCAATCCAGCTAAATAAGTTGGAACAATCTTTCCGTCTGTGGACTGAAAGCAGCTCTCGTTTAGATGTACGCCTCTCCCGCAAACGGATTTTTCTTATCTTTTTACTGATTCGTTACACAGCAGCAAAGCTGAGTGAAGTGTTAAGCCTTGATCCATTAAAAGATATAGATTTTGAACAGCATTACCTGCTGTTTGGTCGTAACAATCAAGATGCTAACCACCTTCAACGTAAAGTTCAGATATCTGCTAATCTATCTCATGAAATCAGAGAGATAATTTTCAACTCATTTTCAAAAGAGAATTTTCATAACATATTTAACGTAGATCCCGGATTTGTACGGCGTAAATTTTATGAGCGTGCACAGTCGTGCGAAATACCCAAACAGCTTGGAGCACCAGAGACATTACGCAAATCTCGTGCAGTTGAGCTGATGCAGAATAATATGCCGCTTCCAGCACTTCAGATGCTTTTAGGGCACTCAAGTCCAAATTTGACCTCATCTTATCTCTCTTTTTCTGAAGATGATCTGCATCAGGTGACAAAACTTTTTATGGAAAAAGAGTCTAATCGCAAAACCAGTGCCAGAAACTCTTTTTTTGGAAAAGTTGAGACCATTCAAAAAGGAGATATACAAACCCGTATTGAAATTATAACAGCATCAGGAGAGATTATCAGCACAGTTATAACAAATAGCAGCTTAGAGAGGCTTAACCTAAAAAAGGGGCGGTTTATCACTGCAGAGGTAAAAGCTCCTTATGTTATTTTGCAAAAGATGGAGCATAAAATCAGATGTAGTGCAGATAACATCTTAAATGGAACAATCAAAAAAATCTCCAAAGGCGAGATCAATACTGAATATATTGTGCAGCTCGCAGACACTACAGAAGTGTGTTCAATAGTTACAAGCCAAAGCTGCCGCAATCTTGGACTTAAAGAGGGCGAAAGTGTATCGGTGCTATTTAACAGCTTTTCGGTTCTGCTGTCTGAATAGGCTCAAATAAAAATTAACACATTAAAGAGAATAAGTTATGGATATAGCATCTCTTCTTGGAATTATTTCAGGAATTTCACTAATTGTAAGTGCAATATTTATTGGTGGTGACATACACAACTTTATAAATATTCCAAGCATGATGATCGTAGGAGGCGGAACAGTTGCTACAACATTTTTAACATTTCAATTTAAAGATGTTTATGCAGCATTTAAAGCAGCATATTTTGTCTTTTCAGAAGAGACCCAAGAGCCTAATGATGCTGTATCAACAATGATAAGACTCTGTTATATCAGCAGAAAACAGGGATTGCTTGAACTTGGAAAGATTGAGACAAAATCGGGTTTTCTTAAAAAAGCGTGCGGACTGATAGCGGACGGCTCGCCAGAGCATGTTATCCGTGCAGCATTGAGCACTGAGATTGAGTCTCTAAAAATGAGACACTACATTGTACAGGACGTTTTTAAAAAGATGGGACTCTACTCTCCTGCTTTTGGAATGCTCGGCACACTGATTGGGCTTGTACAGATGTTAAGCAAACTACAAGAGCCGTCAAGCATAGGTCCATCAATGGCAGTAGCTCTGCTTACCACATTCTACGGCTCACTTCTCTCAACCATGTTTTTTCTTCCAGTCGCAGGCAAATTAAAGGCAAGGACCATAATGGAAGTTATCAATCTTGAGATTATGCTCGAAGGCTCTATCTCAATCCTTGAAAACAATAACCCTGTTACAGTTTACGAAAAGCTCTCCTCATTTATCCCTGAAAGATCAAGAAAACCGATGTCAGAGATGAACTTAAAGAATTTAAAAAATAAGCTATAAAATTAGTTTAAAGTTAAAGGGTTAAGCCATGAAAGAGACAAAGATATCTGATTCACTCCTATCTAATGATGACGATGCAGGGTGGTTGGTAACCTATGCTGATCTTGTTACACTGCTCTTGGTCTTTTTTGTTCTGCTCTATTCTATCTCGTCAATTGAGCAGGCAAGATTTTATTCAGCTCTAAAAAATATAAGAAGCCAGATGGAGGCGAACTCATTTTTTTCCAAATATGTCGATATGTTTGAGTTTCCTGATTACGGCAACCAGCAAATCTCTCTTGAAGAGCGAACAGGTTTGATGTCAAGGCAGGATTCACTTATAAGAGATGTAAATAAGTTTATCACCCAGAATAACGACACTAACGATTTGACAACATTTATCCGTATGGGGAAGGTTATAATAAGACTTGATGGAAACTATCTGTTTGAGCAGGGATCAGCAGAGATAAATAAGGGGTTTATTCCAGTTTTGGAGAGGCTTCTTGAGATAATGTACCAATATCCTGATTATGTCTTGAACATTAAAGGGCATACAGATGACGCTCCAATACTATCAGAAAAGTATCCATCAAACTGGGAGTTATCATCAGCAAGGGCTACAGAGGTTTTAAAATACTTAATTAAAAACGGAGTTGAACCAGAACGGTTGACAGCAACTGGTTATGGTTCAACTCTGCCGTTAGTCTCCAACACTTCACCTGAAAACCGTGCAAAGAATAGAAGAGTTGAATTTGTGCTTGAAAAAGAGGCTTATCAATAGCCCTTTTATTTCTGTTTTATGCTCTTTTTAAGCGAATCAAGCTGAACATTTACCTCTTTCACACCTTGAAAAAATGGTTTGTCAAATTTGGTTTTAAACGTAAACTCCCCAACCATTGAACTGCCCTCAACTCGTGAACAAGTAGATATGTAATCAAACGGATCAACTATCTTCTGAAACTCAGGCATCATCATAACTTGTGCTTCTGGGCTGAATGACATAATCATTGGAGCAAAATTTTTAGCAGCAGCGATTGCCTCTTGTACATCAAAAAAGAATATTGAGATATCTTCTTGCAAAGATTTCCTTAAAGATTTCTCTTTAATTTCTTTTAAAAAACCATTTTCTATCTCAGCAGACATAGCCTTCTCAAACATGGGCTTGCCAAGTGTAATGGTAAAATTCTTTCCGATAAATCCTGCATACAACTGCACAGGACCAGCCGGAACCATATAGACTTGGCTCCCGTTTATATCAACTCTGTTTACCATAGACTGCTGCTCAGGTTTTAGTTTGGCTATTATCTTGTCTATCGCCTCTTTAATTTTTGTTGTATCTTTAACCTCTAATGCTGCTACGGTATTAATATTTGCCATATTAATGCTCATAGCATCATACATTCCAAGAGTGAAATTATTTCCAAGATTGGGGATTATATCTTTTTCAACATCAACATCATAATCAGCTTTAATAGTTGCAAACTGCTTTTTTATGCTGTCAAGGCTGCTCTTATCACTGTTTTTCTGCATTGCTGCCCAATATGCCTGAATATTTTCCACAATCCCTAACAAAAGAAGAGGCTTATCCTTAAATCCTAAGATAATATCTCTTTTAGGAGCCACATCTTTAAACATGTTTAACAGAGCAGAGTTCTCAACAATATTGACAACAAAGTCTGCTTTAAGATCAGAACTTTTCAGATCCCCCGCAACCCCCATACCTTGATAGTCTTTCAAGTAGGTGAAATCGTTGGGATATGAGCTATCTGGATTAGTATTCTTATCTGCACTCTCTGGCGGAAGAGATCGCATCATATCAAGGTTGGAGTTAAAAACTCTGCCTAAATTGGCATACAAAAAGAGATCATTGGTTGGATTTGTCTTCTTAGCAACATCAATAAATACAGGTTGTGAGATCAGACGTTTTCCATCTTTGCCGATTTTTTGGAAAAACTCTTTTGCATCTTCTGAAGGGTTTGCCCCTATAAATAGGTATCCGTTTTTATTGACCATGTAGGTCGGCATTGGAGGAGTCTCACCTTCTATCGGTGCAGAGTCAGCATCAACTATCTCGTCAGTTGCAGCACCTGCTGTTTGAGCATCTGCGGCTGCCTCTTCTTCTGCTGTGTTTTCTTCTTCTACAACCCCATCTTGTGCATTAGTCTGATCTAACTCTTCTTGTGATGCAATCTCCTCTTCAAGGTCTTCAGGTTCAGAAGATGAGTCAATTTCAAGATACCAGCTCCACATATCGCCTGTTTTTGTGAACTGTGCATCAGGGTTTTCATCTTCAACTATCTCTTTTATTTTTGCAACTGCCTTATCAACATCTTTTACAGGTAAAAAGATCATAACATTCATATTTGGAGAGTCGCTCTCTTCAACAACCTTAAAATCAGATACAGCAAGACCAAATGGCTTTGAAGAGTCAAGACCGTTACTTTCAAGCTCTTTTAGATCAAATGGATTAAAGCCGAGATTCTCCTTTATCTGGTTAATATCTTCTGCTGTCTGACCCATAAAAGCTTTGTCATTTACTGCAAGGTATTCGTAAAAATCCTTTGTTGAAGAGAACTTGATAACAAAGTCAGTAGATTCAGGTAAAATCTTCATTGCTTCACCAATATCGCTTGCAAAACCCAAGCTGAACAAAAGATTTAACAGAATCATAACAGTTAAAAACGGCGTTAAAATTAATCTTTTCATAGCATCTCCAAAAATGTTTCGGGTTATTAGAATTTATTGCGGGTTTAAATAATATTTCAGGTTATTGAAATTGATTTTAATAGAGCAGAAGTTTTAATGTCTATGATATCTATTTTGTTATTTTGAACCACAGCATAGGTGTAAAAATGGGTTCTTGGTGCTGAAAGTGAGCCGGGATTAAGAGTTATGATCCGTTTTTGGATAGTTTGCTGTTCAATATCTTTATCTTGATCGCTTTTATGTTGGATATTATACGCTCTGGTCTCAAGTGAAAAAACATGAGTGTGTCCCTGTACTACTAAATTTACATCTAATGAAATTTTATCTGATGGAATTTTATTCAAATATCTGTCACCGTGATGAAGAAAAATTTTCCAATTCATAAAATCAAAATTAAGCCGCTCTTTATATCCGGGAGAGAAAGAGACTCTATCGCAGTTGCCATAGACAAAATAGAAGGGATTTTGAAAATCTTTAAGCTCCTTAAGGATAAGTTCAGGCTGATAATCGGTTTGACCATAACAGGGATATCGCGTGCCAAATAGATCACCTGCTACTGCAAGAGCATCTTCAGGATTAAGCATATCTTTCAGGGTCAGCCATGTTGAGTAGCTTCCGTGCACATCTGCCGTTACAATAAGTCTTTTTTCCATTATAGCCAGCTATCCTATCGTTCAACCTTTAAATTACCTATCTTTTAGATTATCTATCTTTTAGAAAGATGTCGTGATACTCATCTTCTGAAAAATATTTCTTTAAAAAAAAGTTTACCATATTGTAAATCTGCTCAAGGTCTTCACTGTTTAGTCTTGGAACAAAGGCTTTCATAAAGCTATCTTCAGAAAATTTCTGAAGATAAAACATGAGTGTCTCCTCATCTGTCTCTCTGTTCATGCCAAATGCGCCCAATCCTCTGTATTGATGTATAAAATCATGAGTATCGGTTTTTCGGCTATCAATATTATCTTTTTCTTTATCTATATTTATAGATTTATATTCTGAATCTATTAAATTTATAAGAGCAGAAAAATCTTGTTTCATTATATATTTTGCTCCTTATCAGGAAATTTGCTTCTAATGGCTTTAATTACATCATAAATAGAGAAAAAAATCTCGACAAGTTCAGGATCGAAATGGTGTCCAGCCTCTTTTTCCAATGTTTCAATAACATCTTGTTCGTTCCATGCCGGCTTGTAAACTCTTGAAGAGATTAGAGCATCATACACATCTGCAAGAGCAACAATTCTGCCGGCAAGCGGAATATTATCGCCTTTTAATCTTCTTGGATACCCTTTTCCGTCCCATCGTTCATGATGGGTATAGGCAATCTCATAACACAGGGCATCTAAATCAGAGACATTGCCTCTAAAGAGTTTTGCACCCTGATAGGCGTGTGTTTTCATAACTTTGAACTGACCTTCATCAAGCCTTCCGGGTTTTTTAAGAATAAGATCAGATATAGCAACCTTGCCTACATCGTGCAGCATTGCTGAAATTCTTAAAATATCTTTATAGTTTTTTATCTTTTTATTATTCAAACTATTTAGTTCTGCCCATCTCTGAAAAAGCTCTATAGAGTATGAAGCAACTCTGTTTACATGGGCGCCTGTCTCTTTGGGATCACGAAGTTCTGCCATTTTTATCATCCGCAGGATCATCTCGCGGGTCATCTTTGCCTTTTCAATAGCAGATGTAGCACTTCCTGCAAAAAAGTTGATATATTTTTCATCAGACTCTTTAAATGGAATGGTATTGCCCCTCTCATTTTTTGCATTTATGATCTGCATAACGCCGATAACTTGAGAACGGGTTGTAATAAGCGGAATTGCCATCATAGATTGGGTATAATATCCTGCAATTTCATCAAAGCTGCTGTTAAACGAGTAAGGTACTGTATCGTCTAATTTATGGACATCGCCAATATTTAAAGATGTCCCTTTGAGTGCAACATATCCGGCAATAGATTTTTCATCTATAGGAATTGAGAAATTGGAGTATATCTGTTTATTATTCAAAGGATCGCGTTGGCGTAGAGTATCATTTTGGACATAACTAAAATTGAGCGTACTGTTTTCAACAAGAAAAATAGAACCAGCATCAGCATTTGTAAGCCTTCTTGTTTTAGACAAAATAGCATCAAGAAGAGAATCAATATCCTTTATGTGGTTCAGCTCATCGTTTATACTTAACAATTCGCTTAATTTATCATCATTTTCATACGATAGTTCCAATTTTTTCCTCCCATCTCTGTCTTTGACTAAAATAGTTATCTAAAAGGCAGATTTTATGGTTGACAGTACGTTGAAACTGTTAAAAGCAGTCGATAGTTTTGAAACTTTCAGGTATATTTCAACTGTTTGAGATTAGTTCAGATGATTCTGGAAATCAACTGAAAAAAAGATAATATGGGAGATAATATAGGAGTTATATAATGTTTGATTTCAATTTTTTTACTTCGCAGGATAATCAAAATATACGCTGTGGATTCATGAGAGCAGATGCAGATAAGATAAAAGGGATAATTCTATTATTAAACGGCAGAACAGAGTTTATGGAAAAATACACCCAAGCAGCTTCGCATCTATGCAGCATTGGATATTATGTGATGAGTTTAGACTGGAGAGGGCAGGGTTTATCTGTCAGAGAGCTTGACAATCGTGATAAAGGGTATGTTAAAAATTTTAATCTATACCTCAGCGACCTTAAAATATTTTACAATCTTCATGTTTTACCACTATCAGCATCTTTAGAACTACCTGTAATGATTCTTGCCCACTCTATGGGAGGACACATAGCATTAAGATTTTTATCTGAATACCCGCAAGATGTACTAACCATTAAAAAGGCTCTTCTTATCTCGCCTATGGTTGATATTATAACATCGCCTATTAATATCGATTTTGCAGACAAGTTTATCGATTCAGCTTCTCGCCTGCTTGCCCATGTAGCAGTAACGGCAGGATTGGAGGACCACTATATTATTGGAGGGAGAGATTACCGAAAAGAAGATGCCCGTTTTGAAGGAAATGTATTAACCCACGATTGGGACAATTTTTGGTTGGAACATAAAGAGATTGCAAAAAACCGCAATCTTGCAGTTGGAGGAGTAACATGGGGGTGGATCAAAGCTGCCTTTGACTCTATTGCCACACTTAAAAGAGAAAAGTATCTATCAAAAATCAAAACGCCAGTCTCTATTTTAAGTGCTGAACAAGATAGAGTTGTCTCAAACAGTGCCCAAAAGAGGGTATGCAAGATTATTCCAAACGGGAAATTTATCCTGATACCCGGGGCACGTCATGAAATTTTATTTGAAACAGAAGAGATAAGAAAAGAGCTTTGGAGCATTATATTGAGTGAATTGGATAGCTGCTTTGCTTAAAGCAGTAAAAAATCTCTTGAATCTTTGGTGAGTCTATGCACAAATTAAAAAAATTTTAATACAATATGTTTTTTAACATTTAATAAAAACATCTATTAAATATTAGCCACAATTCTCAAAAATATATAAAAAGGTAAATAATATGACAGAAAACAACAATCTTGAGATTGCTCAGGAAAAATTAAAGGCAATAGTTCTTCCGTTTCAGAAAGAGATCAATCGGCAGCAAAAAAAGGCAGAGTTTATTCAGCAGTGCATCAAACTTGCTGCTCAAGACGATTTTTTAAGGTTAGATGAACTTTTTAAAACCAAAACAGCTTTTGAAATAGTTGAAGATGAAAAACTTGCAGAGTCTAAAGCAATATTTGATGATTTGAGAGAGTATGCAAAAGAGAAGGTTGAGAGCTACAGATTTGAATTTATAGAAGATTTAACAAAACTATGTAAAGAGGCTGGATTTGAGATAAGCATAGATTCAAACAGATTTGAGGCTTTAAAAGGAATTAGCGGGGAGTTTGATTTTGCAACCCGTACAACCGTTATCAACAAAAGAATACTTAAATCAATTGATCCGCGGCGTATTGTTACAGCAATCCAACAACAGAAGCGTATTTTATATGATCCACCTTATGATCCTCAAAAATTTATTGACGGACTTTTTTCCACATACAAAGAGATGCTAAAGAAGAATAGAGGAAATATAGGCGACAAAATCTCAATACAAGAATTTTATCTGGCACATGTAATAGATATACAAAACAAAACTTTTTTTCTAAATATGGATAAATCAAAGTTCAAAGGATACTCTATTGACCAATTTTCTGTTGATCTTTGGCGTTATTATGATTCAAATATTTGCGGAACATCAGATGGACACAGACTTAATTTGGCAGGTGGAAGAAATAAGGCTCTCTGGCTTCTTGACAGTACTGGAGAAACAAAACAGATAAGCAGCATCTCTTTTGAGATATAACCATGATTTAATAGGCTTAAGTAAGTAACAAGTATAGGGTAAAAAATATGATAACAAAAGAAGAGCTTGAAAACTTAAAACCATTTCAGGCACGCTCAATTATTGAGGACCTTCGTAAAGGAAGCGTACCTGTGGAATTTGTTCCTTTATTTACAGTAGGACGCACCAACTGGCTCACATTTATAGAAGATGATTTAGAGAACTATATTGCAGAGGGAGGCTCTAAAGTTAGATTTATCAGTGGTGATTACGGGGACGGTAAGACCCACTTTATGTCTGTAATTCAACATATAGCTTTAGAAAGAAGATTTGCAATATCCTTTGTTGTTCTAACGAGAGAGGTGCCAATACATAAATTTGAAATTATATATCAAAATATTGTAAAAGGGCTTAGAGGCAGTTTTGAAGGAATTGGTATCCGAAAACTTCTTGAGTGGTGGTTAGAAAAATGCGAGTGCAATATCATAGAAAAATCAGATAACACTAAAAATCAAACTTGTGAGCATCTAATATCAGATAAACCTGAAAATCAAACTTATGCTCATCTAATAAATGAACTACAAAAAATAGATGGAATGGATATTAACTTTGTTAATGCACTTACAGCTCTTGTGAATAACCATTTTGCACTTAACCAAATTAATAAAGATTATACTGTATCATCACAAGATATTGGTGAATATGATAAAAATGGGGAAAAAGAATCTCTTTTGGCTGATCGTGAAATTATCCTTAACTGGTTTGAAGGTGGTAAAACCTCCAAAAAAGAGCTTAAGCCATTTCAAATATATGAGTCTTTAAATAAAAATAACAGCAAACAATTTCTAAACTCTCTTATTCTCTTTTTGAGATATTCAGGTCATAAAGGGTTAATACTACTGTTTGATGAGATGGAGACAGTAATTGCCCAAAGTGCTTCCGTCCGTAGTGCTGCTTACGAAAATATTAGACTACTGATTGACAATAGCGAATCCTCTAAATTCCTTCACATATTTTTTTCCATTATTCCTGATGTTCTTATATCGGAAAAAGGTTTTAAATCCTACGATGCTTTATGGAGCCGCATCAGATCAATCGGAGAGACATCTGCCCTTAATTTTAGAGGAGTTCTTGTTGATATACACAGAACGCCTCTAACTTCTGAAGAGTTGGTTGCACTTGGTCGAACTTTAAGGACAATTCACGGTAACTCTTACCGTTGGAACTCAGAAGATTCGGTAAAGGACGAACTAATTGGACAGATTTGCACAAACCAGAAACAGATGGGCGTATTGAGTGAGGTGAGGCTTTTCATTAAACAGCTTATCCGTATTTTTGATATGGCTGAACAAGGTGAATCAACAGAAAACATAGATATGAGACAACAGATTGTGGAGGCTCAAAAAGAGATGGAGGCAGAAAAGTTAGAGCAGTTGCAGCCATCATGGGATAATTGATTAAATTTTTTTGAATAACTTTTATCAATTATATAAAAAAGATACCTTCAAGTGAACATCGGGATAATAGAATAATAATGCAAAACGATCAGGTTTTTGAAAACATATTAAACACAATTTCTAATTTTCAATTAAGACAGGCGGTAGAGCGTTTAAGGGAAGGTCTTTTTGATCCTCTTGGCGTTAAAATTCTCACAACTGGAGAGAGTACCATTCAAAAACATTTTGAGACCCAAACTGAAAATCTCCAAAATCTCAGACCTGCCCATCTGTGTGTTTGCGGTGCATATGGGCAGGGCAAATCTCATACATTAAACTATATCAGACAACGGGCATTAGAAGAAAACTATATAGTCAGCAGCATAAATCTTGACCCGCGGGAGGTTCCTTTACATAATCTAAAACAGCTCTATCGTTCTATTATGGAGAATCTGACTTTTCCAAATAACATTGCTGTAGCAAACAGCGATAACAAGGGTATTATCAATAAAAAATATAACAATAATTCCTTTGCAGATATATGGAAACAGAGTGTAAAAACTTGGCTTTTGATTCCTAAAAATAGAGGCAGAAATGTTGTAGATATGATTCCTGAAGAGATACCTCACCGTTTTAAAGCAATTCTAACAGCAATGGCACAACAGACAGAATCTATACCAAATGGTAAGAGTACTTTAAAAAAGTATGCAGGGTTTAAACCTAAAGATTTTCCATGGATTCTTCTAAACGCTTTTATGGGAAAAGATATTCCTCTTCCGCTGCTTCGTAATGCCTTGAAGTACCGCCAGGTATCTTTCTACAATCAAGAAAGCCTTACCTGCCGAGACTTGAACATTTACCTTGAAGCTATTAAAGGCTACGGTTCTCTATTTCAAACTATGGGTTATAAAGGTTTTGTCTTACTGTTTGATGAAGCAGAATCTATCATGCTCTCCACAATTAGAAACCGCAGCAAAAGCTATTGTGTTCTGCACGACATATTTTGTCCAAAAAAAGCTGCAAAAGGTTTTCTGCCTGTATTTGCATTTACAGATGATTTTTTCACCTACCTTAAAAATGAAGATTTTGAACGGACAACAAATATCAAACAACAGCAAGAGGTTCAAATCAAAGAAATTCCGATATTTCCAATAAATTACAGCAACGAATGGAATAATATAAATATCTACAAATTACGAAATCTCACCTCAAAGGAGTGGCACGATATAATCTTAAAACTTATAGAAATCCATGCTTTAGCTTACAGTTGGAAACCAGATGTTGATGCGGCTGCTAAATTGATATCTTCTAAGCTGTTGAAACAGTCTGATGCTGAATCTCGTATGAAGCTCAAGTTGATTGTCAATATTCTTGATATTGAACAGCAGCAGAGAGTAATATCAAAATACTTATGACAATTAGATAACGTATCACCACAATAATCTATATTATGACCTTTAACTCTCCACTTTTTAAACTTCCCAATACATTCCGAGCCTTTTACGGAGCATTTCACACGCTTCAAGCTGCCCAGCATGAAGCTATAACTCCTATTCTCGAAGGCAAAGATTTGATACTTCAATCTGCCACAGGAACAGGTAAAAGCGAAGCTGTACTTGCTCCCTGTATAGAGAGAGTTATCCAGTCAAATCGTGAAGCTACATTGCTTTACATAATACCCACAAGGGCTTTAGCCGTTGATCTAAAAAGAAGGTTTGAACCTATTATTAAAGAACGTTTGGGTTTAAATCTATCTATCAGGACAGGAGATGTTAAACAGAGCAACGGCAGGCGTCCTGACATTATGTTCACAACTCCGGAATCGCTTGATGTGATGCTTGGAAGTACAAACCAAACCATAAGAACATTTCTCAATTGTGTAGGGTGTGTGATAATTGATGAGGTGTATCCTTTGATTTACACATACAGAGGCGTTCATCTTGCCCATCTTATTATTAGACTTGAACGCCGAAATGTTCTTTCAAGTAAAAAATACCGCCATATCCAACGTATAGCCATGTCTGCAACTATTGCTGATGTGAATAATCTAATTGATGCTTTTAATTTCCTGCCAATTCCTGATACCTGCTACATTCAGACCGCAGTAAATCGTGATATATCCGCCCATCTCGTTCATTTAAAAAAGGAGGAGGTTGAATTTTCAGCATTTCTCAATGATCTTCACGATAAGTGGAACTATAACAAAATATTGCTGTTTACCAACAGTCGTGGAGCTTGTGACAGACTTTTTGGAATCATCAATAAAACAGGGCGTTTTAAAGGTGTATCAGAGATTCACTACTCCAATCTTAAACCAGCAGAACGAAAACAGACAGAAGAGCGGTTTCTAAAAAAAAGCAGGGCATTGTGTATTGCTACAAGCACTTTAGAACTTGGGATTGATATTGGTGATGTTGATGCAGTTATCCTTTACGAACCGCCAGACTCTGTATCAGCTTTTTTACAGCGAATCGGCAGGGCAAACAGGCGAAAAAAAAGGTTGAATTTCTGGGGAGTTTGCCAAGGAGAAGGTGCATCTATTCAGGTAGTGAGATTTCTTGCACTTCTAAATCTTGCACGTCAAGGCATTGTCGAATCTCAAACTCCAAAACTTCTGCCAAGCGTAATTGCGCAGCAGATTATTTCGTGTCTGTACGAAAAAAAACAAATTTCATTGGCATCTGTAGAGGATTTATTTAGAAACAGAGCAACATTTCTTGGAAAAACTGCCTATTCTAATAGTGTTGTGCTCTCTAATCTGTTTGAGTCACTTGAAAAGAAGAGATGGATAAAAAAATCTTTTGTATCTGGTCTATACTCAGGTGGATTGCAGTATGGCAAACATCTAACAGAATACAAAATATGGGGTAATTTTCCAGAATCAGAAGAGGATTATAGTTTAGAATTAACAACAACTACTTCTCCATCAATTATCCGATCTATTGCAGATATACCAGTATCCATTGTTAGACAGATAAATGTGGAAGAGAGAATCGACATTGCCGGCAGATGCCTTAAAATAATCAGCATTAACCATGATGCTAAACGTATTCTTGCTGTTCTTGCAGCGTCAAAACCTGATAAAGAGATTCTGTGGTTTGGTATGGGTGCCCATGTTTCGTTTGAAGTTGCCCAGATGATGCAGAATATTCTTAAAAATATTTCTACCAATCAGAAACAGACCGAAAAAAATCTCAATTTCAATAATGACAATGAAATTGAGATTGATAATCATAATAAGATTGGTAATGATAATCATAATGAGATTGATAATGATATCATGTACGATCCCTCTCTTCTGTCAAGAACAAGAACTCTTTTTGAAAAAGAGATAAATAAAAATAAAAATGGCGTAACTCTTGATAATGGAGTTGAAGTGATTCTAACTCCCAAATTTACATATCTTTACCGCACTTATCTTGGCTCTTTAGGAAACCTTGTGCTTGAGTGGAGTATCAGAAACTATATTAAAAATTTAGAATTATACGATAATGGTAATAATTACGAAAACAGTTCTAATATTCCTAAAGAAGAGTTCTATATCAGCTCGAATGAGATTGAGGTTGAATGTTCTAAATTCATCAAATTTGAGAGTTTGAATCTACCCGCAGACAGGAAAGAGTTTGAAAGATGGGTTAAAATAAATATCAAAATACTCTCAAGCCTTATCCCACTGAACATGTTCTGCAAAGCACTTCCAATTAACCTTTTAATCACAGAAGTGGGTGATTTTCTTTTTGATCAACGAGTGGTGGATCGATTCAACCACTACCTTTCACACACATCAGAGGTTGTTATAGGAGACACTAACTATATTCAATCTGCCAGCCAGAACTTATCCTATTTTAATGGTCTTGAAAGAGCAGAAGAGTTATCAGAAAATAATAATCTTGCAGGAGATAAGCTGCCTTATGCGCTTGAAATAACACCTAAAAATTCCCTATTAGAGCAAGAAAAAGAGATATGGAGCTTAAAATTAAATTCAACTGTTCGAGCGAATTTAGACATCTCTCTTTTTTCCATTCCCTGCCTTGAAAAGAGACCTGATGCAGCTATAACAGCTACTATGGTAAGTGACTATTTTCTCTATAAACAATGTAAACGGCGCTTATGCCTTAAATATCTTTGCATTGCACCACCTGCACATAATTTTACCATTGATAGTGATCGAGAAAGAGCTATAAAGCAAGGTTTTATACATGAAAATAATGTTTTAAAATCATTAGAAAATAGTGGAAATAAGATCATCAATATGAATAAGCAGGATTTTTTAGAGACAATAAACAGATTAACTGTTGAAGAGCACTTTAAATCCAATGAGTCGAAAATATTTCTCTTCCAATCTATGCTAAAAATCGAAATCAATATTACGGATCGATTTAAAATCAGTTCTGTTGGCGTACCTGATTTGATAGCAGTATCTATCAATGAAAATAGCGGCAAAAAACAGCTTATTATGGAGGTTGGAGATATAAAGAGCAGTGTTAAGCCTCAATATCACCATAAATGGCAGGTTGCTTTTTATACACTGCTTTTGAAAAAAATCGTTAATCTGCATAATATTCAAGCTGAAGTATCTTCAACTGGTTTTCTTATGACCCGTTCTTACGCATCTGAACAGCAAAATAGCGTAAACAGAAAAGAAGCTTTTGAATATGAAAACAGCAATGATTTTTATGAGCATCATACATTTGGCATCAAACCGTTTATATCAGCTTTACCTATATTACTTAAAACGATTCATACAACTCTATCCCAATCTGTTTCCAAAGCAGACTACAGGTTGAAATCTAACTGCACACTATGCGAATTTTTTACTCATTGTTACTCTGAGGCACTTACCCAAGAGGATATACAGTTCTTACCGAGCTTGACTGATGGAGAGCTGTTAAAGCTGAGGAAAATAGCTATTTACTCTATTGAGGCTCTGCATAATAGCGATACTGCCTCTTTGGATTTTAATGCAATTTTCTCCTCATGGCAGCGAAAAAATTTGATTGGTAGATGCGATGCGATTCTAAATAATAGAATTATTCTTCATAAGCGAAAAACACGCCTTTTTCCTATCAATATATCTGCATATTTTTTTATACATATAATTAAAGAGCCTATTTCTCAGATGTTAAAAGGATTTGGGCTTTTGATTATGGACAATACTTTCAAGATAGTTGAAACACATATAAAAGTGAGCCAGAGCGATTTCAACTATGGATTAGCACAATTTTTAGACTTAATAGCACAATCATATTACTCATTTACATTGAACGGAAATTATCCTCATATATTTTATTTTGGTTCACAAACCAGCATGGCTATCTCTGATTTTATTAACAAAGAGATCTCAATCTTAACTGATATTAAAAAAATATTTACAGAGCATTTTTATATGCCGTCACCAGGTTGTGTCTCTCTTTTCTCCCTTGCCGATACTTTTAGATGCAATCAAGGAGTTGAACGTCCAGCAAGTTTATTTCATAGCTATTATTACAGATTTTTTAATATCTATGACCATAACAGTGAAAACAGTAATTATAAACCAGAATTAGAGTCAGAAATAAACTCTATCCTTACTACTATGGCTGCACTTTTTAAAACTGTAAAGCCGCTTCTTGAAAGCCAGTGGACTCAAGAGTGTGTGCAAAGAATAGAGACATTGCCAGAGAGTGAAAATCTCTCAAAATCTACATTTGTACGTTTTATAAGTAATGAAAGACGGCTAAAAGAGGAGGATACTCTTGATCTGCAGGAGCTTCCTTTACATCAAAGAATGGAGAGATTCCGGGCTTTGGGGTATCTTGTATTCAGCCGCATAATCATTGATAATCAAAGAAATGCTCTTTATATTTTTAATACAACTGACAAAACAATGCCCTCAAAGTTCCGTAAAGGTGATTTTGTCAAACTTGTACCTCATGATATTATAGACAGCCAGCACAGTATCAGAGATATTCAATCTATTAGTTATAATCCATACAGCATCTCAAATATTCAAGATAGCTGCTCAGTTATCATCTCAGAATATGATATGAATAAAGCAGAAGTATCGCTTATATCAAGGTCAGGCAAGCTCAATTTAAGTAAAAAGCTATTCTATTCATTGGAAGAAGATATTACCGATTTTACTGAAGCCAAACTTGCTCATGCAGCAGAATTCCTTTTTTCAGAATCTCCTTTACACCCTGTAAATCAACTGATCACAGGTGCATGGCAGTATCGGCAAAATGTTGAATCTGTACAGTGGATCCAAAAATTCATTAACAGTAAAAATCAAGGTATTAGCTTTTTAAATCAAGAACTTACCTTATCCAGTACCGGTCTGAACTTTTCACAGATTGAAGCTCTCACCTTGCCGTTTCGATATAAAACATCTCTGATTCAAGGACCACCCGGCACAGGAAAAACCCACCTTCTTGCGTGGATATTAATTTTACTTGTTATGAATGCCTTTGAACGCAGCATACCCTTGAGAATAGGCATAAGTGCCTTAACTCATCAGGCAGTTGACAATGTTTTAAACAAGGTTGTTTCTATTGTAAATCAGTGGGTATCAAACAAATCTAAATTTTCAGAAGAGTCAAGATTTGCAGGATCCCCCTTTCCAGCATCATGTATAAAATGGGGGAAATTTCCTAATGACAATGACAGCAATGGTACTGCCTTTAAAAATAATTCAATTAATCTGCAAAATAACAGAGATGACAGCAGAAAAATGGTTGTAGAATTTTCTGATGATGCAGATGATGTGTTGAGCCGAACATGGTCGATTATCGGGGCTACGGGTTTTGGTTTTTATAATCTATTTAACAGCAGAAGAGGTGATTTTCCAGAAGCATTTGACTGGATTATTTTTGATGAAGCCTCTCAAGTTCTGATTCCTTATGCCCTTCTTAGTTTAATTTACTGTAAAGGAAATTTTTTGTTTCTTGGAGATGTGCATCAGCTTCCGCCGATTGTGTCAGGTGATTATGGTTCGCTTAACCAGTCCATTCTATCAAAGCTCACCGCACTCTATCCAGAATCTCATCAATTAACGCTTAATATTACCTATCGAATGAATAAAGAGATTTGTCAGTTTCCAAGCAGAATGTGGTATAATCAAAAACTACATCCAGCCTTGATTAATGCCGATTCTCGTCTTCAACTGAAATATTTAGAAAATTCAAATAGACGTTTTTCAGATATTTTAGAGCCGTCTAATCCAGTTGTAATGGTTCTTGTTGATCATGAAGGCTGCTCACAGCAATGTGATATAGAGGCAGAACTTATGGCTTCTTTGGTTTATGAATTGATGAAATGCCATAATTTTAATGAAGATCAAATTGGATTAATATCTCCGCACAGAGCACAAAATAACAATATAATAAGGCGGTTAGGCGAGATGAATTTACCTCTCCCTCTTGTTGACACTGTAGAGAGAACTCAGGGAGCAGAACGAGATATTATAATATTTGGCATAACATCATCTGACCCTGATCATATATCAAGCGAATTTCTAAACAGTCCAAACCGCCTTAATGTTGCAATAACACGTGCCCGCCAAAAATTGATAATAATCGGCAGCAGGGCATTTTTTTCTGCAATACCTGACAATGAGGCAATGCTTGAAAAAAATAGCTGTTTTAAGGAGCTGCTCGCGTATTGCAGAAAGAAAGGTGTGATAATTGATTACCATAAAATCCGTGAGCAAACTGATTATGAACAGGTTTAAAGCATCAACCTATGATTTGGATTTTCAAAAACTTCAATATAACCTTGTCCAAACGTCTCCTGTCTGATGCGTCTTGATTTGGCTCTTGATGTCTCTATATTCTCTTTTGGGATTTTATTCTTTTTATACCAGTTATCAGGGTGGGATACAAAACGGATAATCTCCTTTACAGCCTCGTCAGCGTTGTGGCACGGCTTGATAAGATTTGGAATAAATGCTGGTCCATATTTCCGCTCTGCAATTTCAACTGTCTGCTGCTGTGCATGACTCCACAAATTATCAGGATCAAGCAGAATAATCGGAGCCAGAGGATTTTCGTGAATCTTCATAGATGTAATTGATATTGCAAGCTCTTCTGAAGTTCCATAGCCGCCGGTGTTGATAATCGGTAAATTACTAAGTTTTTGCAGATGATCCTGTCTTGCCAAACGTAGCCCCTCCTTATATTTTATAAGCCCGTCACAGGTTGTAAGAGATAGCTGCCGCTCTCCTTCAAGGTCAATTGCAATGCCTACGCTCATTATGTTGTGTTTGCGTGCAAGATCATTAGACTCTTTCATCAAGCCGGGTCCCCCGCCATGAGCAATTCCCATCTCATCGCCAAGTTTTGCTGCAAGCTGATCGAGCAGCTCAATTGTCAATTTGTTATCAGCCTCTTTGGTGTGTGAGCCGTAAAATGCAAACCAATATCTTACCTTATCAAAACGCTCTTTATCGTCAGGCTCTATAAAGCAGCCATGATAAAATGTGTAAAGTTTGTCAGTCTCTGACTCATACCGTAAAAACTCACACGCACCTTGCTCTGTATGGGTCAGTTGTATCATTTTTTTCACATAGTCATCTTGAAATGAAGGCGTAGATGAACCAACTAAACAAGCAGCCTCAGAGTCAGCCAAAGCATAAGGATTTGCAGTATTGATCAAAAAAGTTCTGATGCCGCTTCTGTTAAGAGCGTTTATAATCTCAGGAGATGGAAAAAGCTCTCCTATAAATACACGGCTGTTAATTCCCCCAAGAACAGAGAGTTTTTGAAGGGTTTTACGAAACTCTCCATTGTGAATCTCTCCTCTGCCTGAAACAGGAAGCACAAGCTCTGATTTACGGGCTGTACTCTGAACAACAGCATTTTTAATAATCTCATACTGAGCCTCTCCTTCAGGATTTTGTGCTCTTGGAATCTGGACAAAGTTGCCTTTATTCAAAATCATGCCTAAGGAGTCTTGATGGATTGATTGGAAAAGATTGCTGATCTCTGCGTTGGTCAGCAGATCATAAAGTCTATATCCCTCTTTAACTTTATTTTTTTCCAATGGAACAGTAAGAGGATTTTTAGTTCTAAAAAAACGGATTCTTATTTTAATATCATTTAAAGGGACATCTGAACTGCCAAAATTGTAAAGCTCTACTTGGCGGTTGCGAAATGTGCGGAAAGGATCAAGAACTCTTGCCGGAAGATGCTCGACACTGCTTGATTCAGGCTCTGCCACAGCATCAATTATAGCATACACATCTCCAAGAGAAATTTTTATATCTCCAACAAAGAGTTCGCCAGGCTTTAATACTCGGCTGTTAAGATCAATAGCTACCCTTGATCTTATCTTGCTCAAAGCACTTCTACCCTCTTTTATAACTGCATTTATACTTGAAGGATTAATAGCATATGGCTCAAATATATATTGAAACGGCTCAAGATCAATGCTGATATAGTCACACATCTTGCCGGTTGATGGGTCAATCTCCTGATGAATCTCAAACCCATCATAATAACCTTTGCTGATCTCTCGTCCAACAAACAGCCTTTTATGCAGATAGTGGCGGACATCACCAATTCTAAGCTCGGGGTCCATCACAACAAGCCTGCCTATCTCATCACCCTTTTTGAAAAGCTCTAAAACATTACCCGGGTTCAATCCTATATCCAAAAGCGGATTGAGATTCTGAATCTGACCATCAATATAGATATCTTGATTATCAATTACTGGAATCGCTTCAGAAGGAACTTGATCTGTTTTAACGCCGATCTGTGCATTGCCGCTTCTGCCAACAAAGAAGTAGGGTTTTCCCTCTGCAATTGCTCCTCTTATATAATCTGATACAGAAGGAAAATAAAAAGCTGCCTCTATCAGCTCTATCGGCTCTCCTGCTGCTTTAGTTTTTTTTTCTTGAATTGTGTGTATATAGCCGTCAGGACTTATAATTTGGGGTATTGTATTCATATTAACTTTACTTTCATTAAAATTTTAGCATATTTTATTATTTAGTTTTAACACTGTGAACTACTGATAAATCACAACTCATCTTTTGTCTGATTCATTGCAAAACCAGTAACAGGATTATATTTGCCAGATGGTCTAATTTTAAGGCATAAAGGGCGGGTTCTAAACTTTGGAATAGGTGTAATTGTCATTCCAACCATTGAGCCGAAAGGAGATTTTTCAATCAAAGAACGCTGCTCTATCCAATGGCAGATTTTAGAGCTGCTAAATGGAAATTGAAGCGTAGTTTTCCATTCAATCGGAACATCTCCTAAAATATCAAAAGCTGTCTGTCTAAGCTCAAGTATGCTGAAAAATCTTGCCTGTGAAAGGATTCCTTTGATAAAAAAGCCTTTAATTCGACGAATTAAATTCAAAGGTGCATATTTATTCAAAACACCTATAAAAACTTTATCTTTTGCCACTCTGCACGCCTCTTCAATAGCTTTTGCAGGCATTTGTGTAAACTCAAGGCTGGTCATAAAAAAAGCGTAGTTAAAGCTGTTGTCATCAAAGGGAAGCTCTTCTGCAAATGCACGGTGAAGGTCTGCTTTGTCACCGAGCCTGTCACGTGCAATATCGAGCATATAAGGAGAAGGATCAACACCTGTAAGATTAAGACCAAGGTTAAGCAGAGGCTCAAGACTTCTGCCTGTGCCGCAGCCTATATCTAAGAGAGAACTGCCAGCCTCTGGTTGAAGCATTTTAAGCAGAAGTTCCATCTCAAGGTTAAAGGCATAGCTTGTCTTTACCTGTTCAAAGCAGGTTTCGTAATGGTTGGAGTCATTGAAATCAAATATATATCCCATAATGAAAATGATTTTATGATGAAAGTTTGTAAAGTTTCAAGATGATTCTTGAAAAATGGGTAGAAATGGGTTTCCATAAATTTTAAATATTCTGATTCTTAAGCTGTGTAAATTTTTGTAATTGACTTAAATTGATAATAAATTAAGATGCTATGAAACTGTTATCAATATAATGATTCTGAAAATTATTCTATAAAGATTCTAAAAGATAAGGATATAATAACTAATGTTTGAACCAACCCAATCGCAGCGTGCAAGAAGTGCAATAAGAGAATTTAAAACAGTCACAGAGTCTCTTGCGATCAGGGGCTTTTACCGTCCGTCAGGAAGATTTGGCAAAGCCCTTGAAAACTGTTTAAAAGAGCTGAGTCCAGAGATATACGGCAGCATGAAGGACCCGCGAGTTGTTGAGCTGAAAGGGCTTGAATATGTGGTTGACAGGCTTCCTCAAGGAATCGAGCAGATTACAAAGATAATCTTGACAGATGAAGACCATTTTGATGACACCCCTTTTACCAAGATTGAGCCTTTAAAAAGAAGAAGAAAATGTTATAGAATAAATAATCATGAACTCTGCTTTATAATTTCAAGAGGCATAAGTGAAATTTATGATACAATTACACATATGACATTTTTAAACATTGAAGCTAAAAAAATATTCAAGCGGATGTATGACGATTATGGCGTAAGCCCTGAGTGGAACAAACTTGAAAAATTTGTATTTAAAATAGAGAGGGTAAATCTATCCAAATTAGAAGTTAGATCGCCGTGCAGCAAACCAGACCCAGAGTTGGAGATTAGACCAGAAGAGCTTGATTCTGCAATCTGGAATATGAGCATTATACTTGGAAGACCATATCATGAAACAAGAGAGACATACGAATATTTAGAAAATAGTAAAAATCAATATCAGAGCAACAATGGACTCTTCTCATTGATATATCACCTTGGCAAAAGGATTCAGGCAGATCAAAACTCAAGAGAAGATGCGTTGGTTATCTATTTTACTCCATCTTTGATGAGTATTATTGGTCATCAAAGATATGGAAAACTATGGGCAGCAAGAATTGATAGTGAAATTTGTGAAAAAGAGCTTCAAAATAGACCTCTTCACATAATAAGTGCAAATATGCACAGCGTGGTCAACCTCATTTACGGTTACGGAGCAATAAAAAGCGACTGGAAAAATAGTGCAGTTAAAAATAGTGCAGTTAAAGAGCAGGAGATTGACGATAAGGATATCTATCAGTTTTGTGCTTCACTGCGTGACAAGGGCAGCCAGATTGTCGATTTTGCAACCAGAAGAGGATTATATTTTCTGCCTGACGAGTCTGGTACAAATATAGACTGCCAGCTTATTGATACTGACTTGTTAGGTGACATGGATTTTCATCCAGCTCTTAATATCGATATTTCACAACTAAATGAGAAACCGCTTATATTGGTTATGGATTACGCTTTTGGTGCTCAGGCGTTTGAAGCAATGGAGCAGCTGCTTAAACCTTATGAAAATAATGGTCAGAAAAAAGTTTTGGCTAACGGCTCTATCTCAATAATGGGAAAGGCTGGAATCCTTCCTGGTGAAAAAGGAGATATTATGCTTGCTACAGCCCATGTTTGTGAAGGAACATCTGACAACTATCTGTTTGACAATGATCTTGCATCAGACGATTTTTCTTCTGATGTTCGGGTCTATGTTGGACCAATGGCAACAGTTCTTGGTACATCTCTTCAAAATCAAGATGTGCTTAAGATGTTTATGTCAGACTGGAAAGCTGTAGGGCTTGAAATGGAGGGCGGGCATTACCATAAGGCTATAAATGCCTCCATAATAAAGAGAAATATTCCGCCAAATGTTAAGGTTAGATATGCCTACTATGCTTCTGATAATCCTTTAATGACAGGCAACACGCTTGCAGCCGGAGCAATGGGACAAGAGGGAGTTAAACCGACCTACATGATCACAAAAGTTATTTTAGAGAAGATTATGGGCAGACCAGACTCATCATTTTCTACAAAATCATACAGCTCTAATGCCCTTGTAGCAACAACTGAAAACTGATTGTAATATTATATGTTATACATATAATAATGTGGTAGTATTTCTTCAAAATTTAGCTGTCATATATAAAGAATCTCAAAAGTACAGAATTGCCAGAGAGTTATACAGACACTTTAATCTTAAAGAAACAATAGAATCTTTTTTTAGAGTTATCAATTTATTGACAAGATTAATCCTGAGTTTCCTGTCCACGTTAATGGTTTTAAATTTTAATAAATATCTTATTTCGTCTCGTACATAACAGAACAAAAAAGGAGTTATTAAATGGAAGCAGCAGCTACAAGAACTGAGGTTAGAAAGTATCTAAGAGTAAAGCCTGATAAAAATGTTTATGCAGTATTTGGTACAGAAAAAAACATAATTGCTGAATTATGTGATATAAGTATGGGTGGAGTTGCATGTAAACATGTCACAGATTCAGACAATAGTTATGATTACTCTTTAGTAGATTTATTTACTCTCGACAATCAGTTTTATATGAGCAAGATACCTTGTTCGTTTGTTTACAGTGTTAAAATGGATCAGAATAGCGATATTAAAGACAAAATAGCAGTAAAAATTCGCAGAGTTGGGTTACGCTTTACGAAACTGAACTTTTTGCACCATATTCAATTAAAGAGCTTTGTAGAAACATCAACAATCTGCAATTAATGGTAGTAATGGGATTTATAATTACTTTACAAGGTCATAAAATTGAAGTTTACCTGAACTGTAGAGAATCAAAAAAAGGAGGAAAACCATGGACATTTTTATTCCAGAGATGTTTTACAAAGCACTTCCTTTATTATGTGTTGTGCTTGCTGTGCTTTTTGCGTTTATGCCTGCAAGCGTTGTAAAATTCATATGTATTGCATATCTTTTAACCTATGCGGGATATATTACATTTAAACGAACTTTTGCGTAAAACTTCAATCAATTGTTTTTTCAGCGGAATCATGATATCCAGATTCAGGCTTTTAAATTGG
>CAZIJN010000008.1:0-58345 GCA_964539635.1 uncultured Desulfobacterales bacterium | reverse complement strand
AATCAATTGTTTTTTCAGCGGAATCATGATATCCAGATTCAGGCTTTTAAATTGGCTTACTTCCTCATTTTATATGGATAGAGGAATGTAAGCCATTTTTTATAAAACAAACACAAACATAAAACGCAAAGAGGTACGGCAGGGAGTTTTTATAAAATTACCCTGTAAAAAAAATTATCATGGCAAATAATATATATATTACATCAACTGGTCCAAGAAGCGGTAAAACTGTAGTTACGCTTGGAGTTATGGAACTTCTTTTAAGAAAGATGAATAAGGTTGGATTTTTCCGCCCGCTTGTTCATGACAGTGATGATGTTGATAAAGATATCTCTCTAATATCAACATATTTTGATCTTAAAATCCCTGTAAATCTTATGTACGGCTTTACAACTGAAGAGGCAACTGAGCTTGCATCAAGAGGAAGGCAGGGAGAAGTTATTGAGGGAATTATAAATAAATACAACCAACTTAAGGAGAAATGCGATTTTATTGTCTGCGAGGGGTTGGAGTCTATGAGTGCATCTGCATCATTTGAGTTTGATATCAATGCAGAGATAAGCAAAAATCTTTCAAGTTCAGTGCTGCTTATTGCAAGCGGAAAGAAAAGGACGGTTGATGAGACTATCCAATCTGTTGAGACTGCTTTAACATCACTAAACAGGCAGAAAGGCAAATGTCTTGGAATTATCGTAACCAGAACTGATCCAGCAAGCGGTAGGGAGATTATAAAACGGCTTGCTGATACTCATAGTGATGAAGGGCTTCTTTTGTATGCAATACCTGAAGATACATCGCTTCGCCGCCCAAGCATAATTGAGATTGTAAAAGAGCTTGACGGAACTGTGCTTTGGGGAAAGAACCATCTCAACCGCCATATTCACAATTTTAATGTTGCTGCAATGCAGTTGAGAAATCTTCTTCCAAGGTTAGAGCATGGAGATTTGATTATCACTCCCGGAGATAGGGCAGATGTTATTGTGGCGTGTCTTGCGTCTGTCTCATCAACCTCACGCAAGAACATTGCAGGTATTCTTTTGACAGGCGGGCTTGTTCCATGTGATGCTGTGGCAGAGCTTATAAATGGTTTTCCAGACACTCCCCCTATTGTGAGCGTGCAGGACAACACATTTCCGGCAGCAACTAAGGTCAATAGGATTCAAGCTGGAATATCTCCATTTGATAAACGTAAAATCACAAGAATTCTTGCTGCATTTGAAAAGCATGTTAATACAAAAAAACTTGCACAAAGAGTTATCACAACTAAAACTACAATTAAAACTCCTAAGATGTTTGAGCTTGAACTAATACAAAGAGCAAGGCAGAGCCGCCAGCATATTGTGCTGCCTGAAGGAGAGGAGGAGCGTATTTTAAGAGCTGCCGAGATTCTCCTTCGGCGTGAAGTTGTTGATCTCACTCTTCTTGGCAATCAGGAGAGAATATATAAAAAGATTAAAGATTTAGGGCTGCGTATGGAGTCTATAAATATCATTGATCCTATTAAATCTGAATTTTTTGAAGAGTATATTCAAACTTATTATGCTTTAAGAGAGCATAAGGGAATTACTCCTGAATATGCCCATGATACCATGAAAGAGGTGAATGAATATGCAACAATGATGATCTTTGCGGGTCACGCAGATGGAATGGTTTCAGGCTCTATCCACAGCACAGCAGCGACAATCCGTCCGGCACTTCAGATTTTAGGCACAAAGCCGAACTGCTCAATTGTCTCAAGCGTTATGTTTATGTGCCTTGAAGATAGGGTTTTAGTATATGGAGATTGTGCAATAAATCCTGATCCAAATGCTGAACAGCTTGCTGAAATTGCGATAAGTTCGGCTCAGACAGCTCTTGTATTTGGTGTAGAGCCTGTAGTTGCAATGCTCTCCTACTCAACAGGAGCATCAGGAACCGGCAGTGAGGTTGACAAGGTGCGTCAGGCAGCAGAGATTGCCCGCAAAAAAGCAGAGGCTGTTCTGCCGAATCTCAAAATTGAGGGACCTATCCAGTATGATGCGGCAGTTGATGCCTCTGTAGCAAAGACAAAGCTGCCGAACAGCGAAGTTGCTGGTGCTGCAACTGTATTTATCTTCCCTGATCTCAATACAGGCAACAACACATATAAGGCTGTTCAAAGATCATCAGGTGCAGTTGCTGTAGGTCCTGTTTTGCAGGGGCTTCGTTATCCTGTAAATGATCTGAGCCGCGGCTGCACAGTTACAGACATTGTGAACACTGTTGCAATTACAGCCATACAGGCACAATCTCAAAAGGGTGTAAAGTATGAGGATTAACTGTTTTAATACCCATCTTTTTAATCATATGGATTAGCTCTTACCTCCTCCCCTTGTCAGGATATGGATTAGGGGAGATATAAAAATGTCAGGAAAAAAGGCAGAAATATCAATGGAAAAACCATTTGATGATATTAGAAAAAGCAGTGCTCTGTTTGGTTATATTGCAATAAAAAAGGGATATGCGACAGAGCAGCAGATTAAGTATGTTCTGGCAAAACAGCAGAGGCTTTTTCGTGAAAAGAATATCCAGCAGATGGTTGGCGATATGCTTGTTGAATCTGGTGTTCTAACAAAAGAGCAGCATCAGGTTATATTAAAATATCAGCAGGCAGCCACAGTTGATAAAGAGAAAACAGATAACAAAAAAATAGTTGAAAAAACAGACGAACAAAATCAGATTAACCAAACCAGCCAGATTAATGATAGTGGATTTAATAACGAGCTTATCAAGATAGATATCAGTTCTGATTCAATGGAGGCATGGGTTCAAATTGTACCTCCTTTCAATGAGTTAGAAGATAAAGTTACTCTTTTGCAAGTAAAATCTGAGCTTAAAAAGCAGGGTGTGGCAGACCAAATTTTAAGCGATTCGATTCTTCAGTCGCACATTAACCGCAAAGATGAGCTTTTTTTAGCAGCAGTTGGACACTACGGTTACGGTGATCTGATAGAATACCAATTTGACATTAATATTAAACCGCCTCCAATAATAAACGACACGCTTATTAAAAGAAACAAAACCCTTGCATTTGTAAAATCTAATAAATCTAATCAAGTTAAGATTCAGTATAAAGATGTTTTCGGCAAAACGTCAGCAGCAGACAGAGACGCCTCTTTTCCATTACGCTGCGGAATGTGGTGCAGCATACCTGAAGAAGATTCATCACGGGTGATATCTGATCAGAGCGGATACCCTGCCCTCTCAATTGAGGGAAAGCTCTATATCTTTCCTGTTGTAAATGTCCTTGAAGATGCTGATTTGCGTTTTGGACCAGTTGATCCGTATGCAAACCTTAATGTTACAGGGGTTTTAACTGGTGCATATCCTGTAAATGCGGGTCAGATTCAAGCTCGTGAGATACGAGGAGCTGTTATTTCATCAATCGGCGGCATATCTGCCGAGATAGGGATTACAAGATGCCGCATCAAAACTCAAGGAAGCGTCAAGGCAAAGTATATCCATAACTGCCGTATTGAAGCCTTTGGAGATGTTGTTGTTGAACATGAGATTATTGACTCAACCATTGTTACGAGCGGACATTTAGATGTATCAAAAGGCAGGATCGTTGCCTCACGAATCTTTGCAAAGATGGGCGTTAGTGCAGCAAGAGTTGGAAGCAAAATAACTGAACCCTGCCGTATAAATATAGGTTCCGAAGAGCACATTGTTCTTCAATCTCTTGAAATAAGAAGCCGGATAATCAATGTACAAAAAGAGCTTGATGATCTTATAAGACAAAAAGAGTCGGTTGGACAGCAGATAAAAGATACGTTTAAACAGATGGTTGAGTTAAAAGCTGCCCATGATCGTGTAAAATCAAAATTAAATCAGTTAGCCGATAATATAAATACTGCCGCAGAGCAGACAGAAATTGATTTAGCAGATAAAGAGGAACTTCAAAAAAACGAGCTTCTTTCAGACTCTCTTAAAAATAAGATGCAGGCAATAGTTGAAGAGTTAAAAATATATAACCAGCAGAAAAAGCGATTGGAAACTAATCTTGAACAGATGGATAAAAAGATAATCAGCCTAAAGCCAAAAGTTGAACATGAGATCATGGAGCTTCAGATAGATAGAAACCGTTTTTTGAAATGGGCAGAGATAGAGAAGCCAAACCCTGAAATAAAGATTTTTGGCAGATTATCCGAAGGAACAGTTATTAAGGGTTTATTTTCATCAATAACTGTTAAAGAAGATATAATAGATGTACATATTACAGAAAAAAAAGTTGCAGGAATTTCTATTAGTGGTGATAGTGGAACGTCTGATAATGTTACTCAAATTTCTGATAATTATGAAATTGAGATAAACCCAATTAAGTAAAAAAATATCTAAGGGAGTAAAATATAGAGGAGCATTATGAACGCATCAGAGCAGCAGAGCAAAGAAAATTTTTCTGATGAAAATGCTTTTGATGGAGATATTCTGATCAAAAACGGCAGAATTATCACTGTTGACCCTCAAAATCATATCATTG
The DNA here is from genome assembly GCA_964539635.1 of uncultured Desulfobacterales bacterium. Taxonomy (GTDB): domain Bacteria; phylum Desulfobacterota; class Desulfobacteria; order Desulfobacterales; family Desulfobacteraceae; genus Desulfamplus. Next base: position 53,847 of record CAZIJN010000008.1, on the reverse strand, counting down.
AAAACGGTGCAATTTTGATAAAAGGCGATAGCATAATCAAAATTGGAACTTCTGATTGTATGTGTAATTTAAAGGCTTCCTGTGTGATTGATGCAGACGGCGGTATTGTAATGCCCGGACTTATCAACACCCATACTCATCTGCCTATGTCTCTTTTTCGCGGTTTTGCTGAGGATATTCCGCTTATAACGTGGCTGAATGACTATATTTTTAAACTTGAAGCAAAATATATACAGCCTGATACAGTTATGTGCGGTACGCTTTTGTCTTGTGCTGAGATGCTTCTGTCTGGAACCACCACCTGTTGTGACGGCTATTTTCATGAAGAGTCAGTAGCAGAAGCTGTGAGCATATCTGGCATAAGGGCTGTTCTTGGTCAGGGCGTAATTGATTTTCCAGCTCCCGGAGTAGTTAATCCTGCACTTAATGTTAAGAGTGCCGCAGATTATGCAGAGCGGTTTAAATGTAAATATCCTAAAATAACATCTTCAATATTTTGCCACTCTGCATACACCTGTTCTAAAGATACTCTTATAAATGCAAAAAAGGCAGCCCGTGAAATAGGGGTTCTTTTTCAGATTCATGCTGCTGAAACAAAATATGAGCAGGAGCAGATGAGGCAGGAACATCAAAAAAGCGTGATTGAATATCTTGATGATCTTGGTATTTTGGACAAAGATACTCTTTTAGTACACGCTGTATGGGTAACTGATCAGGAGATTGAGATTATCAGACAAAGCAGAGCTTCAATTTCCCACAATCCTGAGAGCAATATGAAACTTGCCTCAGGCATTGCTCCGGTTCTTGATTTTATCCGTGCTGGAATCCACACAGGTCTTGGGACAGACGGAAGTTCCAGCAACAACAATCTTGATCTTTTTACAGAGATGGATTCAGCAGCAAAACTTCACAAGATTCACCGCTATGATGTAGGTGTTTTAGATGTGCTCTCAGTTGTCAGAATGGCAACTATTGAGGGGGCTAAAGCAATAGGATTAGGCGATGTCACAGGCTCTATAGAGATCGGAAAAAAGGCTGATATCATTATATTAGATACGCACAAACCTCACTTGGTACCTATGTACAATCCAATATCCCATCTTGTCTATTCTGCAACAGGTGCTGATGTAAGAGATGTAATTATTGATGGCAAGATAGTGTTGCAAGACAGAAAAATAACTACTCTTGATCTTGATTCTATTCTTTTTAGTGCTGCCCAATTTGCAGGAACTATCACGTTGTAACACCACAATTCAAATTTTGCTTAAAAGGGGATAAATCAATGAAAATACTTATTGCTGAGGACGATTTTTCATCACGAACTCTGCTGACAGCAGTTTTAAAAAAAATAGGACATCAAGTGGTTGAAACTGTTAATGGAATTGAGGCTTTGAATAAACTCCAACAGATTGATGCTCCTAAACTTGCTATTGTTGATTGGATGATGCCTGTAATTGACGGACCAGAGGTTATCCGCAGAATTAGAGCTGTAGAGAACAACCAGCATAATCAGCATGAATCAAAATTTGTAAGACCCTACATAATACTGCTTACAACAAAGGTTGATAAATCAGATATAGTAACAGGGTTAGATGCTGGTGCTGATGACTATCTGACAAAACCTTTTGATATGGGAGAGCTTAAAGCACGGGTTGATGTGGGCAGAAGGATTCTTGATATGCAGGCAGCCTTATCTGCAAAAGTAACGGAGCTGCAAGAAGCCCTCAATCAGATCAATACATTAAAAGGAATTCTGCCAATATGTGCTAACTGCAAAAAGATAAGAGATGATGCCGGATACTGGCAGCAGGTTGAGGCATATATCAGCAAATATACTTCAGCAGAGTTTAGTCACGGAATCTGCCCAGATTGTATGAAAAAACTCTATCCAGAACTGTGTGACGAGCTTGATGAATGACAATCTCAATTAAGTTGCAAGATTCACTATTTTATGCTTTTATGAACCTATGAAAAAAAGATATTATAAAATCAGACAAGATTCTGATAACGAAAAAAAAATATTGATAAAACCCGGCGCTGACATAGAACTTAAAAGCGTCTTCTCCAGAATTGGAGTTCCTGAAAAAAGAACATTTACTCCTGATGCCTTTCAGATTAAAGCTCTTGATGCAATTCAACACTATGATTGTCTTGTAACCGCACCAACAGGAGCAGGAAAAACATGGATCGCTGAAAGAGCAGCAGAAATTATTATTGCATCAAATAATCCAAATTCAATCGCAGATGCAAAAAAAGTTTGGTATGCAACTCCGCTCAAAGCTCTTACAAACTCCATCTATGCCCAGTTTTCAAAGACATTCGGCAAAGAAAATGTGGGAATTTTAACTGGAGACACAAAAGAGAATGCTGATGCGGCTATTATAATCGGAACTACAGAAATCCTTAGAAACCAGCTCTACGATGCTATGCACACAGGAGAGGATTTAAACTGTGATTTAGTCATCTTAGATGAAGCCCACTACTTAGGAGATACCGAGCGAGGAGTTGTATGGGAGGAGATTATAATATATCTGCCTGTCAGAATTCCTGTGCTTATGCTCTCTGCAACAATCGGAAACCCTGATCATATAGCAGGCTGGCTTGAGGCAATACGAGGGAAAAAGTGCCAAGTCATACAGGAGCATAAACGCCCTGTTCCGCTATATCCGCTTTTTTTTCACCCATCTGGAACTCTTCAGCCTCTTTTGAAAAATGCCCATCAGCCCGGCAAACGGGCACTTCTGCACAAAAAAACCTTAGAGTTTCTAAAAGAGCCAAATAAGCCTGAAATATCTCTGCCCGGAAGATTGCCAAGATTTTCTGACATTATGCGGGTATTAAAAAAATATGACCTGCTGCCTGCAATATTTTTCCTAAAATCAAGATCAGATTGTGATGGTGCAATAAGACTTTGCAACACTGATCTCATATCAGCCCAGCCTCAGCGGAAAGCAGCTCTGCTTAAACGCATGGAGGAGCTTGTATCTGTAACTCCCCATCTTGCCCGCCACGCACAACGTGAACAGGTTGAAAAAACTGCTGCTGCCGCCCACCACAGCGGGCATCTGCCGGCATGGAAAGTTGTAGTTGAGACTTTGATGTCTGAAGGATTATTAGATGCCATGTTTGCAACATCAACTGTTGCTGCTGGTGTAAACTTTCCTGCACGAAGCGTTGTGATTCTCAACTCTGACAGGTTTAACGGCACAGATTTTCTGCCTCTTACAGCAAGCGAATTTCAGCAGATGACAGGCAGAGCCGGCAGACGGGGCATGGATAACATTGGATTTGCCATTTTGCTGCCCGGAAAATTTATGGATTTGGACCATGCAGCCCGTATGGTCTCAGCTCCTCCTGTTGATATTCAAAGCCAGATCAGAATCGATTTTTCTATGGTTCTAAATCTTTTATTGTCTCACTCACCTGAGCAGATAAGGGGTCTGCTTAAAAAATCATTTGCATCTTACATGCTCAACAGAGGCAAGCAGGGTAAATATGCAAGAAAGGTTTATGGACATGAGCTTGAGCATCTATGGGAAGATTTTTTAGCTCATCTCGATTTTTTGCAGGAAGAGGGATTTGTAACAGAAGATGGCTCTTTAACAGAAGATGGCTTCTGGGCATCAAAATTAAGAATTGATTCGCCTCTTATGGTTGCACATTGCTTAAAATACGGACTTCTTCCCCAGAATGATCCTGCACTTCTTGCTGCAATAGTGGCATCTTTTGTCAATGAAAAGGAGTTTGATGATGAAAGCCTTTTAAAGCAGATTCTGCCAAAACTTCTTACAAAAGAGTTTTTAGATTTAAGAAAGGGATTGCGACCTTTTGCAGGAAGGATGATTCTAAAGGGATTTGATGCTCCTAATCTCTATTTGCAGCCAGCAGCAACAGTCTTCGCATGGGCACAAGATCAGCCGTGGGAAGATGTGGTCAAACGATCCGTTTTTGCAGAGGGAGACCTTGCCCGCCTGATCCTCAGAACAGGTGAGAACTTACGTCAGATTGCAGGGCTTACATTTCAGTTTCCTGATATAGCCAAAACAAGCGAGGAGGCTATTGCCCTGATATTGAAAGAGCCTGTGGTTACTTTTTATAAAGAGCAGTGATGCTTAATATTTATAATGAAATTTAAGATAGTTATGCTTAAAAAACGAATCATATATTTTATTGAAAATTGGAAAATGGTTGTCCATCTGCTGTTTAAAACACGGCGGTTCGGAGTCAACAATCAACTTTGGGCAGAACGAGACTCTCTGTTCGGCATCTCATGGTATAAAGGGTTGAGTCATGCGATTAAAAATTACAAAATGATGAGAGTGAGAGCATTTTCAGGATTTATTCCATTAAATCAGGCAATTGAACTATTTCCAGAACATGCACAAAAACATGGTTATAAACCAATTGACAAAAAAAATATGTAAGATTAGAGTGTTTAATTTAGCAGAAGTTTATTTATGAGCATATTCTAAAAATAGTTAAACCATTATTATACGGCAGATGAAAGATACTCTTTTTTCTGCCGTATTAAATATAAATATGTAAAAAATAGGAATATAAAATAAAGATGTCAGAAGATACAAAAAAAGTCATTTACTCGATGATGAAGGTGAGTAAATTTTACGATAAAAAACCAGTTATAAAAGATATATCTCTATCATATTTTTATGGAGCAAAGATTGGAGTTCTTGGTCTTAACGGCTCTGGTAAAAGCTCTCTTCTTAAAATTATGGCTGGAATTGATAAAGATTACAATGGGGAGACGATTTTATCCAAAGGTTTTTCAGTTGGATATTTAGAGCAGGAGCCTCTGCTTAACTCAGCCAAAACAGTAAAAGAGGTTGTTCAAGAAGGTGTGCAGGAAGTTGTTGATCTTGTCAATGAATATGAATCCATAAGCGAGAAATTTGCAGAACCGATGTCTGGTGATGAGATGGACAAGCTCATTGAAAGACAGGGAGTTTTACAGGAGCAGTTAGACCATTTAGAGGCGTGGGATTTAGATTCTAAACTTAAGATGGCTATGGACGCTTTGCGTTGTCCTCCAGAAGATACGCCTGTGAATATAATCTCTGGTGGAGAGAAAAGAAGGGTTGCCTTATGCCGTCTTCTCCTGCAAAAGCCTGATATTCTTCTTTTAGATGAGCCTACAAACCATCTTGATGCTGCATCAGTTGCTTGGCTTGAGCAGCATTTGAGCCAGTATGCAGGAACAGTTATTGCCGTTACCCATGATCGTTATTTTCTTGATAATGTTGCAGGCTGGATACTTGAGCTTGACAGAGGCGAAGGCATTCCATGGAAAGGCAACTACTCATCATGGCTTGAGCAGAAACAGAACAGATTAAAAACAGAAGAGAAAAAAGAGAGCAAACGCCAAAAAACATTAGAGCGAGAGCTTGAGTGGATAAAGATGTCTCCAAAGGGAAGGCACTCAAAAGCAAAGGCAAGAATAACCTCTTATGACGAGCTTTTAAAGCAAGATGTAAAAGATCGGGAAAAAGACCTTGAGATTTATATTCCACCAGGTCCAAGGCTTGGTGATAAGGTTGTTATTGCAGAGGGTGTTACTAAATCATTTGGTGATAACATTCTTGTTGAAAATATGAGCTTTATCATACCAGCCGGCGGTATTATTGGAGTTATAGGACCAAATGGTGCTGGAAAATCAACCCTTTTTAATATGATAACAGGCAAGGAAAAACCTGATGCCGGAAATATTGAAATCGGTGAGACAGTTAAAATTGCTTATGTGGATCAAGATAGACACATTCTAACTCCTGACAAAAGTATTTGGGAGGTCATATCAGACGGGAATGAGACCATTCTGCTCGGCGGTCGTGAAGTGAACTCTCGGGCTTATGTGTCAAAATTTAACTTTTCTGGAACAGATCAGCAAAAAAAGGTCGGGGTTCTATCTGGAGGAGAGAGAAACCGTGTCCACCTTGCAAGAATGTTAAAAGAGGAGGCTAACCTTCTTCTGCTTGATGAGCCGACAAATGATCTTGATGTAAACACCATGAGAGCACTTGAAGAGGCATTAGAAAACTTTGCAGGGTGTGCAGTTATAATCAGCCATGACAGATGGTTTTTAGATAGAATTGCAACCCATATCTTGGCGTTTGAGGGAGACAGCCAGACAATCTTCTTTGAAGGCAGTTATTCAGATTATGAAAAAGATAGAAAAAAGAGACTTGGAATTAAAGCTGATCAGCCAGAACGTATAAAATACAGGCATTTGACAAGGTAGAAATAAAAAAAATATGAACACTGATTCACAAACCTTAAATCTTAACACTGACTCACGAACTCTCAAAGAGATTCAAAAACGGCGGACATTTGCAATCATCAGCCACCCTGATGCAGGAAAAACAACGCTGACTGAAAAACTCTTACTATTTGGCGGGGCAATACAGCAGGCAGGGGCTGTAAAATCCCGCAAAACAGAGAGAAAAGCAACCAGCGATTTTCTCTCTATTGAGCAGGAAAGAGGCATCAGCGTCTCATCTTCTGTTATGAAATTCAATTACAGAGACTATGAAATAAATCTTCTTGATACACCTGGACATAGAGATTTTTCCGAAGATACTTACAGGGTTTTAACCGCGGTTGATTGTGCCGTGATGATAATTGACAGTGCAAAAGGAGTTGAGCCTCAAACCCGAAAACTCATGGAAGTCTGCAGAATGCGCAACACTCCGATCATAACTTTTATCAATAAGTTAGACAGAGAAGGGCTTGAACCGTTAGAACTTTTTGCAGATATTGAGGAGAAACTCCAGATTGAATGCACGCCAATAACTTGGCCCATTGGAATGGGAAAAAGATTTCAGGGTGTCTATCATATCCACAATAAAGAGCTTGGTCTTTTTTCTGCAGGCTACACCCCGAAAGATGGAGACGGGGTTGTTATAAATGACTTAGCTGATGAAAAATTAGATGAGTATTTAGGAACGCAGGCACAAGAGTTGAGAGATGATATTGAGCTTTTGCAAGGAGCATCTGATCCGTTTGACATGGACGAGTATCTCAAAGGATCGCAGACTCCTGTATTTTTTGGAAGTGCAATAAACAACTTTGGCGTGCGTGAGATGCTTGACTCGTTTGTTGAGATTGCACCGCCCCCTGGAATTAGAAAAACTGCCACGCGAGATGTTGATCCTAAAGAGAAAGAGTTTTCAGGATTTACATTCAAAATTCAGGCAAATATGGACCCGGCTCATCGTGATAGAATAGCATTTTTCAGGATATGTTCAGGAAAATTTACTCGTGGAATGAAGGTCAAGCACCACAGAATCGGAAAAGATGTGATAATCTCAAATGCAACTATCTTTATGGCTCAAGAGAGAAGCAACATTGATGAGGCGTATCCTGGTGATATTATTGGTATCCACAACCACGGAACAATTAAAATAGGTGATACTTTTACAGAACGAGAGCCTCTAAAATTTACAGGAATCCCAAGTTTTGCACCTGAGCATTTTAGAAGGGTTATTCTAAAAAATCCCTTAAAAACCAAAGCACTTCAAAAAGGACTTTTCCAGCTTGCAGAAGAGGGAACGATTCAGGTGTTTAGACCTAAAATCAACAATGACTATATTTTAGGTGCTGTTGGTGTTCTTCAGTTTGATGTTACAATGTCAAGGCTCATGGCAGAATACAATGTTGATGCTGGCTATGAGCCTATTGATTTTTCAGTTGCAAGATGGGTTACCTGCGATAATGAAGAGAGGCTCAAAGAGTTTATCAGGAAAAATTCAGGTGCAATTGCAACAGATTCAGAAGGGTGGACTGCTTTTTTGACAACAAGCGAGTATCAGCTCGGCTTTGCTGTTGAGGCGTGGCAGGATATAACATTTCATAAAACAAGAGAGTATAATTAATAAAAATGGAGTGTAACGTAACTATGGAAATCAGAACAACATTAAGGGATTTTTCTGAAAACATAAAATATTTTAATTTTCCACCTGAAACATATTTGCGTATAATTATTGATACAGAGATACGGGTAAAAAACAGTGCTGAAAGAAATGAATCATTACCCTTAATCACACAAGAGCAACAGCAATATTATTTAAATCTAATTCCAATAGATTATTATTCTGACGCATCTGAAGAACTTGTAAAAATAATTGAACATTCACACATTAATACTGATATTCCGAATCTGAAATAATATGGGCTATTTATTTGATACTAATCACTGTATTTATCTAATGAACGGATCGAGTCTCAATCAAACTCATCTTACTTATGAAGAACAAAATACCGTCAGTGCATTAAAAAGAATAAATAATGATGTAATTTATATGTCTGAAGCATCAGTTGGAGAGCTGTTTTACGGTATAGAGCGTTCTCAGAGAAAAGAATATAATATGCGTAAATTCAAAGCATTGATATTGGCTGTTCCACCAATTCCTGTAACAAGAGAGGTATGGGAACTCTATGGACAGACAAAAGCAGAATTGAGTAAAATTGGCAAAATTATTCCTGATATGGACTTGTTGATAGCTTCTACGGCAAAAGTGTACAATCTTATTCTGGTAGCAAACGATAAACACATGAAAAATTTACCTGACTCATTTGTACGTGAAAATTGGTCAGTTATTTAAAATTAGAGTACTATTAAAAATCGCTACATAATATAAATTTAAGGAGAAAATTAAAATGACCGAAAACCGAATTTTTAACTTTAACGCAGGACCTTCAGCTTTACCCCTTGCAGTTCTTAAAGAGATACAGGCATCTTTTTTAGATTTCAAAGGTTCTGGAATGTCAATCACAGAAATCAGCCACAGATCAGGGCTTTTTGATGATGTAATTAATGATGCTGTTGCAAGAACAAGAAGACTGCTCAATATTGACGAGAAATATCATGTTCTGTTTGTTCAAGGTGGTGCAAGCCTTCAGTTTGCAATGATTCCTATGAATTTCTTAGGAAAAGATGCAACTGCTGACTATGTAAACACAGGAACATGGTCAACAAAGGCAATCAAAGAGGCAAAACTTCTTGAGAAAAAGATGAATGTAGTTGCATCATCTGAAGATAAGAATTTTTCTTATATTCCTAAAAATATCCAGTTTAACAAAGATGCAAAATATGTTCACATCACATCAAACAACACAATAAAAGGGACACAGTGGCACACATTTCCAGATACAAACGGCGTGCCGATAGTGTCTGATATGTCATCAGATATTTTCAGCAGACCTCTTGATATGGATAAATTTGGAATGATCTATGCTGGTGCCCAAAAAAATATGGGTCCTGCTGGTGTGTGCATGGTTGTTCTGCGTGATGATATGCTCAAACTATCTGATGAGCTTTTGCAGAGCGAAAATAAAAATTTGCCAAACATGCTCCGTTACAACACCTATTCATCACAGAACTCAATGTATAACACTCCAAACTGCTTTGGTATTTATACAATCCAGCTTGTGCTTAAATGGCTTGAAGAAGAGATCGGCGGTCTTGCAAAGATGCAGTCTTATAATCAGGAAAAGGGGAAAATGCTGTATGACTTTATTGATAACAGCAATTTCTACCGTGCAACTGCTGAAAAAGATAGCCGTTCATTGATGAACGTAACTTTCCGTCTGCCAAGTGAAGAGCTTGAAAAAGAGTTTATCTCTCAGGCAACAAAAAGTGGTCTTGGCGGTCTTAAAGGTCATCGCTCTGTCGGCGGGTGCCGTGCCTCTATCTACAATGCCACCGCAATGGAAGGTATTGATGCTTTGATTAAATTTATGAAATCTTTTGCAACTGGAAAATAGGAGAGTGTCTGTAATGAAAAAAGTCCTTGTAAGCGACAAAATGGGTGAGGCTGGTCTTGAAATATTCAGAAAAGCCGAGGGAATTGAACTTGATGTAAAGACTGGTCTGAAACCTGAAGAGTTAAAAGCTATTATTGGTCAATATCATGGTCTTGCAATCAGAAGTGCCACAAAGGTTACCAAAGAGATTATTGAAGCAGCAACAAATCTTAAGGTTATTGGTCGTGCAGGCATTGGTCTTGATAATGTTGACATTCCAGCAGCTACACAAAAAGGCATTGCTGTTATGAATACCCCTGGAGGCAATACTGTAACAACGGCAGAACATGCAATTGCAATGATGATGTCGCTTACCCGTAATATTCCAAGAGGTACGGCAACTTTGAAACAAGGTCTTTGGGAGAAAAAAAATCTTCAGGGACGTGAGCTTTTTAACAAAACTCTTGGAGTTATTGGTTTTGGAAACATAGGCACAATAGTTGCGAACCGTGCTCAGGGGCTTAAGATGCAGGTTATCATTGCTGACCCAAATGTCACACCAGAACGGATTGAAAAAGCTGGATTTGAGAGCGTAACACTTGAGGAGCTTTATCAGCGTTCAGATTATATAACAATTCATGTTCCAAAACTTGAGAGTACAACCAATCTTCTGAACAAAGAGACCTTTGCAATGATGAAAAACGGCGTAATGATAATCAACTGTGCAAGAGGCGGAATAATTAATGAAGAAGACCTTTATGACGCAATACTATCTAAAAAGGTTGCCGGAGCTGCACTTGACGTATTTGCAAAAGAGCCGCCTGAAAATAATCCATTGCTCACATTGGATCAGGTAATTGCAACACCACATTTAGGAGCATCAACAGAAGAGGCACAGACAAATGTTGCAGTTGCAGTTGCAAACCAAATAGTTGCATATCTAACTCAAGATACTGTTATTAATGCAGTTAATGTTCCGTCAGTAACTGGTGAGCTTTTGAAAAAACTTGAGCCGTTCCTCTATCTTAGTGAGAGAATCGGAAAGATGCACACCTTTATGTCAGATGGTCCGATAAAAGAGATAAATATTGAGTATGCTGGTAATTTTCTTGATCTTGAGCTAAAGCCGGTAACGCTTGCAGCAGTACGCGGGATACTTGATCCTATTGTTCCCTATGAGGTAAACTTTGTTAATGCTATGTCATTAGCAACAGATATGGGCATTAAGATTTCAGAAACTACAAGCCAAGACAGCGATCACTACATAAATCTTATTAAAATAATCGTTGTGTATGAGAACAAAACCAACGTTATCTATGGAACAATATTTGGAAAAGATGATGCAAGAATCATTAGAATCAACAAATTCCGTCTTGAAGTGATTCCAGAGGGCTATCTCTCTCTTATCCACAATAAAGATGTTCCGGGTGCAATAGGAAGTATTGGAACATGCCTTGGACAGCACAACGTAAATATTGGAAAGATGACGGTAGGAAGAGAAGATGATGGAGATAGAAACATTATCTTTATTAGCACAGACACACCAGTATCTGAAGAGGTGTCTGATGAGCTGAGAAAACTTGATAAAGTCCACTCTATCATAAATTTTGCACTGTAATATATTTTTTTAATACCAGCTTAAAAAAATAGGGACGGAATTGTATATATAGCTGCAATCCCGTCCCTATAAAAATAGATATTTGTCTATCTATACAGAAACAGTATTTCCATCTCCAACATCAAGGTTTATACAAGCTGTAGGATCGAGCTTACAACTTGTCTCAAATTTCTTAAGAACCATTCTAAGCTCTTTTCTTTTTAATGCCTCTCTGTTTCTTCTCTTCTCATCATCTGTTACCAAAATAAGTTCTGGAACTGGAACCGGTCTGCCAGTTGCCTTATCTACAGCAACAAATGTAAGATAAGCAGAAGATACATGCCTTGATGTACCCTTAAGAAGGTCTTCAGCATCAACTCTCACGCCGATCTCCATAGAGGTTCTACCAGCCATGTTGATTGATGCCTTTATTGTTATCATCTCGCCGATAAAGATCATGTTATGAAAATCGATCCTATCAATTGATGCAGTAACAGCAAGATTGCCGGCATGTTTTATTGCGACCACGCCGGCAGCATTATCAATCTCTTTCATAACAGAACCGCCATGCACAATTCCACCAGGGTTTGCATCTGAAGGCTGCATAACTCTTGCAAGAGTAACGGTAGTGTCTTTAACACGCTTAGATTTTAATTTTTCATTATCCATTATTATAAAATACCTCTACTTTTCATATTAGCAGCTAATCTTCAGCGATAAGCAAATAGTTTAAACAGACTGAAATTACTGCCTTTTAATTTTTTTAATCTTTAAAAACCAACTTTCCGCCAAGATGACCAGCAATTCCAGCCGAAGCCAGCATAACAACATTAAGAGCTATAAACAGCCATGATAAATTTGATGAGATTACCTTAGGATCAATGATATACCACAAAATATTGAAGATACAGAGAGTTGCAGTCAAGGAAGCTGCTATTATTTTAACTATAAACAACCAAGTCATGGCTTTGTTGTATTTTTTTATCCACTCAACATATCCTGCAAAAATAACAAATGGAAGCATAAGCACTACAAACACCATGTTAAGAAAAGCTGCATTTGAGAGCGTGGATATTATAGAATTCATTGAGCAGGTACCTGATATAGAGCTTGTTGAAAAAAAGAGGTCAGCTATAAAAGCCAATATAAAAAAAGTTACAGCTACGGGCAGCACACCGTTTGGAAAATGGACAGAAATCGGATGTGCATGATGCTTTATAAGCTGACTTTGAAGTGCATCAAAAAGTTTCAAATATTTGGGTTTATTTGCCTCAATAACTGCCTTTTGTTCTGCAATCTGCCGCTCAAGCTCTTTTATGCGCAAGGCATCTTGTGATTTTTGATCAACTTCTTCATCAAGCAGAATAAACTTTGATGCTGGAGCTTTGCATACTGGACAGCGATCTGGCGGAGCATCTCCTTCGTGAATGTATCTGCATATTGTGCATTTCCATCTTTTCATTTTTTATTAAATCTCCTTATTTTTTTATTAAATGATGTTGTATTTATTGTTATTTTACTTCTGTTTATTTTTTTATGAAATTTTTATGTTTTTTATAAAATTGATGCCTTATATCTTTTAATCTCTATCTGTTATCAATATCAACAAAACTACACTCATTTGGTCCGCAGTAATCTCCAACATACGCAGCTCCGGGACGGTAAAGAGCAGGTTTAGGGGCAGCCAATCCAAACTGCTCTTCAAGGACATGTGCAGCCCAGCCACTTACTCTTGAGAGTGCAAAAATGGGTGTAAAAAGATCAGTTGAAATCCCCATTGAATAGAAGAGCGAAGCACTATAAAAATCAACATTTACAAATATATCTAAGTTCTTACGATCCTTAAAGACCTTTTTCGCCTTTTTTTCAACCTCAGTTGAAAGATCATACCAAAGAGTATTTCCAACAATCTCTCCCAACCGTTTAGACATAGGGGCAAGAATCAATGCTCTTGGATCGTCAACCTGATAGACGGCATGACCAAGCCCCATGATTAAGCCGCCTGCATTTAGAGTGTTTTCAATATACTGATCAATTTTATCAACAGAGCCGATTGTTTTAAGCATCTCCATAACACGAACGTTTGCACCGCCATGCAGCTCTCCTGAAAGAGAACCGATTGCAGCGGAAATTGAAGCATATATATGCGCCCGGGTTGATGCAACCTGTCTTGCTGTAAAGGTTGAGGCATTTAACGAGTGTTCTGCGTGAAGCACTAAAGCTGTATCAAAAAAATGTGCGGTCTCTTTGTTTGGCTCTTCTGCTTTTAACATGTAGAGAAAATTTGCCCCATGATCTAAAGTTTCGTGAGGCATAACAGGCTCTTTGCCATTTCTGATTCTATCCCATGCAGCAACGATAGATGGAATTGCAGAAATTAAAGCCAATGCACTCTCTTTCATATTTTCAAGAGTTCTATTTTTTAAACGATCATCTAATTTAGCAAGGATTGGAATCGCTGCTTGAAGCATATCCATCGGCTCTGTATCTGAAGGAATCTGTCTGATAAAATTAACGACAAATTCTGGCAGTTTTCTTTTTTCTCTCAAACGTGCCTTTAAATCATTCAGCTCATCAGAGTTGGGCAGTCTTTCGTATAAAAGAAGATATATAATCTCCTCATAGCAAGCCTTTTTTGCTAAATCAGCTACTAAATAACCACGATAGAGCAGCTTTCCAAGTTTGCCGTTGACATCGCTTATCTTTGTGCTTGCCACACTGGCACCTCTAAGACCAGTATCAAGTATGGGTGTGCATTCGTTTATCATGGTAAAATGTTTACCTCCTTAGTTTCTAAGATTTTACATAAACCCCTTCAATCAGCTTAATACGACCTTCGTTGACATTTTTGCTCATTGTCTGACCAAATAACTTTCCATTATCACCAAATATAATATGAGGTCCAAGAGGTGCGGGAGGAAGATTTGCCCTCTTTTGTGTTGCAGCATCAACCTTATCCCACCACATCTTTGCCTGATCTGTTCTATCTTCAAGAAAACGGCAGCTAAATCCATTATCAACAATCAGTGTGTCCATCTGCTGCATTGAGATAAGCAGCGAAATATCTGGAGTCACTGCCCACGGTACAGGCAGATAGATATCTTCACCATTTCCCTTGATTATTTCATGTAACACTACTATCCCGCCAACTTTAAGTACTCTTCTAAATTCTGCAAATGCAGCAGATTTCTCATTAATATTCATTAAGGTGTGCTGACACCAGATTACATCAAAGCTGTTATTTAGAAAAGACGTATTAAGTATATCTGCACATACAAAGGATACAAGGTCACTTGTTCGTGTAGATTTAGCAAGCTGTTCAGCCACATCAATAAATGATGGAGTTAAATCAACTCCTGTAACTTTGCAGCCAAATGTTTGAGCAAGCAGCCTGCTTGAGCCGCCAATTCCACACCCTGCGTCTAATACGATATGCTCTTTAGATATTCCGACTTTTCCGGCAAGTTTGAGCGTAGATAGATGACCACCTGTGTGGAGCTGATCAATCACAGAAAGATCCTTTAGCTCTAAATTGTCAGGCTCTTTGCCCGCTTTAGCAAGAGATTCAAATATTTTGGCTGCAAGGTCGTCTGATCCGTAATGTGCTTTTATTTCTCTGTTCATGGGAGTCTCCTGAAAAATGGAAGAAATGAATGAATTAGCAGGAAAACATGATGTTTAACTGTTTGTTTGAAATGAAGAGGGTTTTGGCGGAAGTGCATGGGAATCGAACCCACCCGGGACGGTTTTAGCGCCCCACATCGGATTTGAAGTCCGAGGGCCCCACCAGTGAGCCGGGCACTTCCGAAAGGAGTCTTGAAAATTTATAGTATTTTCTATATACATTACCAAATTTTGTCAATTTGTTTTTAATTCAAAACTTGAGATAATAATTTATTAGTGTATAAGATTTAGCTATTTTTTTAATTAATTAGCGGTTTTTTCTTAAAATTTATACAGGAGTTTGTAGATGATAAACAGCAACAGAATAAAAGAGCGATTTACTATGCTTGCACAGATCGACTCTATTTCTAAAGAAGAGGCTCAGATTGCTTCAAAGCTCAAAGAGATACTAACTGAGATGGGTGCTGAAGTTACAATGGATAATGCTGCTGCGAAAGTTAATGGAAACTGCGGTAATCTTGTTGCAAAATTTAAAGGAAACAGCCCTGTATCTTCTATAATGCTCTCTGGACACATGGATACTGTAGAACCCGGAAGAGGAGTTAAGGTAATTTTTACAGATGGTGTGTTTACAAGTGACGGCACAACAATACTTGGTTCTGACGATAAATCTGCAATTGCAATTATCCTTGAGGTTATGGACGTGGTACGTGAAAATAATCTTCCTTGCCCACCTGTAGAGGTTGTTTTAACAGTGTGTGAAGAGATAGGTCTGTGGGGTGCAAAGCATTTTGATCTTAGTATGCTTGAGTCAAAAATAGGATATATTCTTGATTCAACTGACACCGAAGGAATTGTAACTCAAGCACCTGCTGCAAACCGTTTTGTGATTAAAGTTTATGGCAAAGATGCCCATGCAGGAGCACATCCTGAGAATGGAATAAACGCCATTTCAGTAGCGTCAAAAGCAATAGCAAAGTTGGAACTCGGCAGAATTGATCATGAAACCACATGCAATATCGGTAAGATTCAGGGTGGAAAAGCTACAAATATTGTTCCTGATCTTGTAACTATTCATGGAGAGGCAAGAAGCCATGATGAGAAAAAACTTAAAAGAGTAACAGAAAATATTATCAACACATTTTATTCTGTTGCACAATCATACAAAGCAGATATTTTTTCTCAAAAAAGCTCTTGCAGCAAGAGTGCTGATGATAAAGCATCAATAAATGATCTGCCAAAAGTTGAGGTAGAGCTTGAGCAGGACTTTCCTTCTACCAATATTTCTGATGATCATGTTGTTGTTCGTCTTGCAAGGAAGGCAGCGAAAAATCTTGGAAAAGAGATGGAATCAAAGAGAATCGGAGGCGGTGCTGATGCCAATATCTTTTTCGGAAAAGGTCTTGTAACTGGAGTTTTAGGAACAGGTATGACAGATGTTCATACTGTCCGTGAATCTGTAAAACTTGAAGATATGGAAAATACAACCCGCCTGCTGATTGAAATTTTGCAAATCCATGCACTTGGGATTTTGGATACAAAAAAATAAGATTCTCACAAACATAATCACAGCTCTACAAAATAAGATAAAAGTTGGAGATACTATAAAATAATGATTGCCTATTTTGATATGTTTTCAGGTGTGAGCGGAGATATGGTTCTTGGTGCATTTATTGATCTGGGAGTTCCAGTTGAGTGGCTTAAAGAGCAATTTAGAAAAATGCCGCTGCCTGATGCAGATATTAGAGCTGAAAATATCTGGCAAAACGGAATCAAAGCTGTAAATCTGTTTGTAGATGAACAACATGCTTCCCATTCTCACCACCATGATCACGCCGACCATTCAAAGCATCACCATCATCACCACTCTAAAAATTATAGTCAGATTAAAGAGCTGATTTCAAACTCACCATTTTCAGATTATGTGAAATCTTCAGCACTTAAAGCGTTTGAAAAGATAGCTTTAGCAGAATCAGAGATTCATGGAACAGAGATTGAAAAAGTCCATTTTCACGAAGTCGGCGGAGTAGATGCAATTGTAGATATTACTGGAGCTTTTCTTTGTGCAGAATATCTTGGGATTACAGGTATTTACGGCTCAGTTCTCTCTCTTGGCAGAGGCTCTGTAAAATGTTCTCATGGCGTAATACCTGTTCCTGCACCAGCAACTCTCAAAATACTTAAAGATATTCCAGTAAAGCCGTCTAACTGCAATATGGAGACTGTAACACCTACTGGTGCTGCCATTATCACTACGATGACTCAGGCGTTTGGTGATATTCCTGAAATGGTAATTAAAAGCACAGGATATGGTTCTGGTAAACGAAAATCATCAGATGGACTTCCCAATGTTTTACGTATTATTACTGGAGATTTGCGTGTAAACAAAAATCAATCTGAAAACAAACTCTCTGAAAGTGATCAGATAAGTTTTAACAACCAAAATCTTTTGAGCCAAACTGTTTATGTTGCTGAGACTTCAATTGATGATATGAGTCCAGAAATAGCTGGATATATCATGGAAAAGCTGTTTGAGAATGGGGCGTTAGATGCGACCTATACAGCAATTCAAATGAAAAAAAATAGACCAGCTTTCAGGCTTCAGGTTATTTGCTGCAAAGAAAAACTTGAAGAGCTTATTGAGATAATTTTGACAGAGAGCACATCATCAGGCATTAGATTTTATAGGACTAATAGAGCTGTTCTTGCGAGAAAACGTGTTGAGATAGAGACTCAATTTGGTAAAGTTAATGCAAAACAGATAACAGACCCAAATGGAAAAAATAGGATAATACCTGAGTATGAGGAGTGCCGAGAAATAGCCGTAGAGAACAACATTCCTATTAAGGATATCTATTTGTTGATAAATAAAACTATCTGTTAATATTGGATTTAACGATTCGATTTAAGTCGAAACACTATACACAAAAAAAACAAGTTTTTAAGAGAAAACAATTTGATAAAGAAAAAACTCCCAATAGGCATTCAAACCTTTTCCGAAATTATAACAGAAGGCTACTACTACGTTGATAAAACTTTATACGCATATAATCTTGCAACTGAGGGAAAGCACTATTTTTTATCACGCCCCCGCCGTTTTGGAAAAAGCCTGTTTGTTGATACTTTAAAATCGCTTTTTGAGGCACAAGAGGAGCTTTTTAGAGGATTATACATTCATGATAAATGGGATTTTACTAAATCAAGCCCTGTAATTCATATCAGTTTCGGCGGCGGAGTTCTTGAAAACCGTGAAGAGTTGGACCAAAAGATTAGAGAATTTTTAGATGAAAATCAAAAGCGTTTGAATATAAAATGCAGCCATACAAGTATATCAGGCATATTTTCGCAGCTTATTAGATCAGCACATGAAAAATATGGTCAAAGTGTGGTTATCCTTGTTGATGAATATGATAAACCAATTCTTGACAACATTACAGACGGCAGCACAGCTCTTGAGATGAGGACAGGTCTTAGAAATCTCTATTCAGTCATCAAAGATATGGACGCTCATATTAGATTTTCATTTATAACAGGTGTATCAAAATTTAGTAAGGTGAGCCTCTTTTCAGGCATAAATAATTTAAGAGATATAACAGTCTCTAAAGAGTATTCTGCAATATGCGGTTATACAGAAAAAGATGTCGGCACTGTGTTTGCTCCTGAATTTGAATCATCTGATTCTGATATTTTGGATAGAGAGGAAATCCGCCGCTGGTATAACGGCTATAATTGGCAGGGAGAGTCGGTTTATAACCCTTTTGATCTTCTGCTGTTATTTAAAGAGAGGCAGTTCCGCCCGTTCTGGTTTGAAACTGGAACACCGACTTTTTTAATAAAAATTTTAACAAGCCGTAATCAGTTTGTGCCTGACCTTGAGCATGTTGTGGCTATGGAGAATCTTTTATCACGCTTTGATGTAAATGATATATCAACCGAAGCTCTTCTGTTTCAGACTGGTTATCTGACGATTGACCATGTAGAGTGGACAGGTTCAAAGCAGCTATTTCATTTAAGGTATCCAAACCATGAGGTAAGAATGGGTCTTACCGAGCAGATGCTGTTTGCCTTGACTCCTGACAGCAGCCGTGCAGCAGCAAATATTTACAGGCTACACCAGCTTTTATCTGCAAACGATTTCACAGGATTGCAATCACTGTTTCAGGCATTCTATTCAGCCATTCCCCACCAATGGTATGACAACAACCCGATTGCACAGTATGAGGGCTATTATGCAAGCATATTTTACAGCTATTTTGCAGCTTTGGGTCTTGATGTTAAGGTTGAAGATGCAACCAACCACGGACGCATTGACATGAGCGTCAAATTTAACAAAAACATCTATCTGTTTGAATTTAAAGTGGTTGAAATATCTCCAGACGGGCGGGCAATCGCACAGCTTAAATCAAAAAATTATGCTGATAAATATAGGGCAGACGGTTTGCCTATTCATCTTATCGGTGTTGAGTTCTCTAAAACAGAGCGGAACATTGTCGGGTTTGAGGTGGAGACGCTGTTATGAAGATGGTAGCAAAATATAAATAATGATATTTAAGGATATTTAATAGAGTAAAACTTTAAGGAGAAATTTTAGATGGTAGATACCACAGAACGAGATAAAGCTGTAAAATCAGCCATGAGCCAAATAGAAAAACAGTTTGGAAAAGGTTCCATTATGAAGCTCGGAGAGAGGGCAGTTTTGGAGGTTCCTGTTATCCATTCTGGTTCATTGGCTCTTGATAAGGCGTTGGGAATAGGCGGATATCCAAGAGGCAGGGTTATTGAAATTTATGGACCTGAATCTTCTGGAAAGACTACACTTGCCCTTCACGCTGTCGCAGAGTCCCAGAAAAAAGGTGGGATTGCTGCATTTATTGATGCAGAACACGCTCTTGATACAGCTTATGCTAAAAAATTGGGAGTTGACTGTGATGAGCTTCTTGTCTCTCAGCCTGATACAGGAGAGCAGGCTCTTGAGATTGCTGACATGCTGGTCAGAAGCGGAGCAATTGACATTATCGTAATTGACTCTGTAGCAGCACTTGTGCCCAGAGCAGAGATTGAAGGAGAGATGGGAGACTCTCATATGGGACTTCAGGCACGCCTTATGTCTCAGGCACTAAGAAAACTTACAGCAACAATGTCTCGAACAAACACAACTGTGATATTTATCAATCAGATAAGAATGAAGATAGGCGTTGTTTACGGCAATCCTGAAACTACAACCGGCGGTAATGCACTTAAATTTTACGCATCTATCCGTTTAGAGATCAGAAGGGCTGCTGCTATAAAAGAGGGACAGGACACTATTGGAAATAGAACCAAAGTAACTGTTGTTAAAAATAAACTTGCACCTCCATTCAAGTCAGTTGAGTTTGATATCATGTACGGAGAAGGTATTTCACAAACTGGTGATCTTCTTGATATAGCAGTTGATCTTAATATTGTTGAGAAGAGCGGATCATGGTATTCATATCAAGGTGAGAGAATTGGACAAGGCAGGCAGAATGTGAAGCTGTTTTTTGATGAAAATCCAGAAATATTCAAAAAAATTGAGTCAAGCGTAAGAGATACTCTTGGTATTGGCTCTAACACACAAGATCAAGTAAACCCGTCTGAAACATCTGCTCAATCAGCAAAAACAAAAACATCTCAATCAGAATCATGATCGGTATCTTTCATATCAGTTTAAGGAGTTAAAAAATGACAGGTAAAGAGGCTCGCAAAATATTTATTGAATACTTTAAGAAACATAATCATCAGGTGATACGAAGCTCTTCTCTTGTGCCACAAGATGATCCAACACTTTTATTTACAAATGCCGGTATGGTTCAATTTAAACGGGTCTTTACAGGTGATGAAAAACGGGAGTACTCAACAGCAGTAACAGCACAAAAGTGCGTTCGTGCAGGCGGCAAGCATAACGATCTTGAAAATGTGGGATATACTGCAAGGCATCACACATTTTTTGAGATGCTTGGCAACTTTTCATTTGGAAACTATTTCAAAGATAAGGCAATTTCTTATGGCTGGGACCTTTTGACCAATAAAGAGTATGGGTATGGTCTTGATCCAGCAAAACTTTGGGTATCTGTTTATAAAGATGATGATGATGCCTACAATATATGGCGTGATCAGATAGGTGTGCCTGAAGATAGAATTGTCCGTCTTGGTGAAAAAGATAACTTCTGGGCAATGGGTGATACTGGTCCGTGCGGTCCTTGCAGCGAGATTCATATTGATAGAGGAGAAGAGTTTGGCTGCGATAGCCCTAACTGTGCTGTAGGCTGCGATTGCGATCGCTATCTTGAGCTTTGGAATCTTGTTTTCATGCAGTTTGAAAGAGATGCTTCAGGAGAGATGAAGCCCCTTCCAAAACCAAGTATTGATACAGGTCTTGGTCTTGAAAGAATTGTATCTGTGCTTGAGAATGTGCCTACAAACTATGACACTGATCTATTTGGTCCAATCATGGATAAAGTTTCAGAACTTATGGATAGAGTGAAAGCACATTCAGGAAATAGGCAAGGAGATTCCAAAGATGGTCAAATTACCCCAAAAGAGAGTTACAGAGGGAGTCAAATTTCCAACAAAGAGCGTGAAGTTGCTAAAAAGGTAATTGCGGATCATAGCAGAGCTACAGCTTTTCTTATCTGTGACGGTATTCTACCGTCAAATGAGGGAAGAGGCTATGTTTTACGCCGCATTATGAGAAGAGCTATCAGATATGGGCGATATATTGGGCTTACCGAACCGTTCCTGCATGAAACCGTAGCTACTGTGTTTGATATGATGCATGATGCATATCCTGAACTTAAAGAATCTGCAGAATTTATCCTTAATGTTGTAAAAAATGAGGAGATAAAGTTTTCCGAAACTCTTGATATAGGTTTAAAACTCTTAAAAGAGACTATTGATGATATTGAGAATCAGGTTAAATCTAATCAACAAAATAACTCTAATATTAGTGATGGAAATTATAGCGGTCCAGACTCTAATAGTTATCCAAGTCATAAAAAAGAGATACCCGGAGAGGTTATCTTTAAACTTTACGACACTTTTGGGTTTCCAGTTGACATTATAACCGATGTTCTAAAAGGAACTGATATCACTCTTGATATTGCAGGTTATAATAAATCAATGGACGAACAGAAAGCCCGTTCAAAAAGCTCTAAAACATTTGCAGGAGTTGGCGAAGCATTTAAAGTGCTTACATCTCAAGGCGTTAAAACCATATTTACAGGATATGATGAGATTAGCACACAATCAAAAATTCTACTTATCGTTAAAGACGGCAAAGCAGTTGACTCTGCATCTGAAGGCGATGAGGTGGATATTGTAACAGAAAAGACACCATTTTATGCAGAATCTGGCGGTCAGGCTGGAGATTGCGGATTTTTAGAAGGAGTCGGCTGCGGGGCTGATACAACATGCCCGCAAGGTGGGAAGTTCAGAGTAAGGGTTAGAGTTGAGAACACAATTTCTGATCCATCTGGCATTAGGATTCACAGAGGAGTTGTAGAGAGCGGCATATTAAAAAAAGATAAAGATGTTGTGCTTAAAGTAGATGCGGACAAACGTGCTGCCACAGCACGCAACCACTCTGCAACTCATCTGCTCCATTCAGCTTTGCGCAAAGTTCTTGGAAATCACGTTAAGCAAGCAGGCTCTCTTGTTACAAACGACAGGCTTAGATTTGATTTTACCCACTTTTCAGCAATCAGCAGAGAGGAGATTCTTCAGATTGAACAGGATGTCAACGAGCATATCCGCCAAAACGTCCATTTAGAGACAGTAGAGATGGAGATAGAAGAGGCTGTTAAGTCTGGTGCTACTGCTCTTTTTGAAGAGAAATATGGTGACAGAGTTCGTGTTGTTTCTATGGGTGATTTCAGCCGCGAGCTTTGCGGCGGAACCCATACAGATAGAACAGGCAATATAGGTCTGTTCCAGATTGTCTCTGAAGCCGGCATTGCATCAGGAGTGAGACGTATTGAGGCTCTGACAGGTGCGAAGGCTCTTGAATATGTTCAAGAAAATATCACTATGCTTCAAAAGAGTGCATCTCTTGTAAAAGCTCAGACACAGGGTAATATCTCTTTAGGTTCTGCTCTTTATGCAAAGATAGAGACTCTTTTAAGCGATCATAAAGCTGCTGAAAAGGAGATTGTAAGCCTTAAAGCCCAAATAGCATCTAAATCAGTTGATAATATTTCAGATGATATAAGAGATATAAACGGCGTAAAAGTGCTTGCAAAAAAGGTCGATATTGACAATCCGTCTCAGATGCGTGATTTGGCAGACAAATTTAAGGCAAAAATCGGCTCCGGCGTTGTGCTGCTTGGTGCTGAATCTGGAGGAAAGGCACTTTTAACATGCGTGGTTACTAAAGATATGACAGATAAGTTCCACGCTGGAAATATTGTTAAAAAAGCTGCTGCAATTGTTGGCGGAGGCGGAGGAGGAAGGGCGGATATGGCTCAGGCAGGCGGAACAAAGCCTGAGAATTTAGATAAAGCCCTCGGCTCTGTTTATGAGCTATAAATATTAGAATAGCCTCGTAAAATGGGGCTATTAATCAAAAAATTCCTACAAATAAAAGCTCTAAACTAACCAATATGACCGCATATTTTATAAGAAGATTTCTGCTGATTGTGCCCACATTTGTGGGCATTACAATAATGGTTTTTGCCATTACCCGATTTGTACCGGGAGGTCCGGTTGAGCGTATGATCTCTACTGCCCGTCAGATGCAGACAGAAGGGGGCAAAGGCTTATCAGTTGGAGTGGGTAGAGAAACTTCAGGTCAGCCCCTTTCTGAAGAGCAGATCGAGCAGCTTAAAGAGTATTACGGTTTTGATAAGCCGATACTTACAAGCTATTTTTTATGGCTTGTTAAAGTTTTGCAAGGCGATCTTGGCAGCTCTACAAGATATTACGATCCTGTGTGGGATATGATAAAAGAGAGAATTCCAATCTCTCTCTATTTTGGTCTTTTAACAATGGTTATTGTTTATGGTGTCTGTATTCCTCTTGGAATTGCAAAGGCTGTACGGCATCGAACAGGTTTTGATAATTTTACCTCAATTGTTATTTTTGTGGGCTATGCTATTCCCGGGTGGGTTGCAGGGGTTATTCTGCTGGTGATATTCTCTTCGCAAATGGATATCTTTCCATTAGGCGGTTTTACATCTGATATATTTAATGATCTTTCACTGATGGAAAAGGTAAGAGATATTGCATGGCACACAGCCCTTCCTCTTATTGCTTATATAATCGGCTCATTTTCAGTAATGACCCTTCTTATGAAAAATACACTCATGGATCAGCTCTCTGCCGATTACGTAAGAACAGCAATTGCAAAAGGTCTTTCGTTCAAACAGGCTGTTTTCCGCCACGCTTTACAAAACAGCCTAATCCCTATTGCCACAAGTTTTGGTAACAATATCTCTATTGTGCTAACCGGCTCATTTTTAATTGAAAAGGTGTTTAATATCAATGGAATGGGGCTGTTAGGTTACGAGTCTGTTGTGGATCGAGACTACCCTGTCGTAATGGGGATTCTTGTTATCTCATCTCTTCTTTTTATGGTTGGAAATATTTTATCTGATATCTGCGTTGCCCTTGTTGATCCAAGGGTAAGATTTAAATAGCTAAATTTAACTCCAACCATTTCCAATCATTAACCGCCTTATTCTGTTATAAAAAAATTTTAAACTGAAATAAAGATCAAGCCGATACTATTAAAAACAGAGGCGAACGCAATACCATCAAAAAGTAGCGATCAATGGAGGGACAAATGAGAATTGCATCATCTCAACTCTCTTTTAATACAGAGAGAAAATATGAAGAGGCTAATGTTTCAAAAAGAGATGTGGAAATGCTTGAAGATCGTAATGCTCTATCTAAATCTATACGATCCGTTCCTATAAACAATAAAATTACCACTCGCCACAGACTCTTTCCTTCTAAAACAGATATCCCAGAAGCCTCTCCAAATGATGAGGTGCCAGCCGATCCCAAACTTGCTGCAATGAAACGAATGCTTGACGCTTTGATGGGTAAGAAGTTGAAATTAACTGATATTTCAGGATTTCAAACCAGCAATCTATTGCAACAGAATAATTCGCAAAATAGTTTAAATATAAACTCTCAGAGCAGTTCCCAAAATATTGAGATTGAAGCTCCTCCAAGACAGGTCACAATTACAGAGTTTAACTCCCATTACGAATCAGAGGCAACCAAGTTTAACACTTTTGGAAGTGTTAAAACAGAGAGCGGTGAATCTATAAACTTTAAACTTCATCTTGACATGAAAAGAGAGTTTTATTCAGAAAGCACCAGACAAACAACAGGAGATGTAAGCCTTATAGACCCGCTTGTTATCAACTTCAGCGGTCAGCCGGCAGAACTGATTGATGTAAAGTTTAAATTTGATCTTAACAGTGATGGCTCAGACGAAGATATATCGTGGCTCTCGTCAGGAAGCGGCTTTCTTGTGTTTGATAAAAATGAAGATGGTGTTGTAAACAACGGAAGTGAGATGTTTGGTCCCAATACAAACAACGGCTTTAAGGAGCTTGCCCAGCTTGATGATGATAAAAATGGCTGGATCGATGAAGATGATGCTGCTTTTGAAAAGCTCTCAATCTGGTCAGGAGATACACCGGAAAGTGCAAAGTTAAGAAGTCTTAAAGAGAGCGGTATCGGTGCAATCGCTCTTGAGAGTGCCGAAACAGAGTTCACAATAAAAGAGCAGAAGAGCCAGAATACACTTGGGCAGATACGAAGAACAGGTATCTATCTTGAGGAAAACGGCAAGGTCGGCACGATTCAGCAGTTAGACCTTGCCATATAACTCCAATACAATGACTTACACAACGAAAATGAAAACTGCATTGCTCAATCGACAGTTTTAAACCGCTCGTCAATAATAGTTACTGGTTTAAAAGATTTGCGATCTTTCATAGCTTTTTTAGTCTCATCGTAAACACTCTTATCAAACCAGAAGAGTCCTCCTGCGGTTGAGCCAAACGGATCAAACAGCTCTTCTGATTTTTTAGTTCCATGATTCTCAGGCAATTTTATCCATCTCCAATAACCTTCACGAACATACGGCACCATAAATGTCGGCACAAACGATGCCTGCTCATGAATAAGCTCTTGAATCTTTACAGAAAGCTCAATTCTCTCTTTTGACTCAAGGCTTGCTCTGTATTGGTCTATCAGCTTGTCAATTTCAGGGTTGTCTGTGTTGGTGATATTGTTTGTCTGAACCTTATGAGCATTATCTGAGTGCCAGCTCTGCCAATAAGATGGTCTCATGCTTGTACTCCAGCCCATCCACGCTGCATCATGTTTTTTCTCAAGAAATTTTTTAAATGCAGCAGTTCCATCTAAAAGTTGAAGTCTAAGCTCAACGCCAGCTTTTAAAGCCTCCTCTTTTAAAACAACAAGCCTTGGTGTGTGCTCATCAAAGCTGTAGGTTACCTCTACTGAAAACCGCATCTTATCCTTCTGCCAAATTCCATCGCTGCCTCGTTTCCAGCCTGCATCTGTCATAATCTGTTCTACTTTTTCAATGCTGAACTCTCTTGCCTTTATGTTTTTATTTGTATAGTCTCCATATCCAATATATGCCTGATCAAGCCTGAAGTAATCTCCCCTTAGAACATTGTCGATAACTTTTTGAATATTCATGGCATGTGCAAATGCAGCTCTTAATCTCTTATCAGAAAAAATATCCTTATCTTCATTGAGCCAGATACCAGAGGCAGAACGCTGGGTATCGTTGAAAAACCAAATTTTCTCCACATAGCCTTTATTAAAAACATCTGTATTTGCTCTCTCATACCAGTAGTTGGGCATTACAAGTGCAAATGTATCAATATCTCCTTTTTTAAAATATTCCCACAGCATGTTAAAATCTCTGACCACATTAAAAGTTACCCGGTCAACATTAAATCTATTCTTAAAATATCTTAGATTTTCTCCCCACCAGTTCTCTTTTCTTTTAAAATTGACATATTTGCCCTTTTTAAAATCATCTATCTGATAAGCTCCTGTATTTGGGACAATCTTCCAATTGTAATCTTTTACAAAATCTTTATTCAAAGTTCCAAAAAAATGGCGGGGAGTTGGAGAGATGCCGACAACCATATATAGATCAGGCTGGGCTTTGGTGCTTGTAACAGAAAGAGTATGATCATCATAAACAGTTACAGACTCAATTTCTTTGGTGTAGTAATCGTTATACCATGGGGCGATAATGTGTTCAGATCGCATAAACTCCAAAGTGTAGGCAAAATCATGAGCAGTTACTGGAACACCGTCTGACCATGCTGCTGCTTTATTGAGCTTAAAATACATGGTGCGTTTATCTTTATCAAATGCCCAATGGGTTGCAATCTCTGGAACTATATTTTCAGTATCAGGATGGATATTTATAAGAGATAGCTGGTTATCAAGAATTGCACTTCTGAAACTGCCGTTTGAATCTGGACCAACAGTGCGGAAAGTCATTGGAAAACTTAGTATTGCAGAGCGGAATGTTCCCCCTTTTACTGCGTCAGGAGATGCAAACAGCGGGTCTGTATCATTAGTCAGCCACTCTATTCCATCTGGCAAAGCTGGTTTAACCTTATCTTGAGCGAGAGCAGAGCTGACAGGAATAAAACAGAGAACAAAAAAAACAGACAGCAGCAATACATTTATAAGTAACTTAGAAGAGTCTCCTAACTTATTCATTAAAATCGGATAAAAATCTTTTCTATTTTTCATATTATTTTCTCCAAATATCTTTTGATGGTTCTAAAATCTGATATGTATTTTTGACCATCTCATCTCCATATTTTCTCTCAAGCCTTCTTACTGTAAAGTGTCCTCTTGCCATATCCTGAAAATGGTCAATAAACAGGGTATTTATAATTGCCCCTCCTGCTGCTCCAATTGCTGGAATAGCTTGAGATACAACTTTTTCTGACACCTGAACGCTGAATCTTTCTGAAATCTGGATAATGAAACGCACAAGAGCAGGGCTGCCCTCTACCAATCCTCTTTCTGCAATATATTCAGTAGCTTTTGCCAATGAAGAGGCTAATGCAGCGCGTGCGGCAAAGTAGGCTGATTCATGATTGTCATCTATATCTGTTGTTCCGCCAAATGCAAACACCTCCATACAGGCAAGCTGGGATTCAGTTGAGGTGATAAGCTCTCCCTCACTTCTTGCAATATCTGCAATAGAGCGGAGCATTATTGTTGTTGATATAGGAAGTTCAACAGCAAGTCCTGCTAAACCAAAAAATCCCCCGACACCGCCTGTTGCTCCTACGGCAATTTTATGCAGCATGTTAGAAGATTTACGGCAGGGTTGATTATTTAGTGTGGTAACTGCTGCAGCAATTGCTTTAGAAAGTGCAGAATGGGTAATTACGCCGACCTTATCTTTCCAAGTTTCAGGCAGCATGGCAAAACTTTTTTCAATCGGAGTGCCGAAAAAATTGGTAAGCTTGGCAGCAAATCCAGGATTTTCTAAAAGCCATTTAGCTTTTTCTAAATCACAAATATCATTAGAATCAAGAACCATATTGCCTCTCTTGCTGTTTAACATTGAAAATTAAAGAAGTTGTATTGCCATTTTTGACCAAAGCTCTAAATTAAACTGAGTGCATCTATTTGTTAAAAGTGATTCTGTTTTAACCCACTGAAAATCTACAAGCTCCTCTCCAGCCGCAAAATCGTCACAAGAGCCAGCCTCTATTTTAAAGACAACTCCAAAATGAACCTTGCCGACATCAGTCAGCTCCTCATTAATGATTCCCATAAACTCAGGCTTAAAAGAGTATTCAGGCTTAGAAATAACCTCTTCGTTAAACTCCCGAATCATGCCTGAATAAAGTATCTGTTTAAAATCTGAGTTTGAATCTGTAGTCAAATCTGCTTTTGCATTTGCTGCAAAATCTGATTTTGAATCTGAAAGATTGCTTAAACTTATATCTAAAGGGTTTATATGTCCTCCAATCCCGATTGACCATAAACCATGAAGGCGGCTCTCACCTCCTTTTCTTCTATAAATAGCTGTAATAGTTCCATTATCAGATTGAATGACAATATACGGTATAATCTGCTTAAATGAGCTGTCTTTCTCTGCAACTGGACGCTCAAGCCAGTAATATGCAAAATCAGGCGATAAAAAAGCGGAAAAGAAGATATCTTCTCCCATTTTTATAGATGATTCATCTTTTAACCATTTACTTGGAATATCGGCTCGCTTGATACACAGGACTTTTTCCATAAAAAATAATATTTTCCTTAAAATTATAAAATACAATACATTATGCTGTATGTTTAAGTTTGTAGTATGTTTCTAAACAGATTAACGCAATAAAGTTTTCATAACCTGCGGATAGTCAGTAAAAATTCCATCAACACCAACGTTAATATACTTTAGCATATCATCTTTATTATTGATTGTGAAAAGATTGACTTTTTTACCCATCTTTTTCAACTCTGCTATCTCACTCATGCTTATCATGTTGCTGTTTATGTTGTATGTATCAAAATTTAAACTGCCGGAGCAGAGAAGAGTCATATTATCAGAAACAGGATTTCCTGAAAATATCTGATTCCACTCAATCGTTTTATCACAATCATCTCCAAGCAGAGGCTGAATCTCAATCGCTGGGAAAAGCGTCTGAACCTCTTTGAGCCAGATATGGTTAAATGATGAGATAGTGATAAGTTCAGGAGGTATATTTAACTTCCGAATCATGTCAATTACCATCTTTGGAAGCTGATAATTGTTAAAAGTGTTAGAGTTGAATGCTCCTTCTTTACTCTGATTGGCTGTCTGCTGCTTAAGCTCAAGATTAACTCTCCAACCCGTTTTTTTAGTATAATTTAGAGCATCTTCAAGAGTTGGGATTTTTTCTCCTTTAAATGATTCAAGATATTTCAACGAGACATTTCCAGCTCTAATTTCTCCAAACGGGTCTTTTTGTATAAAAGTGGTGCCAACATCAAGAGTTAGAATTTCAGATAGAGCGAAGTCGTCAACCCTAAAAGATTTACGATCAGGAAATTTTTCAAGCACATCAGTTGTCCTCAACAGGTCATCATCATGAAAAAGAATCAGATATCCATCTCGCGTAACACTAACATCTGTCTCCCAAAGGTCTGCTCCGATATTACGGGCAATCTCTGCCGCTGCAATTGTATTTTCTGGTGCAATGCTTCTTGCACCTCTATGAGCAATAATTTTTGTCATTATAACCTCAAACGCTCTTTAATATTGCGACTGCTCTGCTTAATGCAATACATTTAATCTACATAAAAAACATTTTAAAACATAACCTAACAAAGTAGGACTAAAAATAAAAACTTTTACTCTTAAAAAAAACGGCAGCCATAAATATAAGAATTTATGGCTGCCGATATTTAAGAGATAGTATTAAAAAATAAGTGCTATTTAATAGGCATCAACTGAACGCGTCTGTTTAAAGAACGACCAAATTCTGTGTCGTTAGAAGCAGCAGGCATGCTTTCGCCATAACCTTCGCATTTCAATCTATCTGTACTTATACCTTTCTTAACAAGATATGCTTTAACAGACTGTGCTCTTCTCATAGAGAGTGCCTGATTGTAAGCATCAGTTCCTTTGCTGTCAGTGTGACCTTGAATATCAACCCTTAGATTTGGGTTTTGATGTAGAATATCAACAACATTGTCAAGATCAGCATAACCTGATGGTTTTATATCTGACTTATCAAAATCAAACAGAAGGTCTCCAAGTACCCAGCATCCCATTGGATTTACTTTAGCACCTACTGGAGTTCCCGGGCATTTATCAAGATAATCTGGAACGCCGTCACCATCTGTATCAAGCGGGCATCCATCAGCATCAACCTCTACACCAGGAGGAGTATCTGGACATTTATCTCTGTCGTCAGGCACACCGTCATTATCACTGTCATTTATAACAACAGGAGCCGCGGGTCTTGATCCTGAAAGGAAAGCATTTTGTACGAAATTTGCCATCTCTGCTGTATTAAGAGTTGGTGATGCTGCTGTAACAAAACCGCATCCACCGATGTCTGCAATCTGCTGCATAAGTGCCTTACCAGCAGCATCATCACCTACAAGTACAGGATAAATACAGAGAGTCTCACCGAATTTATCTTTTAATGCCTGAGCTGCCGGCACTGTTTTGGGTGATAAATCTTTAAAATCGGAAACAATAACAACTCCTGTGGTTCCTGATTTACCGTCAATATCACCAATAGCCGCTGCAAGTGCTCTGTACAGAGGGCTGTTGCCGCCAGCTCCACTGAGATTTGCTAATCCTGCTGCAAATCCCTGAGTTGTATATGGTTCCATTCCATAGAGCATTTTGGTCAATTCTGGTGAAACACTTGGTTTGTGACCAAAAGACCTTAAACCGCCTATCTGACCCATTTCAGGCAGAGTCTGATTCATACGACCAACAAACTCTTTAGCAATATCAAATTTTCTGTTTCCATCGAACATCTCTTCCATAGAGCTTGAACCATCAAGAATTACAAGAAAATTCTCATGCTTTAGAGAATACTGAGAACCATCAATAGAATTTGGGGTAAATTCTACAAATGGTTTTGTAGGACCCTGCATAGCACATCCCACCATAAAAGCCATTGCAAGTGCAATAAATAGGGTTTTTGAAATAAAATTCTTCATCTTTGTTTTCTCCTTTAAAATTTAGAATCGAACATTAACACAATCCTTTTAACCGATACCTCTTACATCTTAAGCTATACTATAACCATTGTAATCAATAAACTACAATTACAACCGATAAAATAAACTAAAAACTAATAAACTAAACTGAATTTACTTAATATATGTTGGTATTAAGAGTCAAGAAATAAAATTATAATGACTTATCGCTAACTTTTTGTTTAGAATCAAGAATTTTATGAACAACAGAATTTTCTCCTTTAAGAATTTTTGATCCTCTTGTAATTTTACATAAACTAATACCATATTTTTCAGCAATTTTACGCTGAGTCATTCCGCTATGCAGAGCCTTAAGAAGTTTCCAACGAAGAGATAAATCTGCAAGCTCACTGGGAGTTAATATCTCTTCAAAAAAGGATTGAAGCTCTTCTGTATCCTTAATAGAAACTATTGCTTCGAGCAGCTCTTGATCAATATCTATATCTATTTTAGCATCTATTTTAACCACTTTAGAATCTGTTTTAACCACGAAAAAAATCTCTTTAGTTTTTCTTTTTTTTTATATAGGTTAAGTGCTATACACTCTATAATTTATCGACAACAGACCAATCGCTTTTAAACGTACTTAAAAAAGGAAAATAGTTATGCAGCCATTACGGATTTTCTCAAAATCACTTTTGCTATCCATTTTTATATGTCAATTCTGCTTTATCGGGTGCTCCCAATTTATACATGAGCCTCTTTCAGATGAATATCTTGCAGGGTATAAACTTGCCGAAACATATGCAAAGCAGGACGCAATTGATAGCCACTGTATAAACTATCCTGTTTCAATTCACATAAACATAATCAACAATACCCGAAAGCACATCAGTAATTTCAAATCGGATAAGAGCACTGATTTTGTTAAAGGCTTTTCTAAAGGCTATAAAGAAGAATACCAAGAGTATATGCACCTTTACTGCGATAATCTTGATTCAACCTCAGATTATATAAAATAGCTATGCCATAAAATAAAATCCAAGATTTTTGTCGTATGGCGGAGGATTATAGTAATGAGCTTGAATATACTTCTCTTTTACTCCATATATGCTCACTCTTCTTTTGATTAAAGAGCGTTTACTGTCATCAAGCGTAAAAGTTACATCAAGGATATCATCAAGCTCGATTTTATGCTGCTGTCTCATTGTCTCAAACTCAATTCCCTTCATGGATATCTTTTTTACTGTAATGTGCCCGTGATCATTTTTGCTGTAATGTGTATAATCTCCAGGAAGCATAACATCTTTAAACCTGACTTTACGCTGATCCTCAAGAGCCTTAGCTTCTTCATCAATAATATTGTTTACAGCCTCCTCTTCATCAAGCAGAGGCTTAAGATTTGCCTCCATTCTTTCAACATCTGCATCTTGAGATATTGAAGAGGCAGATAGAGCACTACTTTTCTTATTTACGAAATTTAGTATCTCTTTAGTTGTCTCGTCATCTATAAGACGTATTCCAATTACTGCATTAACAGCTACAGCACCATTGAAAAAAAGTTCAGATTGCAGCTTGTTTAGAATACGCAGCTTTGCCTGTTCTGCTTTATCTAAACTTGTCTGGGGCATTATAATGGTAAACTTATCTCCACTATAACGAAAAATCTCATCAACTGCTCTGAGCATACCTCTGAGCATTATAGCAAACTCTTTTAGAACTTTGTCTGCACCTTCATGCCCATGCTGTTGGTTAATAAGTTTAAAATCTTTTATATCAATAATCAGAAGAGACGAAACAACTCCATAGCGTTTGAGCATATCAACTCTATTGCTCAATGTCCGTTCAAAACTTTTTCTATTTTTAAGCCCTGTGAGAGAATCAGTCAGGGCAATTTTTTTCAATGCTTGATTGTAGTATGAGCGTTCAATAGCAATCGCGGCATACTCTGCAATTGTGTTAAGCAGCGTAAGTTCAAACTGTGTGAAATTGTGCCCGCTGATTTTGTTGATAAGCTCTATTACGCCGAATATTTTATCATCTGTTTTAAGAGGAACACCGATTATCGACTTGGTTTTAAATCCTGTGGATTCGTCCATTCTTATACTAAATCTCTCATCTTCTTCAACATTTTCAACAATAAGAGACTCTCCAGTATTAAGAATATGCCCTGCAATCCCCTCTCCTTTTGGTATCCGAACCCCTTCTAATTTCTCCTTGTTGGAACCCACAACAATAGTGAAAATCATATCTCCACTTTTAGGGTCTTTAAGCAGAAGAGACCAGTTCATAGGTTGAAAGATAGTGCCGATCTGATACATCAGCACCTCAAGTGTCTCTTTAATTGTTTTAGATTTGGCAAGCGGCTTGCCGATCTCAAGAAAAAAAGATACATCTTTAACCCTTTCTGTTATACCTTTATCCATAAGGAATCTCCTGTTTTTTCTGTTCAAGTGAAATCTTCATAATCAGAATCTTCAGCTCTCTCGTTTCCGTTTATTTTACTTATGCGATAACGGATTGAACGAAGTGTAATTCCAAGAAGGTCTGCCGCCCTGCTCTTATTGCCCCCTGCTATCTCCATAGCCTTCTGCACATAGGCGGCTTCAATTGCAGATATTATCTCATCAAGATTAACCCCGTGTGCAACCTCATCAAGATCATAACGGCGATCCTTATGACCTTCAATCCATCTGCGTTTTTTGTGCATTGAAATTGTGAGGCTTTCAGGAAGAATAATGTTGGTTGATGATAGGGCGACACTTCTCTCAATCAAATTTTCAAGCTCACGCACATTGCCCGGAAACGTATAGTTATTTAGAAATGCGATAGCATATGAGGATAGTTTAGCAATATCTTTTCCCATCTCCTTTGAATATTTCTCTGCAAAATGGTTTGCAAGAATTTCAATATCACCTTTTCTATCACGCAGAGGCGGAACTTTGATCGGAATAACGTTGAGTCTAAAAAATAGGTCTTCACGAAAATTGCCTTTAACCACCTCTTCCTCAAGATTTTTGTTGGTTGCAGAGATAATTCTGACATCAACGGCAATTTCTCGGGTGCTGCCGACAGTTTTTACAACAGTCTCCTGAAGTGCCCTGAGAAGTTTTACCTGAAGCATCGGCGAAAGTTCACCAATTTCATCAAGAAAAATAGTACCTTGATGTGCTGCCTCAAAAAGCCCTTTTTTATCTGAAACTGCCCCTGTAAAAGCACCTTTTACATGTCCGAAAAACTCACTCTCAATAAGATTTTCAGGGATACCGCCGCAGTTGACAACAATAAAAGCCTTATCTGTGCGGTCACTCATATCATGAAGTGCCCTTGCAATAAGCTCTTTGCCTGTGCCGCTCTCTCCTGAAATAAGTACATTGGTTTTGGTGTTGGCAACCTGACTTATCAGGTTGTATATCTTTATCATGCCAGGGCTGTTGCCTACAATCTTTCCAAAATTGAGCCGTGCCTGACTCTCTTTGGTAACAGTCTCGGTTTTGAACTTTGGGTGTTTAAGATCAAGTGCTTTTTTTATTGCCTGCTTCAGCTCATTATTATCAAACGGCTTTGGAACAAAATCATATGCCCCTTCATTCATTGCCTCTACTGCAACTTCAGTTGTAGCGTATGCCGATATCATTATAACAATAGTCTCAGGATTTCTTTTTTTTGCAGCCCTTAAGATATCCAAACCTGTAAGATCGCCCAAACGAATATCACATAAAAGCAGATCAAAAACTTTATCCTGAATCAATTTTAATGCCTGTTTGCCGTTTTTTGCAAGGGATACATCGTAACCTGTCTGAGTGAGTAGAACCTCAAGAAATTCACGCATACTGAGTTCATCATCCACAACAAGAATTTTCGGCAGATAATCACCCATTTTTACCTTTTCTCCAATGCTATTTAAATCAGCTATTTATGCCAATCAGATTCTATTGCGTTTAATCTCTTTGATATGCAATCTTACCGCCAACTATGGTCATATAGACTTCGCCTTTAAGACTAAAACCTGTAAACGGCGTATTTCTGCTCTTTGATAAAAAGGTTTTTGGATTAACAGACCAGAATGAATTTAGGTCAACTACTGTTATGTCAGCAGGATTGCCGACCTTAAGATCATTGTCAATTCCAAGTATTGAGGCTGGGCTCTTAGACATTTTATTAATAAGATCGTCCAAAGATAATCGACCATCTTGAACCAACTGCATTGATAACCCAAAAGAGGTCTCAAGACCTACAATGCCAAAAGCTGCCCGATCAAACTCAACATCTTTTTCAAGCAGAGAGTGGGGGGCGTGATCTGTTGCAATAATATCAATAGTGCCGTCAGCAAGAGCATCAATAACAGCCTTGCGATCTTTTTCCGTTCTTAACGGAGGATTCATCTTTGCGTTTGTGTCATATCTTGCCACAGCTTCGTCAGTAAGTGTAAAGTAGTGAGGTGCTGTTTCTGCTGTAACTTTTACCCCTCTTCTCTTTCCGTTTCTTATTGCATCAACTGACTCTTCACAACTTACATGGGCAATATGGACTCGGGCACCTGTAAGTTCTGCAAGTGCGATATCCCGCATAACAGCGGTACTTTCAGCAGCATTTGGAATCCCTTTAATTCCAAGCTTTGTCGCAACAACACCTTCATTCATAGAGCCGTCTTTGGCAAGATTAATATCCTCAGAGTGAGAGATAACCGGTAAACCAAGACCATTTGCATACTCCATTGCACGCCTCATCACTCGGGCATTTTCAACTGGACGACCATCATCAGTGATTGCAACTATGCCGGCTCTTTTCATATCTGCATATTCGCACAGAGATTCTCCTTGCAACCCTTTTGTGATTGCACCTACAGGATAGAGCCTACAGATTCCTGAATATAGTTCTGATTTATCAGCCACATTAGTAACTGGAGTTGTTTCTTTGGCACGGCTTACCATAAAGGCTGTTATCGAGCTGTTATCGTTTACAGGAGAGGTGTTCGGCATCGGGCAGACTGCTGTAAATCCGCCTTTGGCTGCTGCTCTTAATCCTGTTTCAATGGTCTCTTTATACTCCTGCCCGGGTTCACGCAGATGAACATGCAGATCAATAAAACCCGGAACCGCAACCATTCCTGTTATATCAATTTCAATATAGTTAGATATGGTTGAGCATGACTCTCCAGATTTTTGAACATCTATTGCAGATGGCTGTACAACCTCATCAATAGGATCAACTATAGATTCAATAACACCGTTTGAAATGATAATATCTTTAAAAGCATCTATCTTTCCGGGATCAAGAACCCGTCCACCTCTCAATCTAATCCGCATTTTTCATTCCCCCTGCAACAAGATAAAATACAGCCATTCTAAGTGCAACACCGTTTGTAACCTGCTCCAATATTACTGAGTGTTCACCATCGGCAACATCGTTGGATATTTCAACTCCTCTATTCATAGGACCCGGGTGCATAACCAAAACATCTCTTTTTGCACGCTTGAGCCTATGGCTGTTCAATCCAAACTGCATTGAATATTCACGTTCAGTAGGAAAAAGAATGGTCTCCTGACGCTCCTTTTGAATACGAAGCATCATAACAACATCAGCATTGTCAATGCACGAATCAATATCAGGGGCGACTCTGCATCCAAGAGTCTCAATCCCTTTTGGGATCATGGTAGGAGGTGCAGCAACCGTTACAGTTGCCCCCATCTTTGTAAAGCCCTCTATATTTGATCTTGCAACTCTGCTATGTGCAATATCTCCGATAATTGAAATATTGAGTCCTTCAATTCTCCCCTTTCGTTCTCTTACGCTCATCATATCAAGCAGAGACTGTGTCGGGTGGGCGTGGAGACCATCTCCTGCATTTACAACAGATGCTTTTACTCTTCGGGCAATAAGTTCTGCTGCACCTGAAGATGGGTGGCGTATAACAATAATATCAGGATTCATTGACTCAAGATTTTTTGCAGTATCAATAAGCGTTTCTCCTTTTACAATACTGCTTGAACCAGAGGATATAGCTATAGTATCAGCACTTAACCGTTTAGCAGCAATGTCAAATGAGATTTTAGTGCGGGTACTTGGCTCTTGAAAAAAGAGAACTATTGTTTTTCCTCTAAGAGTCGGCACTTTTTTTACAGGACGGCTTGAAATCTCTTTCATTCCCTCAGCCGTGTCAAGAATCATTGTGATATCCTTGACAGAAAGGGATTCAATATCCAAAAGGTCTTTATGTTCAAAACGCATTTTTTTTCAATTTTCCGTTTTAATAAACAAAGTTGATATCAAATGAATAAATTTAAGAGTCTATCAATTTTTTTAACTTAAAAAGAGCTATTTTAACACATCTCCTATTCTGCTCCACCTTACTTCAAACTCATCGCTATTCCATGACCAGTAGATAAGAAACGCCCTGCCTTTTACCGCCTTTAAATCAACAAAACCCCAAAATCTGCTGTCATGGCTGTTATCCCTGTTATCTCCCATCACAAATAGAGAGTTTTCAGGCACTTTGGTTAAAGGCATGTTATCACGCGTTGTAAATGTGCCGGGGATAACTGAAGGGTCTTTATAAACAGCATAAGGCTCTTTATCTTGAAGCACATCATTAACATAGAGCTTCTTATCTTTTATCTCTACTGTATCTCCGCCTACAGCAACAACTCTTTTAATAAAATCTTTGTCAGGGTCTTCAGGGTATTTAAAAACTACAATATCACCTTTTACCGGCTCTTTGAAAGGAATCATGGTATATCCATCTGTAAATGGCAACTTAACCCCGTATGTAAATTTGCTCACCAGAATGTGATCGCCTACAAGCAGAGTATCCATCATTGAACCAGAAGGGATTTTAAATGCCTGCACAACAAATGTTCTGATAAAAAGAGCAAGAAGGACTGCAATTATTATTGCCTCTATATTCTCACGAACAGCACTCTTTTTCTTTATAACCTTTTCTGGCTTAACCATCTTTTTGCTTTCTGCCCCGTTTTTTTTATTATCTGTTTCTTTATTAACAGAACTATCTACCTGCTCAGAAGTATATGTTGTCTCTTTCAATGCGTATCTATTCCTTATAAATCTCGTGCCGATAGAGGCACAACGTAAAGATGAAAATTTAAGGGCGATTAGGTTAATTAATCGCCCTTAGAAGTTTATATAAAATTAAAAGAAGTGTTGAGGTTCTCCCAACATAAATGTACCGTTTTTAATAGACTCTTTCAATAGTGCTGCAATCTTTCTTGCCTTAATCATACTGGAGAGCGGAACTGTATTCACCTCTTTTCCTTGAATCATAATAGTGCCGCTTTTAAGCTCTGCATAACTTACCTGCCCATAACTTTTTGATGCAGCATTTGGATAGTCATATCCGTAATCAATTACCTGAGTAAAAATATCCTCATCAGATACAGATGTGTATGTTGCTATCTCCTCATTTAGTATAGGAATAGGAATGCCAAGCCCCACAGAAAGAGAACAGCCATATCCTCTTATACTCTGTCCTATAAGCCAATCAGGCGACATCTCTTTAAGATTACCCATTACAAAAAGGGTTGCAGCAGGAGTTAAAGGAACTCCGTTCAATCCCCGTTGAACCTCTCGTTTATGCTGGGTTCCAGACCATGTTACATAACCTTGGGCACCTCCAAGAAAAATTCTTGTGCCAATGCCTATAGTTTTCAAATATGGATCATTTAATAACGGACTTAATGCTCCAGATGTAGAATAGTTGGCATTTCCCATATGAGGTTTAAGCGTGCCCATATAGGTATATTTGATCTTATCTGACCTGTTGATCGCACAGTTGTAATTTTGATATGCGTTTCGAGGATTGCACATTATTGCCTGAGGCAGATCATTCAGCGTTACAATCTTTTCTATGCGGCGGTTTGGATAGCAGTCTGTACCATAGCTTTCTGCTCTAAGCTCAATCTTATTTCCAGCAACAAGATCGTGGATAACATGACCTCCGCCATAGTTAAACTCTCCCGGATAGATCCTATTTAATGGGTCTTCTTCGCTCGTCTGGGTTGCACCTATAAAACAATCTACAGCAGCTACGCCGGAATAGGCAGGCACATTGTTAAACCATGTCTTTGTGGTTCTTACAAGAGGCTTTGACTGCCCAATATTGATAAACGCACCTGATGAGCACATCGGGGCAAAAGTGCCTGTTGTAACAACATCAACATTCTGAGCTGCCTCAACCGCACCATTTTCTCTGACTATGTCGATAATCTCCTCGGCAGTTACCACTACAGCCTTACCCTCTCTTATCTTTTGGTTAATCTGGGCATAGGTTTTGTTTACCTTGAATTGTGTCGTATTGTTTATATGTTGCGTCATAGTATTTTTAATGTTCCATATTA
The DNA here is from genome assembly GCA_964539635.1 of uncultured Desulfobacterales bacterium. Lineage (GTDB taxonomy): Bacteria > Desulfobacterota > Desulfobacteria > Desulfobacterales > Desulfobacteraceae > Desulfamplus. Next base: position 13,833 of record CAZIJN010000008.1, on the reverse strand, counting down.
TCATTTAAAGTTTTTAACTGTAACTGCACTATTTTTTTGCAAGTTCCTGTTTGACCTCGTTTATCTTTAAATCAATGTTGTTCTTAATCCATAATGGGTCCCACCACTCTACCGGATTTACAAATGTCTTATCAACCGACATTCCGAAATGGAGGTGATCTCCTGCTGCAAGACCAGTAACTCCTGTCTGTCCAATAACATCTCCCCTTTTGACCATATCTCCAACTTTTACCGATATATTACTCAAATGAGCATAAGATGAGCAGAGTCCAAAACCGTGGTCAATCAACACGCATTTCCCGAAAATTCCAATATCATCAACGCCTATTATCCTGCCTGAATTGGCAGCAGGTATGTCTGAACGGGCAAGAGATGCTAAATCTACACCCATGTGATACTGCTGGTCAATCTGCTTTCCATTATACTTGTATGTCCTGCGATCTGCAAACTGTGCACGAGGAGCAGCTCCCGGAAGCCTTATAAAAGTGCCTGACCACATCATTTTATTCTCAGTCTGTTCTACAGGCTTTAAAATCTGATCAATATTAAGTGGTCTTAATTTCTGATTGATATAGATAAACTTGTTTAACAGCGGATTAGCTGCTGAGTCAAATGTTGCTTCAACCTCTCCTAAATTAAACTGAGGCATGATATTTTGCAAAAAAGAGTCAGATATTTCAAGAGTATCATTACGAAATTTTTTCTCTTTGATGTAGTGGTAAAATCCTTTTTTTGAGATATTGCCGGCAACATCTTCAGCCTTTACATACATCTCTGTTCCAGCACCTTGAAGATGATTCAATGCAAAAAACGAGGCAAATACATCGTTATGCTGATCAAACAATCCAGAGTATCCTTTGTAAAAGACATCTCCAACTTGAACTCCGCTTGTAATCTGATCATTATCGCTCTTTAACCTGTATATAACAAGTCCTACACCGCCTCTGTTGACATTATGGGTTTTACTTAAAACCTCAATTTCTGGAGGTTTGGTATCTATAACAACCTTTTGCTCAATCAAAAAACGGTTGCCATTATTCCACCGCCACCATGAGTAGTCAGAAATTTTTACTGTAAGAGTGGCTTCACCATCTACCATACCATATTTTGATGATTCAACCGCAACCTTTAAAGATTCGCTATAAACACCTGATCCAAAAAAGAATCCGCTTTTAGATACACGCGGATATGTTTTGTCTAAAATAACTTTATCCTTGCCATTTTGAGAGATGGCAATAAATATCCGCCTTAATCCTGTTCCCCTTTCTTTAATATCCAAATTCATATCATAAGTTTTTGGAAGGTATGTCGCAGGAATGTTTACATTAACAACAGGGGTTCTCAATTCAAACTGATTAAAAAGAAACAAGAACAATGGAAAAATAACAAACAGCAGAAAGAAAAACAGCAAAATTCTTTTCATAATTTACACCTAATTTTTCGTAAGACTCTTAAATATTAAAACAATAATTAAACCTTTTGTAAAATAACAGCAATGAGTCAAGTTATCAACAATTTTCAAATATTAAAAAAGTGTTCCCAAGAGTCAAAAACAACCTTATTTTAAAGAAATTAAACTGATTATGAAGAAAGGTTAAACTGATTGACAATAAATTAATTAAAAGATAAAAGTTTTCTTTAACCTATGGGAGTATTTTGTACGTTCAGATTCACCAGTAATAAACTCACAACAGAATATGTAAGTCTTGAAAGGAGCACAGGTGAAAGAAGAAAAAACAAAAAAAGAGAATCCAACCTCATCTAATTCATCAACGTCATCAAGTTCAACCCAGCCAGATTACGCTGCAAAAAATCAACAAAATTCAATAAAAGAAGAGCAAAAGAACTCAAAAGTTGCAACAGAGGAACAAAAATCAACAACCGAACAACAAAAGGAGAACCAGAAAAAGATGACAGAAGAACAAAAAAATAATACAGAACAGACTGAAGCTGCTCCTGCTCCTATGACATCAAAAGAGAGGATATCTGAAGCAAACCATATCGTTAAAAATAGAATGATTGCCTCAGTTGGTGCAGGGCTTATTCCATTTCCTGTGGTGGATATTGTTGCATTAACAGGTATCCAGCTTGATACAGTAAGAGCACTATGCAAACTCTACAATATTCAATTCAGCAAAGACATTGGAAAAACTGCGGTCACAACCCTAACCGGCGGAGTTGTTCCAGTAGTAAGCGCTCCTTGGGTAAGCTCTCTTGCTAAAACCATACCTTTTGTTGGACAGATTGTAGGTGCTGCATCAATGCCGATTATCGCTGGTGCCTCCACATATGCTGTTGGAAAGGTCTTTATCCAGCACTTTGAATCAGGCGGAACATTTCTCACATTTGACCCTGAAAAAGTAAAAGGATATTTTAAAGAGGAGTTTGAAAAAGGTAAAGAGTTTGCCAAGAATGAAGCAAAAGCGAGCTAAAGAATTTATTAGACTGATTTACACAAAAACATAGATTGCTTTAACCCATAATTCGCATTATCAACAGACAAATATAAACCAATTCAAATACATAGCCGGCGTTTAGTTTTTTACATGACCATCAAATTTAGACTTGATGAAGATAGATGAAAAAAGTTGACAAACAACAGTTTGTTGTCTATTTAAAACTTAAAAAAATTATCACCAAGAAGGTGAGTGTGTAATAAATTTAAAATAGAAATCTTTTTTAATAATAAGATGAAATCTAATAGAGCAGTGGAATAGATTAGTGGAAATTAGCATCTAAAAAAGTAAAAAAGATTAAAAATTTATAAAATAAACCTAAGCCACGAAGGCAAACAAGCAGATGGTAAATCTGCTGTGCTTTTGTGGCTTTTTTATTCTACATGTTTGGAGAATAGAAATATTTTCAATAAGGAATGAGCATGCAATAACTCCCTAAACTTATAATCATTGAAGATTAAATATTGAAGAGCGGTTTCAAATGATTTCGGGTGTTATTAAATTTTCATTCCTAAGGAATAGAGTTCATAAGGGACAGCGTAAATATGATAGATATTTTTTCAATTAAAGATATATCGTTATTGATATCAAAAGGGGGAGTTCTTGTTGTTCCAATTTTAGCATGTTCTGTGGTTGCCTTGGCTATTTTTCTTGAACGTCTGGTCTGTTTTGCCCGAATGAAGAGCAGAGGAAACGGGCTTGCGTCCAATATTGCCTCAATGCTTAAAGCTGACAAGGTAAAAGATGCCTTAGATGCAGCAAAAAATAGTAAATCTCCAATGGGACGGGTTCTTACAGAGGCAATTAATGCTATGAACTGCGATAGAGAGACTCTTGAAACCGTTATTGTCAATGCAACTGAAGAGGAGGTAAGAGGTTTATCCTCACACCTTCAAATATTGGCAACTATTGCCAATATCACCCCTATTTTAGGGCTTCTCGGTACAGTGCTTGGAATGATTAAAGCATTTATGGTAATTCAACAGATGGGAGGAAAGGTTAATGCCTCTGTCCTTGCAGGAGGAATTTGGGAGGCAATGCTTACAACTGCTCTTGGGCTTGCTGTTGCTCTGCCTGCTATGGTTGCCCACAGCTATCTTGTATCAAGGGTTAATCGTTATGAGGCACAATTGCAAAGCGGTGCTGTTACTTTTATAAAGAGCATCTCTCTGCCTGTTTGCGATTTTAATCAAAAAAATGCTCAATAGCATCTTATAGTTTTCTATCCATATTTTCTTTTTTTCTGACCACGTATAACGATTATTTAAAATCAGGATTATTCAAAATCAGGTTAAATTCAGGAGATATACATGCTGGTTCATCGCAAAGCAAAAACAACCTACCAGATTCAGATGCCTTTAACATCTCTGATTGATATTGTTTTTATGCTTCTTATCTATTTTATGCTCACAGCAAATTTTATAGTTGAAGAGGGCATTGATATAAAACTTCCGCAAGCTGATTCTGCTGCTCAAGAAGAAGATAGCAGTAAAGATATAACAGTTTATGTGGATAAAGAGGGGAAAAGCCATATTGAGGGCAGGTTTGTTGAAGATGATAAGTTGATGGCAACGCTTGAAAACATGATCGATAAACGAGAAAATATGAACAAATTCCAATCAGATACTCTTGTTATTATCAAGGCTGATAGAGCGGTTGAGCTTAACTTTGCTGTCAAAGTTATGGATATTGCAAAAGCTGCTGGAGCTGGAAGGCTCTGTATTGCAACAGAAAAAGATTGATATCTCTTGTGTGTTATCTTGCTGAGGAATGAGAATTTAATTAATCACTAAATGTCTAATCGCAAAAAACTGATATATGACTTTTTGCGTATAACTAAAAAACAGGATTTTTAACTATGGCAATTGCATTGGAAAGAGAAAAAAAGATAAATGTTATGGGAATAATGGTAACTTTTTCTCTTATCGTTCATCTGTTCGTATTTACCCATATTTCAGAAATCTATAAATTAAAACCAGATTTTAAGAAAAAAGATGAACCGATAAAAATTGAGGTTATTTTGCAAGAGATTCCAAAGCCTGCCCCGATAAAGATTCCGCCTCACGCTGCCCCTGTAATAAACAAGCCTGTTGAACCAGTGAAACCTCAGCCTGTAAAAATTCCTCCTCCTATACCAGAGCCGATAAAAGAGGTTAAAATAGAAGAAAAGCCTAAAATTTTACCTGTCAAAGAGAGAAAAAAAGCAGAGCCTGCACGAAAAAAGGTGGTTGTTGAGAAGAGAAAAAAGCCTGTTGAAAAAATAGAGAAGCTAAAAGAGATGCCCGCTATTGTCAATAAAAGTGTTGAAAAGCCTATAACAACACAAACAAAAGTTGTTGTGCCAGCACTTAATGCTCTTCCTGTTCAAGCTGTGAAATCTACCCTATCACCTTCTCCAGTTAAAGCGTTGCCGACAGTAAAAACTCCGCCTGCTTCAGCACAGACAAATCCACACCCTTTAAGCTCTAAATCTGATGAAATCTCAGCAAAAGCATATTTTAACACTATGCGTCTTATGATTGAGAAAAATAAACGTTATCCTCAGATGGCACGCAGGAGAAATCAAGAGGGAAGTGTCAGGGTAAGGTTTTTGATTGATAATAATGGAAATGTCAACGCTCTTGAAATAGTAAAAAAAGCAGAATATGAATCGCTTAACAAGGCAGCATTAGAGGCAGTAAGACGGGCAGCACCATTTGCAAAACCTCCTGCATCAGTTGCCAAAAGTGCTTTAAAATTAGAATTGACCATAAATTTTAAATTGATTTAATTTAATAGATACTCTTAATTTAATATAAAACGTATAAAAAGGAGAGATAGATTATGTGCGATTGTTGCAGTGAAAAAGTAGATGTTATGCAGTCAGATGATTTTAAACGGTGTGTTGATTTTCATGGTCATATCTGCCCGGGGCTTTCAATTGGATATAAGGCAGCTTTGGAAGGTATGCAGAGGCTGAACGAAGATCGTTCCCCTGACGAGGAGATTGTGGCAATTGTAGAGACAGATGCCTGTTCTGCTGATGCAGTTCAGGTGCTTACCGGCTGCACATTTGGAAAGGGAAATTTTTTTCATAAAGATTACGGCAAGATGGCTTTAACTCTATTCAGCCGCAATTCAGGGAAAGGGGTCAGAGTCTCTATGCGTCCAAATATGATGACTCCAAATGCTGAACACACCGCACTTCTTCAAAAGATTGTAAATGGAGACGCTACAGAGACAGAGCGAGAGAGATTTTATGAGCTGCATCTAAAAAGAAGCAGAGAGATTTTAGAGACTCCTACAGAACAGCTTTTTAATATTAAGTCTGTGCAGATGGAACCACCGCAAAGGGCAAGAATGGAACCATCTGAACTTTGTGAAATATGCGGAGAGCCTGCAATGAGAACTAAGCTTGAACTGGTTGACAATAAAAAGGTCTGTCGCGGCTGCGTATGATAATCTTATATATTTATACTTTTTAAGGTCACATAAATTGAGTTTTTCCTAAACTGTAGAGATGCGGGGTCAAGCGTCTCTACTTAAATATAAAAAGCTCCATTTATTACTAATTTAAGTATAAGTTGATGACATTTAGATGTTAAGGGTTTCTCTGATCCTCATCTTGATAAACCTTTTCCTCCTCTTTATCAGCATTCGCAGAGTCATATTCAACATCTCTGATATCTTCTGTTATAAGCTCTTTAAAGTACTCCTTATACCATTCGTTCTGGATAATCATCTGCATGATCTCATTTGAGCCGACCCAAATCATGGAAAGCCTTATATCTCTTACTATTCTCTCAAGAGGATAGACATCAGTGTATCCGATTCCTCCGATTGTCTGCATACATTTGTTTGCGATATCCCAAGCAGTTTCTGATACAAATTTTTTAGATTCTGAGACCATTCTCCGCACTCTTCCTGCAGATACCCTGCCCGAATCTACAGCAAGGGCTGTGCTGTAAACAAGACCTCGTGCAGCATCAAGAAGCATCACGCTATCTGCTATTTTAAAACCAACTGCCTGATAGTTCATAATAGGCTGCCCAAAGGATTTTCTGCGTGATGTGTATCGGGTGGCTATCTCTATTGCCGGTCTTACTGAACCAACGGTCATTGCTGCTGTGCCTAATCTTTCCGGTATCATCATTTTAGTAAAAACGCTGACACCACCGTTTATCCCGTTAAGGGCAAATCTTTCCGGAACTCTCACATCTTTTAAAATAAGCCGTCCAGCCCCGCCGCCTCTAACACCCATCAGACCATAGATATATTTTGTCTCAACCCCTTTTGTTCGTGGCACCATAAACGCTGTAAGTCTTTTATGGCTTGGTGCTGAAGGGTCTGTAACTGCATACACTAAAAACCAGTCTGCACCCTCTGCTCCCACTATAAATCTCTTCTGACCGTTGATTATCCAGTCATCACCATCTTTTTTTGCATAGGTTGTTGCACCAAAAAAATCAGAACCTCCTCTCGGCTCTGTCAATCCTTCTGCTGCATAAACCTCTCCTTTTAAGAGAGGCACCACAACCTCCTGCTTTAACTCTTCACACCCAAAATCAATAACAGCTTCGCATACAATATCTGCACCAACTCCCCATAGACAGGCTAAAGAGTAGCTTGCAACTCCTATCTCTTCCGCAGCTATAATATTATCAACCCAGCCAAGACCTCTTCCGCCATATTTTTGCGGCAGTCTAAGTCCAAGAAGATTTCTCTTTCCAGCCTCTTTTAGATACTCGTGTGGAAATTGAATCTTCTCTTTGTCCATATCAAGAATCATCTCTTTAGGAACCCATTTTGTAAACTGGCGGGCTTCATCTCTTAAGGCTTTTTGACTTTCGGTCATTGTAAAATCAAACATCGCTATCTCCTTAAATAAATATCTTATCTAAAAAATACCCAATAGTGGTTTAATCTAATTTCTAAACGTTGTTTTTTTAACAATACACATTTATAAATATATATGTCTATTCACTATTTTGGAAAGAAAAAAGAGTGCAGTTTTGCGATTGTTAGAAAATATTAGGTTAATTCTTTATTGCGTATAAGGCTCTTTTCTGTAAAAATATAGGAATAGATTTAACCAAATTGTTTTAATTGATAATTATCATACTTTTTTAAAATCTGCTGATAAAAGCAGTTAAATATAAAAATGGCGGGCTGACGTGGCTGAAAATATTTTATTGGTAGAGGATAGCGAACAACATGCTAAAGCGTTACAGCTCTATCTGGAACGCACTGGCATGACGGTTTCTATTGGCATAACAACAGAAGAGATGGCATCAAAAATTGGGACAAAAGAGTTTGATATTTTGTTAGTCAATCCATTTCTTAACGGTAACAGCATAGCTTTAGATGTAAAAAACCTTAAACGCACGAATCCCTTACTTCAAGTTATCGTATTTTGTGCTAAAAAAAATCTTGATCAGGCTATGGATCAAATAGGAACTCATGCGATCAATTTTCTTGAGATTCCTGTGAACAGCAAAGCATTAAATCTTGCCATACACCACGCCAGAAAATGTATTGCAAATGATCGCCGCATCTCTATCTATTCTGAGCGTTTAGCTGATCTTGAACATGACCGCACGCTTTACTATCAGCTCTTTAATGAGGTGCCGTGTTATATATCCATACAGAGTAAAGATATGAGGCTTATTGGAGGCAACAGCTTTTTTCAGAGAGATTTTGGAAATGAGATTGGAGAGTACTGCTATAAAATTTACAAAAGACGAACTTCCGTATGCCCGACCTGTCCAGTTGTAAAAACTTTTGAAGATGGTAAATCGCACTCTACTGAGGAGGTTGTTACAGCACGCTCTGGACAGCAGTATCACGTTTTGACCAGAACAGCTCCGATATTTAATGACGATGCTGAAATTACTCAGGTAATGGAGATAGCCACAGATATAACTCAGATACGCCAGCTTCAGGGGCATCTTGCATCACTTGGGCTTATGCTCGGCTCTATGTCTCATGGTGTTAAGGGTATGCTTACAGCCTTAGACGGCGGCATTTATCAGATGGAGTCAGGATTGAGAAAAAGTGATCCTGAAAGTGTCCAAATTGCTTTTGAATCTGTCAAGCAGATGGTTAGACGTATTAAAAAGATGGTGCTTGAGATTCTCTACTATGCAAAGTCAAGAAAATTACAGTATCAGACAGTTGATGTAGTAGAGCTTGTAAAAACCGTTATCAGTAGAGTAGAAGAGCTTGCCAACAAAAACGGTATTGAAATTAAAACTTACCTTCCTGAATCACTTGGAGATATGGATATTGATTCCAACTGGTTAGAGTCAGCATTGGTAAATCTTGCAGAAAATGCTGTTGAAGCGTGTGTGTACGACAAGAGAAAAGATAAAGAGCATAAAGTTGAGTTCAGGCTATGGGAAGAGACCGGGGAAGAGGGGTCTAATATATGTCTATCCATAAAAGATAACGGCATGGGCATGGATAAAGATACGCGGGAGAGAATGTTTACACTTTTCTTTAGCTCTAAAGGCTCTCAAGGCACAGGTCTCGGACTTTTTATTGCAGGGCATGTGGTTGAGCAGCATGGGGGAAAGATCGAGGTAGAATCAATATTAGGAGAGGGAAGCTGTTTTGAGTTGACTCTTCCGAGAAAAAAACAGGAAGAGTCACTCGCTCCTTTTGGAAAATTCGTGGATATAGAGTCTAAGTAGAACCATGAACAGTAATTTGAAGTAACTTAAAGGTATAGGAATTTTCATTTTTTTTAGTTATTAAATCAAACTATAGTAGTTCAAACTTTATCTTATCCAATCGTATTTTTTACAATACCAATCAATTTTTCAGGATCAAATGGTTTAGGCAGCCATGTGATAGCCTTATCAATTGAGAGATGGCGGCTTGCCATTCCGCTTATAACAATTACAGGAATATTTTTTAAATTCTCCTGTTTGGAAAATCTTCTGAAAAATTTAGGTCCCCACTCTTTGGGCATGTCAATATCAAGCGTTATAAGATCAGGTATCTCTTTTTTCAGCACCTCAAATGCTTCAGCACCATCATTTGCGGTGCAGGTTTCATAACCATTGTCATTGAATATATTGACAAGGTATCTGACAATTGCAGGATCGTCATCAACAACAAGTATTTTCTTAGGCATATTTACGGCTCTCCTCTATCTTATGAAAAACTTTAAAATAAGTTTTTAATTATACAAAGTTATCTTCTATGACACCCACCGCACACAACCGGTCCCTTTTTCTCTGTAAGATGGCACTCTCGACAGAGTTTATGATATCTTGCTGCAAGATCAATATTTACTTTATTTGGATCAGAACTCTTTTGTGCATCTGCACCGCCGGCATGACATTCAGAGCAGGATTTGTCTTCTGAAGATTCGCCTTCTATGAGTTTTCCCTGATCGTCAAACGTGTGGTGGCATTTATCGCAGCTCTCTTCAAGACCAGCTTTTTCATTATGGGAATCGTGGGGAAAACAGACAAATGGTCTTCTGTTGCTGTTCGAGTCAATGGTTTCGCCATTTATGGTGTAACAGTCGTCTGCATTGGCTGTTGTTATAGCAAAACAGATAGATGTCAGAATAACAAATGCAATGGCAATACCCGAAATATTAATAACACCGCTAATGAACCTATTCATATTAAATTTCTCCTTATCAGTGATGCTGCTATTCAGGCAGTTCAAGAATTTCGTAGATAATATCGCCAAAAAATTTAAGTTCCATCTCAACTCCATAATGGTGGATAATATCCTCAAGACCACCATGACAGTTATGACACGGAGCTATAACAACCTCTGCTCCTTTTGCCTTTGCTTCAAAAAGCTGTTTTGCCTTTACAGCACCGCTCTCCACTCGGGCATTTTTAAAAGGAGGACCACAATTTATAACACCGCCTCCTGCACTACAGCAGTAGTTGTGCTCTCTGTTTGGGAGCATCTCGATAAAATTGGAACAGGTGGCATTAACAATATTTCTTGCCATCTCGTGAAGCCCTCTGCCCCTTACAATATTACATGGATCGTGCAGAGTTACAGGGCGGTCAAACTTCTTTTTGATCTTAATCTTCTTTTGTTCAAAAAGTTCATTGTAATACTCAATTGCATGAACAATCTCAATAGGAGGCATTCTCCAGCCCAAAGCACGGTTTCCAACATCATACACAGAGCGGAAAGCATGACCGCACTCTCCCATTACAATTCTTTTTGCCCTTAAATTTAACGCAGATTCAAAATGGAGTCTTTTGAGACGCTCCATCATCTCATAATCGCCGGTAAACATGCACATATCGCTGTTATCCCACCCGGGCATTGAGGGCATTGTCCAGTTCTCGTTAGCTGCATTCATGATAACTGCTGCCTGAAGTATAAGCTGTGCCCTGAATTTAGGCTCAGGACCTATGACAGAGTAGAATATATCAGCCCCCTCTTTATCCAATGGAATCCTTAAATTTTCCATTACATCTTGAGCCTCTTCCTCCTGCCACATCAACGTATCAACCCATTCATCATCTTTTACCCACATCTGATTCATAGCAACCGAGTGGCTGTGGGCAGTATCTTGAATGTAAAGAGGTACAACTCCGAGTTTATGGCATATTCTTCTCATAACTGCCATCACGTAAGAGACATCAAGACCAAACGGGCAGTACATGGCACACCTTTTACACAGGTTGCACTGAGTGTAGGCAATTACAGCAGCCTGTTTTATAAATTCAGGTGAAACTTTCCCATTTTTACGCATAATCTCGTAAAGCGTCTGTTTTACCTTTGCTGCCGGAGATAATTTCGGGTCTTGCAGTGAAACAAAATAGTGACACCCCTCGCTGCACAATCCGCAATGGACGCAGGTATCAACATACACTTTAAGCCTTGCACCTGTTTCGTCATCTATAACCTGACGAATGGTACTCTCTATTCGTTCAGGGGTAAGCTGCTCGATTCCTTTTAAAATTCCCTGATCTTCTATTCGTTTGCTTTCCATTTTCTTATTCTCATCTACTGATTTAGATTCGCTCATGTAACCCTCTCTATTTTTTATCTGAGATTTTTCTACCATCTGAACAATTTAATTTACCAATCTTTTGCCATGCGGACTCCGCCAAATTCCGAGCCGATATATCCTCGTGTAAATGGAAAGAGGAACATGTGGAACAGCTTTGTAAATGGAATTGCAACCAACATTATCTCACCTGAAATTATATGGATAATAGTCATAACTTCAAAGCCTAAAAATTGATGATAAGCCCAAAATCCCGTAATAAAAGGTGCAGCAACAATAAATAGAATAACAAAATCTGAGGGTGTTGTAAGATATTTGACATGAGGCAGCTTGAATCTTCTCCATAGAAAAAAGAGGCAGGAGAGAATAACTATAACTGTCATCACATCAGCAGCCATATCAGGCAGTGTAAACCAGCTTATATTAAAGTTCTCTTTCCAGAGCATAACATGACCAAACACAAAAATAGGAGTGATAAAAAGGCAGATATGAAATAAAAATGTAGCAACAGTCATAGCAGGATTGAGCTGCATGCTTCGGCTTCCAAACGGGACAATCCAGTGAAAAATCGAGCGTAATGCAAATTTTTTCTCCATGTATTCAAACACTACGCCATCTTTTTTCTTTGCAAGCTGCCAAAGTGAATTAAAACGCCAGATGCTTCCCCCAATAAATATTATAAATGCTGCCCATGCAAGAGGACCAGTAACAAAAGAGTAATAGGAGTGCATATTTAAATCCTCCCTTTTAGAGAGATAACTTCTCTGTTGTAAATATCACCCTGCCGCCCTCTTATAAGCATACTTGAACTATCAGGGCTGAACATAGGATTTGCCATATCATCATATTTTGCATCAAGCACAATGCCGTCAACAGCTATATGATAACTGCCGCCTATCTTTACCTTGAACGCAAGATGTGAGCCGTTATCGCTAAAAACAGGCTGCCATACCATATCAAACATGCAGTCCCACGCTTTGCCATCTACAGCAGCTCCCCACCTTCCGTTTTCCTTGAAAATACAGGCTATTCTATTTCCATCAGGGCTGAATATCGGATCAGATACATAATCTGAAAAGGTCAATGACCATGGAGTGTTATCACAAGCAACTGTCCATCGACCAAATTCAGGTGAGACAATTGCCGCAATCTTACTGCCGTCAGGAGAGTAGAGATGATGCCAAAGCTGAAAATAGGGGCGATCCCAAAAAATTACCCCGTCTTTTGCCAAAAACCATTTTCCCCCTTTTTTCACAGGAGCTGTAACAGAGTAATTATGAGAGTTGGTAAAGTTATCAGCATCAGAAGATGGTTTAGTTTCTGCATTTGAAGCAGCCAGAGGAGCAAAGCGGGGTTCCCAGACAGAGGAGAAGGGAGTGTCCCAAGTTCGTCCATCAACAGCAATGTAGTAGTCATAATATGAGGTTCTTACAGAGGCTGCAACATGTTTGGAATCTTGTGAAAACGTTGGATCCCATACATTCATAAAATTTCTATCCCATGCCTCTCCATTAATTGCAACTGAATAACAGCCGGTTCTAAACTTAAAAATCTCGCTCTCAAGAACAGGTACAGATTCAACAACTGCTGCTGTCTTTTCGCTATCAGGACTTATTACCATACCAGTCAATCTTGAAAATTCGTTCTCCCACGGAACATCATTGTTGATAACACTATACAAAAGCTCCTTTTGACCAGATACAGCGATTACTCCATTAGGATTAAACCGCATGTTCCAAACAAAATCGTATCCATTCTCCCATGTTTCACCATCTGTACAGACTGTCCATTCACCTGTATCAGATACTAATGCAGAGAGTCTGTCATCTGGACCAAATTGAAGATTCCAAGCCTTGTCATAGCCAGTTTCCCATGTTTCAGGCTCTTCTCCTTCACTTTGAATGCAGACTGTAAACTCCATATCATCATTTTTTACAATTGCAGCAACTCGTTCACCGTCACCACTTACTCGTAACTCTTCAATGTATTGGAACTTCTCCTGCCAGGCACTTATATCAGCCACCTGTTTTATGCCTGCTTCCCAGTCCCAATTATCATAATCACTCATCATCTCCTCCATAATACACCATTGCTCTGTTTTTTTATATTTCACTGCTGGTGAAAACCACTGAACTTGTTCAGTAGATGAAACCAGTAAACTAACCTTGTTCATCAATATACCTTCTGATTGTCTTTTCTGAAACATTCCCAATGCTGCAAACAAAATAACCATCACTCCAAAATGTGTGTTCTTTCCAAAATTCTTTTTTCAGTTCCTTTTCAAAAGTTTTCCATAGCAGGATTGTAGAATGCCTTGATAGGAAATCTATCAACAATCTTCTTTCTATATATTCCATACAACACTCCCGTGTTGATATATCTTTTCAACATCAGCAAACC